>JBGAMO010000287.1:0-2177 GCA_044222845.1 Phycisphaerales bacterium
AGCAGTCCGAGACCATGGGCCACCGCGAGTCGAGCGAAGAGGGATGGTGGTCGATCCGCGTTCTGGCACCCGATGGCGATCACGCCTTCAGTTATCTCATCGACGACCAGTGGTGGCTGCCGGATTACGCCGCGCACGGAGTGATGCGAAACGCCGAGGGCCACTGGACGAGTCTCCTCTTCGTGCCGCCCAAACCGCGGATTGTCGAACGCCAAATGCGGCGGCGCGGCGTATTCGCCCGAACCAGCATGGACTGGCGCGCCAGCGATTCCTCGGACACTCAGTAGCACAGCACCGAATGAACGGCTCCGAACTCCTTCACCAAGCCGCGCCCGTTCAGATCGGCCAGTTCGATCAAGACCGCGATACCCACGATGTTGGCTCGCATCCCCTGCACCAGTTTGCAGCATGCCTGCATCGTCCCGCCTGTGGCCAGCAGATCATCCACCATCAGCACGCGTTGCCCCGGCTCGATGGCATCCGAGTGAATCTCCATTGTGTCCTTGCCATACTCGAGTTCGTACGAGATGGACGCCTTCTTCCACGGCAGTTTGCCCGGCTTGCGAACCGGAACGAACCCCGCGCTCAATGCCTGCGCCATCGCCATGCCGAAGATGAATCCGCGCGACTCCGCGCCCACCACCAGGTTCACGCACTTGTCCCGGAATGGATTCACCATCAACTCCACCGCGAGCGCAAGCCCCGCCGGATCGCGAATCAGAGGCGTGAAGTCCTTAAACAAAATGCCCGGCTTGGGAAAGTCCGGAACGTCGCGGATGAGTTTCTTGAGACGGTCGGACGCAGACTGTGTGGAGAGATGATCCATGCGCGCAGTGTACGCAAAGTGCCGGGTCGATGCGCTGCCCGCCGCAACCCCTTCAAATCGGCCGCCCGCACGGTTCAATCATCATCCGCCATCACCCTGATCGTTCCCACCACCATGAAGTGGTCACTGAACCGGCGCTTGTACTCGCGAGCGTCGATGCCTCGCTTGCTCATGTAGGAATCCGACATGACTTCAAAGCCGTGACCGGCGAACTCCGGCTGCGACACGGGGACAAGTTCCCGGTCCATGCTCCCGCCGCGCCAATGCGTGGCGCGATGCGACCCGTTCAGATCAAAGTACCCCGCCCTTTCCAACGCCACGATCGCTGGCTCGTGGTCGCCCGTGCAGTTCGTGTCGCCGACAAGCAGCACATCGTCATCATGGAACTGCTTACGCACCGCGGGAAGGGCACCCACCAGCACATCGGCTTCTTCCTTGCGGTGCTGGGCGAAGTCGCCGTTGTAGTCCGCCTTCAGGTGCAGCACCACAACAACAAAGTCCGTCTTGCCCGCGCCCGCGGAAAACTTCATGGCGTGCGGCGGGCGATTGAACAAACCGGACCCTTGTGAACTTCGCCCCTTACCCACGGGCACGGCCCACGGAGTATCCGTCGCCGTGTCAAACGGCTTGTCACTCGCGGTCTCAGCCGTAACGATGCGCGGATTCCACAACACCCCCGTGAGTTGATCCCCGTCGTTGCGCCCCGGATACAGCACATACTTCCACCCGTCTCCGGTCTTCTTCTTGATCGCATCAACCGTCGCCTCGATCTCGCGGCTGCGAATCGGGCGGCCGGAGATGCTGCTCACAATCTCGCACAGACCCAGCACCGCGACGCGCGACGTGACAATCAGATCGGCGAGATCCGCAGGATCCTGCGCCACCCCCTGCCCCGCCCCGCTGCGGTCTTCCGGCTTGCCGAGCCACTCGATGTTCCATGAGCCGGCGCGGATCTCCGATGCGCTCGCTGTTGCAGCAGGCGCGGCATCTTTTGGCTTGGATGCTGCAGCCGCCGGCTTGACCGGGTCTGCCGTGGGTACGTGAGACGATGGCTGCCCGTCTCGCGGTGACGGCGCGGACGCCGGCTCGACCGTCGACCCCGGCGACGTCGTCGCCGATGACCCGCCCGGAATCAACTTGAAATACGCCGCGCCGAGCACGGCCAGCACAAACACAACTCCGACAATCCTCCTCCATCCACTCGTGCTTGTACTCTGACCCACACATCACCTCCGTCCGCGCGAAAGGGTCGCGCCGGAAAGGCAATTGTTGGCCAGACGCTGGGGCAAGTCTTCGCGCCGGGCCGATAACGCGCGGGACAATCGCCCCAGCGACCCAGACGCTTCAAATC
>JBGAMO010000126.1:0-14331 GCA_044222845.1 Phycisphaerales bacterium
GCCTCAACGCGGGGCGGGCGGGAGGGTTCGTGGAACTGCGGGCCGGTCTTGCCCTCGGCGAGGAGCTGCTTCTGGAGTTCGTCGACGAGGGTTTCGTTCTCGCAGTGGGCGGTGACGACGACGCCGAGTTCCTTCGCGAGGCGAAGGGTGTGGAAGAGTTCGCGGTCGTCGACGCCAAGGGCGCCCTTGTACGCGAGGAAGACTTTGAAGGAGGTGATGCCGCGGCGGACGATCTGACGGAGCTGCGATTCCGCGGCGGGATCGAAGCGGGTGACGCCCATGTGGTACGTGAAATCGCAGGGGGCGATGCCGGAGGCCTTGGAGAGCCAAATTTCAAAGGCGGCGATGGGCTCGTCGGTCTTGCCGGGGCAGATCATTTCTATGAGGGTGGTGGTGCCGCCGACGAGGGCGGCGCGGCCGGCGGTCTCCCACGTGTCCTTGGCGTAGGTGCCCATGAAAGGCAGATAGATGTGGACGTGGGGATCGATGAAGCCGGGGAAGATGTACTTGCCGGCGGCGTCGATGACGCGGGTGTTGAGGGGGACGGACTTTGGGTCGATGTGCTTGTCGATGCGGGAGACGGTTTCGCCCTCGCACAGGATGTTGGCCTGGTAGTCGTCCGTGGCGGTGATGATGCGGCCGTTGGTGATGAGGAGGGGCATGCGGTGCGCTCCGGGGTTTAGACGGGATGATACGGACGGGCGGGGTGACGGCGCACGCGGCGGGGCCGGGGGTGTGCGTCGCTGGCCGCGTCGGGTAAGGGCGGAATCCGAACCCTATAGTTTGGCGTATAGGCATCCGGTCCTGCCCGTCCCTGAGTGACCGCAGTTCGTGTGTCTGGCAGTAGAGAGAGCTTCAACTTGTTGTGCCGCGGAAATCGCCGCTTGTGGGGCATCCGTTGTTAGCCGATCTTTGCCGTGGGGGCCGAGTTCGCCCTGTGTTGTCTCGTGCCCTGGCTGGTCTTGGAGATTCCATGGACTATCGAGCGTCTCATATTCTCGTGGCTGCGGCGTGCCTGGGCGGAGTTGCGTCGCACTTGCTCGCGGCGGACCCGTACCAGAACCCGAGCATGCGGCCGGGATACCCGGAGCACAACTACGAGTTTCAGGACCATCGGGCGATCTGGGACATTTTCGCGGAACGGCTGCCGCCCGAACTGCTGAGCAACGACCCGGACTGGCTGGGGCGACCGGCGGTGTGCTGGGATGAGAACACGCCTTCGGATTCGCCGGCGATCGCGAAGGTGGAGGCGATGCTGCATTCGGGCGGGGGCTACCAGGGGCGGTACAACGTCTCGAACCGCTGGCCCATCGGCGGGCAGGGCGACGCGATCATGCTGACGTGGAGTTTCGTGCCGGACGGCACCATCGTGGGCGATGACAACGCCGTGGGAGGCGCGGGTGCGAGCGAGATCTTCAGCCGGATGGACAGCAAGTTCGGCGCTGCCAACCGGCAGGTGTGGATCTCCAAGATCCAGCAGTGCTTTGATCGCTGGTCGGCGCTCACGGGCGTGACGTACGTGCGCATCCGGTACAACGGCAACGAGTGGGACGACGGGGCGGCGTGGGGCAACGTGGGGTCGGCGACGCGGGGGGACGTGCGGATCGGCATGAAGGCGATCGACTCCACCGGGAACATCCTCGCGTACAACTACTACCCGGCCGACGGCGGCGACATGGTGCTGGACCGCTGGGAGAGCTGGCAATCCACCACGAACAACTACCGCTACCTGCGCAACGTGGTGATGCACGAGCACGGGCACGGCCTGGGGCTGGCGCACGTGTGCCCGCGCGGGACGGACGCCTCCACGTGGAAGATCATGGAGCCGATCCTGAACACCTCGTTCGACGGCCCGCAGCAGGACGACATCCGGGGCGTGCAGTTCTACTACGGCGATCCGTACGAGATGAACAACTCGGTGGATGCGGCGACGAACATCGGCGCGTTGACGGCGGGGACGGCGCTCACGATGGGGGATGCGCCGGCGCCTGTGCCGCCGAACAGCTCGGTGCTGGCTGTGGAGGGATCGCTCAAGGTGGACTACTTCAAGTTCACGCTTGACAGGCCGCGGCTGGTGGACATCAGCGTGAACCCGGTGGGGACTTCGTACCTGGCGGGGACGCAGATCGGCAACTGCACGACGGACCCGTACCCGACGGTGGACGCGCTGAGCGCGCTGAACCTGGCGTTTGACGTGCGCAACGACACGAACACGGCGGTATACCGGGTTGTGAACGCCGCGGCGCCGGGGCTTGCGGAGTCCACGGCGGGGCTGCTGCTCCCGGCGGGCACGAACGTGCTGCGGGTGTACAACCCCGGGGGCGGCTCGGCGTCGCAGGAGTACAAGTTCACGCTGCTGGCGCAGACCACTTCGCTGGCGGCGTCGGCCTCGGACGGGACGTTCGGCGACAAGGTGCGGGTGACGTGGCCGGGCGTGATCACGGACGCGACGGGGTACCAGATCGTCCGCAACGGGACCAACAGCCTGACCGGCGCGGTGCAGGTGGGGCAGGTGGGCGCGGGGGTGACGCAGTTCGACGACACCACGGCGGGGGTGAGCACGACGTACTACTACTGGGTGCGTGCGCAGCAGCCGGGGAACACCGGGTACCGCTACATGACCACCGACGGGGACGCGGGCTTCCGCGTGAACCAGTCGCCGGTTGCGAACGCGGGGCCGGACCAGATTGTGTACGACTACGAGCGCGACGGCGTGGAGCCGGTGACGCTGGACGCCGGCGCGAGCAGCGATCCCGACGGCACGATCTCGGCGTACGCGTGGAGCGAGAACGCGACGCCGATCGCGGCCGGTGCGAACCCGACGGTGGTGCTGGAGGTGGGCGTTCACACCATCACGCTCACGGTGACCGACAACGCCAGCGCGACGGCGACGGACACGGTGGTGATCGACGTTCGCACGCCGTGCGCGGCGGATTACAACTCCGACGGCGGCATCGACGGCGGGGATGTGGACGCCTTCTTCGCCGACTGGGGCGCGGGGCTGCCCTCGGCGGACGTGAACGCCGACGGCGGCGTGGACGGGGCGGATGTGTCGGTGTTCTTTGAGGCCTGGGAGGCGGGGGGCTGCTAGCGACCGCCGGGCGAGGGGCCCGCAAGCGGGCGGGAGCGAGGGCGGATTTTGCCCAATCTCCGATCCTACTCTCCGGCTCTATGGCCATACTCGTCAACGCCTCTACTCGCGTCATTTGTCAGGGCATCACGGGTTCGTTCGGGGCGGTCCACACGAAGGGCTGCCTTCAGTACGGCGGGAACGTCGTGGGCGGCACCACGCCCGGCAAGGGCGGGACGCGGGATGAGAACGGGCTGCCGGTGTTCGACACCGTGGCGCAGGCCGTGAAGGCGACGGGCGCGGACGCGACAATGATCTTCGTGCCGGCGGCGTTCGCGGGGGACGCGATTCTGGAAGCGGCGGCGGCGGGCATCAAGGTCATCTGCTGCATCACCGAGGGTGTTCCGGTGCAGGACATGATCCGGGTGCGGGCGATCCTGGATGGGCTCAACGGCGGGGCGGATGTTCCCGCGGAGCAGCGCAAGTTTCACTTGATCGGGCCCAACTGCCCGGGCGTGATCACGCCGGGGCCCAAGACGGGCGCGGGGACGAGCGCGGCGGACCGGTTCACGAACGCGGGGTGCAAGATCGGGATCATGCCGGGGTATATCCACACACACGTGAGCCAATCGAAGCTGGGCAAGAGCGTGGGCATCGTGTCGCGCTCGGGCACGCTGACGTACGAGGCGGTGTGGCAGACGAGCAACCGCGGGCTGGCGCAGAGCACTTGCGTGGGCATCGGCGGCGACCCGGTGCGGGGCCTGAACCACGTGGACTGCCTGCGGATGTTCGAGGCGGACGCGGACACGCACGGTATCCTGCTGATCGGCGAGATCGGGGGAACCGACGAGATCGAGGCGGCGGCGTACATCAAGAAGAACGTGAAGAAGCCGGTGGCGGCGTTCATCGCGGGACGCACCGCGCCCCCGGGGCGGCGGATGGGCCACGCGGGCGCGATCATCGGCGGGGCCGATGACACGGCGGACGCCAAGATCAAGGCTCTGCAGGACGCGGGCGTGGCGGTGGCGCTGAGCCCGGCGGACATGGGCGAGGCCATGATGCGGGCGATGAAGCTCGCGTGAGCGGCGCGCGACCCCAACCCGCGCTGGCGCGGCATGAGTTGTACGAACTGTGCGTGACCAACGCGTCGGCGATAACGCGGTTTATGCACGCGGTGCACGGGCGGAACCCCCGGGTGCTGCGCGAGGACTTCTGCGGATCGGCGGCGCTGGCCCGGGCGTGGGCGGGGGCTTTCGGCCCGGCGATCGGGGTGGATCGGGACGGGGAGCCGCTGCGGGCGTGCGCGACGGCGGCGCGGCTGCGGCTGGTACGGTCCGACGTGATGCGGGCGAAGGACCGGGCCGACATCATCGCGGCGACGAACTTTCCGCTGGGGTACTGGCACACGCGCAGGGAGCTGATCGACTATCTCAGGCACGCCCGGGCGTGTCTGAAGCGGCGGGGCGTGTTCGTGGCGGACATGTACGGGGGCGCGGACGCGTTCGTGTGCTCGAGCACGGTGCAGCGGCTGCGGGGGCCCAACGGAGAAAAGGTGGAGTACGAATGGGAGCAGCGGGAAGCGAACGCGGCGACCGGGCGGGTGCGGTGCGCGATTCACTTCCGCGTGACGGCGCGGGGGCGGAAGGTGAAGGTCTTCCGGGACGCGTTCGAGTATGACTGGCGGCTGTGGGGCATCCCGGAGCTCAAGGACGCGTACCTGGAGGCGGGGTTCAGAAGCGTTGAAGTGCACGACCGGCTGGGGGGCGCGGTGGATCACACCGGCGCGCTGCACGTGCGGCCGCTGGATGACGACGAAGCGCCGGACGAGAACTACGTGGTGTACGTGGTGGGCCGGGCGTGACGCGGCTCATTCGTGCGGGGCGGGCATGGCTTCGGACATCATGGGGCCCTGGGCGCGCTTGCGGTAGAAGATGCCTTCGACGGCGTTGCGGCCGACGATCGAGGGGTGCTGCACCTTGCCGCGGTCGGACTGGCCCTTGAGCGTCACGATGGGGGCGCCGTTGGCCTTGACCCACGCGTCGTCGCGCACGCCCATGACAGCCCAGGAGACTTCGAGGCCCGGCGTGCCGCCGGCGATGCGGAAGCGGCCCTTGAGTTCGCGCTGGGCGATGTGCAGGTTCGGGGCCGGCCCCCCCACCGCCGTCAGGTGATACGTCGCGTCACGGTTGATGGCGTCGAAGTAATCGGGGAGTTCGACCCAGGCTTCACCGCTCTCATCGAGTTCAACGCGGCCGCTGTACATGTTCAGCGGTTCGGGGCCTTCGGCGGAGTAATGCAGGAGGTACTTGTTGTCCGGGTCGAGGGGGTGATCGATGCGGAAGGACTTGGTGCCGGAGGCGGCGAAGTTGCCCAGGCAGTAGACGCCGTAGCCGCTGGGGCTGTCGGCGGAGCCGAGCACACCGATGTTCTGGCCGCTGGTGCCGGTGGAGGCGCCGAACACGCCCGCCGCGCCGTCGCTGTTGCTGCTCACGACGCCCCAGACACCGGTGGTCACGCCGCTGGTGGCCCACGCGCCGCCGTAGACGGCGGTGGCCTCGTCGGTGCTGCTGTCGACGCGGCCCAGGACTCCGGTGGTCGCGCCGGTCTGCGTGGTGGCGTGGCCAACCACGCCGGTGCCGCCGGGGCTGCTGGTGAGGCCCCAGACGCCGTAAGTATCGCCGGAGGAAGCGGTGGCCCAGCCGAGGATGCCGCGGCCGGCGCTGCTCTCGCTCTGGCCTTGCATGCCGATGGCCTGGCCGGAGAGAGCGTTGGCGAGACCGACGACGCCGACACCGGCGGGGCTGTCGGAGCGACCGAAGACTCCGAACGATGCGCCGGAGGCGGCGGTGGAGTACATGTACCCGGCGCGCGGGCCGGTGGTCTGGATGTGCAACGGGTATGAAGGAGCGGTGGTGCCGATGCCGACGTTGCCGGCGTTGTAGAGAGCGTTGGTGCCGGAGAGGGTGAAGGGTGATGCGCCGGCGGGGCCGGTGGGGCCTGCCGGGCCTTGCGCGCCGTTCGCGCCCGCGGGGCCCGTGGGGCCCATCGGGCCTTGTGCGCCGTTGGCCCCGGCAGGACCGGTGGCGCCTTGGGCGCCCGCGGGGCCGGTCAGACCTTGCGGTCCCGCGGGGCCGGCGATGCCTTGGAGTCCTTGGGGGCCCTGCGCTCCTGCGGGGCCTGCGGGCCCGGCGGAACCGGCCGGGCCTGCCGCGCCTGCGGGGCCCGCGGGCCCGGCGACACCAGCGGGGCCTGCGATGCCGGCGGGGCCTTGCGGGCCTGTGAATCCTTGCGGGCCGGGCGTGCCCTGCGGGCCGGTGGGGCCGGTCGGACCGGTGGGGCCCTGCGGACCAATGGGGCCTTGGGGGCCGGCGGGGCTGTTGAGCGCGAAGAGCGCGTAGCCGACGGCGGTGACGCGCTGACGCGGTGAGAGATTCTGGTACGGGCCGAAGCCGGCGGGCTTGCGGACGTCGATCTGCATCCAACGGACATCGCCGTTGAAGGCGGCAGCGCCGAAGTCCAGTTGCACGGTGAAGCGGCCGTTGTCGATAGCGACGCTGGGAACGGTGACGGTGATGGAGATCTGGCTGCCGCCGCTGGCGGCGTCGAAGAGGCGGAACTTGAGGTCGGCGATGCCGGTGAAGGGCACGCCGTGCTCGCGAAGTTCGCCCTGATAGGTGAGAACGGAGCCCGCGAGGTTCTGCGCGTTGGCAGCGCAGACGACCGCAAGACCGGCACCGACACCCATCCATGTGGTATTGAGCATGACGACCCTCGGGTTTGGAGCGCGTGTGCGCTCGCGCCGTTATTGGTCGTCTGGAAGTTGGGGCGGGTTGAGCGAAGTTGAACGGATGTGACGGGTGCCGCGTCGACGTCGCCGCGGGTGGCCACCGTGATGGGGGTGCTTCACGCGGCGTGCGGAGCCGTCGGTTTCCGGGCGGATCCGGGGATCGGACGATAGATTGGGAATGTCAACCACCGCTCCTGCTGCGCGCCCGTACATGACCACGATGCGGTATCACGACCGCGACAGCAAGGCGGCGTACACCGCGGCGAAGTACGCGCCGATCCTGGGCGGACGCGTGCTGGACGTAGGGTGTGACATCAAACGGCTGCTGGAGCACCTGCCCCCCACCGCCTCGTACACCGGCGTGGACATGAATCCGCGGGCGGACGTGGTGCTCAATCTCGACAGGGACAATCTGCCGTTCGCGGATCGGGCGTTCGACACGGTGTTGTGCACCGACACGCTGGAGCACATCGAACGGATTCACGCGATCTTCGACGAACTGTGCCGCGTCGCGGCGGCCCACGTGATCGTCTCGCTCCCCAACCCGTACCGCAACTTCCTGCTGCAGGCGCAGCGCGGCACACTGCCGAAGCTGCGGCACTACGGGCTGCCGACACAGCCTCCCGTGGACCGGCACCGCTGGTTCTTCGGCGCCGACGATGCGGCGCGGTTCATCAGGGAGCGCGGGGAACTCAACGGCTTCGAGGTCGAGCAGTTGGATGTGGACGAGCACGGGCTCGAGCCCCTGCTGACGCCGCAGGGGGTTGACGTGGCGCTGCCGTGGAACGTGCGGGCGGGCACGACGTGGGCGGTGCTGCGGCGCGGCGCGAGCGAACACTGATTCCCTAAGAACTCAGCAGCGACCGTCTTCCCACACGGCGAAGAAGGAGTTGACGTCAGACCCGTCGACGCCGCCGTCGAGGTTGACGTCGGCGTCGCAGTTGCCCACTTCCCAAGAGGCGAAGAACGCCTGAACGTCCACACCGTCGACGCCGCCGTCCTGATTGAAATCAGCGGGACAGGCCAGGCACGCGCACAGCGTGAGTGTGGCGGGGTTGCTGTTCAGCGAGCCGCAGGCGTTGGTGACGGCGCAGCGAACGCGGGCGGTGTGGCCGAGTTGGATCACATCCTGACCGCTGGCGCGGGTGATCGTGAGCTGCGGCGTCGCCGCGCCCGAGGCGGAGAAGGAGCGATCACCCGGGAGGGAGTTGTCCCCGTTGGCGATGTCGGCCCAGCCGCCGGGCGCGGAGGGTTCCTCGATCTGCCAGCGATAGGCGAGTGTTCCGCCGCCCGCGGCGACGATGGAGAAGGTTCGCGAGTCGGCGATGCAGATCGTGCCCGAAGCGGGCTGCTGCGTGACGCGCAGGACGTTTTGGAAGTTGGCGGCGACGCGGGCGTCGAAGAAGGTGACGCTGCCGTAATCGTGGGCGCGGACGGCGATGACGTTCTCACCGGCGACGAGCGCGGAGTCAGGCACGTTGAACACGTAGCGGTCACGCACCGCGCAGCCCCCGGAGGTGCGGACGCCGCCGGAGACATCGACGCCGTTACACCAGACAGAGATGTCGTTATCGATCGCGACGCCGACCTGCACCGAACCGGTGCCGCAGGGCAGCTGCACGCGCAGGCGTGCGACCAGATCGGTGTTGGAGGGCCAGGTTGTTCTGACGGTGCTGGGGGGCGTGCAGCCGGCGAGATTCCCGAACGCGGCAGCGCCGGCGCCCCACGCGACGACCTGGTACTTCCAGGAACTCTGGCCGTACACGACGACGTCATCGGCCAAGGCGTGGGCGGCGAGGAGCGGTACAGCCGTCAAGAGCAACATGTGCCTGGGCCAAAATCGTGTGGTCGTCGCCTGGTTCGCCTGTTGAAGCTGCTTCATGTTTCTCTCTCCTCCGGTTGCCGAGACGCGGCCGTTGTAGATCACATGCCGAGGCGCCGCGGTTTCACAAGACTATGCGTCATGCTAATCGTTGAGCAATCCTTGCCATTTCCGCCGGTTTTCCGTCACTTTTCTCCGCCGCGTGAAAGGGACAGAGCACTGTGCATCTACTCGATCACATCATCCAGCTTCAACGCGATCGCTCTCCAGAGCGCGTCTTCTGATTCCGGGTCCGCCGGGCCGCCCGAGGTGTTTCCGCAGGAGGTTGCCATCGTGCGCGCCACGAACAACCGGATCTCGGTCTTCACCGGGCTGCGCTGGATGACCAGGCACGACGCGTTGACCCAGTAATCGCTCCAGAATGACTCGTGGTAGGCTGCTCCCAAGACAACGCCGGCGACCTCATCCACGTGGCTTGAAAAACCGCACGACTGGTAGGCCGCGGCGACATCCTGGACGACTCGTGAACGCGGCGCCCGCACGAACCGATGGAGTACTTCGGGGATTGGCTCAGGATTCCGGAAGGAGTCCCAGACTTTGCGAGTCTTCTTCGCGTCGGTCACGGGCCACCTGGGCGAGTAGTCCATCGGGTATCGGAGTTCGAGCACCACATCGGCGCCGCCCCCGGCCGCGGGCTCGGCGCTCAGCCCGATCCAGTCCCAATCGAGCAGAAAGCTCCCGTCGATCCGGGTGGAGCGGAGAGCCTCGAAGTGCCTGGAGGCGCCGTCGACCGAGGAAATCAGGCAGCCGCGGTTGAGAGCACCGGCGAGCCCGGTCTGGAAGGCCTCGTCGGGGCTCGCCTGGGTATGGATATTGCGAATAGCACGCCACTGGGCGTCCGTCAGATTGGGCGCACAGCCGCACAGCGCGATCAATACGCAGTACACCATCCACTCGCACCGGGCTGCGCGAACAGCGATGGCGGCCGGGTTCACGGGGTGGCCCCTTTCGGTGCCGCGGAACCATCAGCGGCCCACGTGCGGCCCAAGCGGTCGATTTCTCGCGAGGATGCGGAGAGTGCGAGACTTCGTCGGTCGTGCCGGCGCACGCACCCGGAATCGTCGTACTCGATCAGAAGAATGTGCGTGGAGCCCATGTCAAACCACTTGTCCGCCATGACGGACCCGGTGTACCCGCCGACGATCACTCCGACCAGGTATGTCTCGCCGGTCTTGAGCCGGGCGCGGTACGCAACGACTCGCCCGTCGTTCCATTCGAAGTCGTGGGGCCCGAGCACGCCGCGGACATCCTTCTTCGTGGTTTGGCCGTCTTTGATCACATCGACCCAGTGGCTGTCCTGCGACGCCTTGTCGGCCCATGGGCGGGAGCTCTCGTGCCCGCTCGGGACGGGCACGGGCACAAAGCAGCCGCCCGCAAGAGAAGCGAACGCAACCATGACTGCGCCCCATGCGCATGAACCCCCATACACGCTCCACCGCCTCCCCACGAGAAGTGATGACATGAGTTCCTCCGCATAATCGCGGCCCGTTTCGACTCGCCTCGCCGCGGCACTGCAATGAAGCCTGAGTTTTCGATCAATCCCGGTCCCCGTCACTCGTCTGTGTTCATTCTATCTTGAAGTCGGTCCGACGCAAGGGAGATGTTGCAAACAAGGTGTCTCCACTCGGAAGCTGTTAGCATGTTGGGTCAGGCAACGTCAGGCAGTGCTGGTTGCGTGCGGTTGACAGAACGGACACTCCGATGTAAGCGCGAAACAGGTCGCTCGACGCATGTGCACGTTGGTCGAGCGTTGTGAATCGGTCTGGATGTTCCGGAAACGACACCGCCGCGGCGCGTGCCTGTACACGCCGCGGCGGTCGAGTGCGACTGATTGAGATGAGACTAGATCAGCAACCGCCGGCTTCCCAGGCGGTGAAGAAGGTGGCGACGTCACCGCCGTCGATGCCGCCGTCCTGGTTCACATCCGCGGAGGGGTCGCCGGCCTCCCACGCGGTGAAGAAGGCGTCAACATCGGCGCCGTCCACGCCGCCGTCCTGGTTGAAGTCGGCGGGGCATGGCGTGCAGTTGTTGACGGTGAGCGTGGCGGGGTTGCTGGTGGCTACGCCGCATGGGTCGGTCACAACGCAGCGGAACTGAACGCCGGAGGCCAGCGGGTTCATGACCTGCAGGAAACCGGATCCGGATCCCCAGACGGTTCCGACGCCGGGGACGACGTCATCCACGAGAGGCGTCCAGCCGCCGCCGGTGCTGAACTGCCATTGGTAGGAGAAGGCGTTGAGCGCGGGGCCGCCGCCGGCGACGATGTCGTTCGGGCACACCGTTGTATCGACGGGGTCCTGCGTCACCGTGGCGGGCTCGCACTTCATGGTCACTGTGAGATTGTCGGCGAGGAAGATCACGCCGTAGTCCTGGCAACGCGGCGGGCGAGAGTCGTAGTGCACCACCGCGCGGTTGAAGCCGGAGGGAACCGTGATGCGGAGCGTGCCGGTGGGGTACGTGCCGGGGACGGGCACAGTCGCGGTGTTCGTGCCCACCTGCACGCCGTTCATGAACGCGGTGACGCGCATCGTGGCGGAGTCGTCGCAGCCGAGTTCCTGGGGCGAGTACATGATCGAGAAGTCGATCAGCGGGAGCGAAAAGTCCGCGATGAGGTCGGCGGGGAAGACGCTGTTGGGGAAGATGTACAGCCCGGACATGCCCGCGGGCGCAAGGCCCACCGAGCCCACCGGCTGGATCGAGAAGCCGGACCCGGTCGCGGAGAACGACGCTCCCAGCACATCGGAGATCAGGGAGATCGGGAGCGAGGTGTGCACCGGGGCGTCATCAAAGTCGAAGGTCGTTGAGTTGGGCGCGGGCACGAAGACGGCGGTGAGGGTGATGTCCTGCGCGGCGGGGAACGAGTAGGTCGCGGCGGTGCTCATCTGGGTGCCGAAGTAGCTCCATTCCGAGAACACGAAACCCTGATTGGGCGTCGCCGTCACGGTGATGGTGGAGCCTTCGTTGAAAATGCCGTCGCCCGTAGTGGAGCCGCCGTAGGTTGGGGACGCGGCGGTGATCACGGAATAGGCGGGCACGAAGTTGGCCACCAGCGTGCGGTCGCGTGTGACGGTGAAGTTGTACTGCGAGTTGGTGCTCACCTGCGAGCCGTTCTCCGTCCAGTTGACAAAGCCGTAGCCGTGGTTGGCGGCGGCGGTGAGGCTCGCGTTGGTGCCGCTGGGGTACGCACCCGCGCCGGTGATGGAGCCGGCGCCGGCGGGAGCGACATCGGCGACGATGTTGAACGTGGGCAGGCTGGAGGCCATCAGGGTGAAGGCGCAGTCGCCGGTGATGGAAGCGAAGCTGCCTCCGGTGCCGCCGACCCTGCGGAAGTGCGATCCGTTGCCGCCTGTGCCGCGGGCGAAGCTCCAATCGGGCGGCCAGTAGTAGTTGGGAGTGAGGCCCTGCCAGGCATAGATCTGGACCCAGTACTTGGTGTTCGCCGCGGCCTGGAACGGCGCGGGGAGCACGAAGTGATAGTCGTACATGTTGTAGCCGCCGGCGATGCCAACGGGGGTTTCGCCCGCGTTGTTGCCGACCTGGTAACGGACCAGACGGCCGTTGACCACGTCGGGCTGGGATCCGCCGGGGATCGAGGAGTAGATCGCGAACGTGAAGTTGTACACTGGCGAGGTGCCCGCGCCGGAGACGTAGTTCGTGTACGCGCCCCGCCACTGGATCTGCGTGATCGCGGTGCTGGACGAAAGCGTGAACGAGTCCCACACGTATTCATCGTTGTCCAGACCGTCGGGGGCGTACCAGGCGGATTTGTACTGCCCGCCCGCTGCGTTTGGGGGTTGAGAGTAAATGCTTACGTCGGCCTGAGCGCGACCAACGAGCACGGCGAACAACGCGACAACGAACACCAGCAACAGATTCGTGGCGGCCCGAGCGGGCGTGCGGCTGAGCATGTGAAGTTCTCCTGAATCACCGGGACTCATTAAGGAGTCAAAGGTCAACAATCTTAATACGTTGGTGGACGAGAATCACGTTGTGGGCCTGAAATCAGGCGAACTGACACTGAGTCTCAGTTGGAGAAATCGCTGGGCAGCCACGCCGCGTTCGCAAGTGGTTCGTGCGAACCGAAGGTGACGCTTCGCGCGTTTTGCGGACGTTTGAGTCTGGTACTCTGCGATCAAAAGCAGCGAGGAGGACTCGGAAGTGAATAGGACTGCAAGACCCCTCGCGCCGGGCGAGGTGTGCGACGACAAACACCCATCGCCGCCCGACGCACAGAAACGCCGCCTAGCTGCCGAACCGCATCAGGAGTTCCAGGCAGGCGAACGTGCAGTTCAAGCCGCCGAGCAGCACGACCGACCACACAGCGACCGCTCCCAACGTGGAGCGACCGCTCGATGACTTGTGCGCGAGGTAGATCGCGGCGACCGAAGCAGCGCATCCGACCGCCACACTGACCAGCATCGCCAACTGGTGCTCGCCGCGGGAGAACGCCGAGGTCGCCAGCCTGGCCATCAGGGCGAAGCCCAGGCAGATCACACCCATGATGAACCAGACTCTTGAGGCGGGCGCCTCGCTCACGATCTGGGATTGGAGCCCCGATTCGGCCGCGATGGCCCCGGCCTGATCCGGCGTCTGCGCCTCGATGATCTTGACGAATATTGTGCCGTTCGGGCGAGTTCCTTGTACTTTCCATCGCTTCATGAGGCCTCCAACGGTGACAAGGTGTGGGCAACAGCGGCGTTCGGCTCGGGCGGTCGCGATCTGCCGTCGGACGCGGCACACCGGATATTCAGTTCATTGCGCGACTTGATTCACGGTCCCCGACCGGCGAATGTACGAACTTCGGTCGTGCTCCAGACGAATTCATCACCCGCAGCCCCCGCTTCCCACGCGGCGAAGAAGACATCGACATCTGAACCATCGGTGCCGCCATCATGGTGGAAGTCGGAGGGGCATTCGAGGCAGGCGCGGAAGACCGGGGCGGCGGGGTAGTTCGGGGTGCAAGGATGTTGGAACCGGGAGCGGTTTCCCCGCGGCCGGTGACTCCGCGTTCCTTCCAGCGGCCGACAATCGCGGCGTTGGCGGCACCTTTGCTGCGCACTGCGAGTATTCCCCGCGGGCGACCATCATCCCGGGGGTGACCTGATAGGGTCGGTACATGATGCTGTCGGCGGTCAGAGATTGAGTTGCTCCTCATGGCGGCAGAAGCGCGATGACCCGGTGTTCCGGTTCAGTTGCGGATGATGACCGGTCCGTCGAGCGAGCGAAAGGTGATCGGGCGCGTGTAAACACCCGCCCCCGAGTACGTTCCCGAGTCCACCCACAGAACCCCACCGCTTGGCGTGGCGGCTACTCCGGAGCCGATTGTCGGGAAGGGTGAGACAAACGTCCCCGTGGCGGGATTGCCGGGCTGAGAACTGCTCACAAAGATTGTGCCCGGAGGCGGGTACATCGCGGCGATGAGCCGCCGATTCTGTGAACTCAACTGGCTTGCGGTGCCCATCGAACACTGGCGGGACTGGTTGGGCTGCAGCACTTGGATTACGACGCAGTTGGGATCGGCGCACGAACAGGATCCGCAACGGCTGAACGTGCAGGCGCGGTACGACATTATTGAGTCGAAGTCGAAACCGC
>JBGAMO010000288.1:0-2166 GCA_044222845.1 Phycisphaerales bacterium
TGTTCACCATGGCATTGAGGATCGCCCAGTCCGAGATGGCGTCGCTGCCGTCCCTCATCGCCTCGGTCTCGCGGTTCGGGCTGGCCACGCTGCCGCAGTCCAGGTGATCGCGCCCGATGACGATCGGTGCGGACACCATTCCTTTCGCGACCAAGTCGTTGAAGATCAGCCCCGCCTTGTCGCGTTCACCCAGCCCAAGCCAGCAAATTCGGGCGGGAAGGCCCTGGAACTCGAAGCGCGGGGCACAGTGATCAAAGTCGCCCGCGAGGAGCGCTTCGGGATTCTTGTGGCACGAGAGAATCCACTTGTGGAGCCGCTCCGCGTACGCCCCGGCGTTGCGGGGGAAGGCGTTCAAGATCGCGTGGTCGGTGACGAAGATGTCGCGGGGATTGCCCGAGAGCGCCACCCAGCGGAACGGCCCGCGGCCCAGGCAGAACTGCGGTCGGATGTACGCCGGAACGAACCCCGGGAACGAGAACGCGTCGGCGAACCCTTCGTCCAGGGCTCGCTGGCGGATGTTGTTGCCGTAATCAAACACGACGCTGCCGCGGCGCTGCAGAGCGACCATCGCCCGCACGTGACGCTCCATGCTCTTGAGGGCGTGTCGCTGGTACTCCTTGGGAGAAACAGTCCTGTACTCCGCGGCCTCGCTGTGGGTCATGCCCAACGGCACGTACCCCATCAGCGGGTCATGAGCGCTCGTCTGATCGGTCAGCACATCGGGTGTGATGCCCCGGTCCAGAAGACGCTCAAGCAGTTCGATGGCGTTACAGTGCACGCCGACGGAGACCGCGGAGTGCGCAGCGCGGTACGCCATCGCGGCGTCGATGCCCGAGTCAAGGTCCGGGGCGATCTCGTCGAGGTAGTTGTCCCTCTTGCGGCGCTCAAGCCGGGAGAGATCAGTGTCGGCGATGAGACCCACGCCCCCCGCGAGTGTGATCGCCAGGGGCTGCGCGCCGCCCATGCCGCCGCAACCGCCGGTGACGCACAGTCGCCCGGAGAGGTCGCCGCCGAAGTTGATCCTGCCGCACTCGGCGAACGTCTCGTACGTGCCCTGCAGAATTCCCTGCGTTCCGATGTAGATCCATGACCCGGCGGTCATCTGACCGTACATGATCAGGCCTTTGGCGGCAAGTTCATCGAACTTCTCCTGAGTCGCCCAATGGGGGACCAGGTTCGAGTTGGCGATGAGCACGCGGGGCGCGTCGACATGCGTGCGCACGATTCCCACGGGCTTGCCCGATTGCACCAGCAGCGTTTCATCCGCCTGGAGGGCCTTGAGCGATGCGACGATCGCGTCGAACGCTTCCCACGAGCGTGCGGCCTGGCCGCGTCCGCCGTACACCACCAAGGCTTCGGGGCGTTCGGCGACATCTGGATCCAGGTTGTTCATGAGCATCCGCATCGCGGCCTCGGCCTGCCACGAGGCGCAGGAGAGTGAGTTGCTGCGGGGAGCCCTCACCACCCGGGCGCCGGGCAGGGCCTGCCGCGTGGTGCCGAGGTTGTTGGTGCTCTGCGATCTGCGGACGCCCTTGGTTGAAACTGTCGCGGTCATCGTGGTCATGTCGGCCCCCTGCTTGGTGAGCGAGCCCTGTTGGTGTGCCCAATAGTGCGGCGTAGGTGTAATCAACATCGGCGATCGGCGGCGGTCGGTCGAAGCGTGCGCACCATCTGGATGCGACTCTTCGTTCACTCAGCCTACACCGGCCGTCCGGGTTTGACAAGAGCAATTTGATCCATCCGAACAGGTGTGGGGGGTGGTGGTCCGGTGGATGCCTTCGGGCTATTCTCAAGATTCGCCTTGTGTTTCGCGCCGGCATCGCGGGTGCGCCACGGCTCACACTTCCTGCAACCCACCGGACATGATCAACGCGGAAATCCTTTCGACGTCGGCCGTGAGCGGTCTGTCTTGAGTGAGGCGGGGCACAACCGCTCGGACCGCCGCGTGCGCCTTCTCGACGCCGACTCCGGATCGCAATGGTCGGTGGTATTCGAGCCCCTCGGCGGCGCACAAAAGTTCGACCGCGACCACCCACGAGCCCAGTTCGACTGCGCGAGCGGCTTTCGCCGCGGCGCGGGGGCCGAATGAGTTGTAATCCTCGATGCCGGCGCTGGTTGAGACGTTCGCGACGCTGGCCGGACCGGACAGCGAGATGATCTCGTTGC
>JBGAMO010000127.1:0-14299 GCA_044222845.1 Phycisphaerales bacterium
GGTGGGCGTTGAACTCTCCACGCTCTCGCACCAATCGCCGCCCCGCTCGCCGCGGATTCGCGACGCTCCTGGTCTTCGCCGTCGTCATCCTCTGCGCCGTCGTCATCGGCACCATCCAGTCCACCGCGTTCAGTCAGGCCTCCGCCGGGCGTGAATCCCTCGCGCGTGTGCGGGCCTACTGGGCCGCCCGTGCCGGAATCGAATCAACGCTCGCCCGCTTGGAGTTCGATACTCAGAACCCGCTGCCGAACGACGCGTTCCAGGTCATGGCGGACATGACCGATGTCGCCGAGGGCGAACTCCCCGGCGCCACCTGGCGCATCGCGACGACCGAAGGCAAGAAGGAAATCCTGGGCCCCAGCGACGCCCATTCCAAGATCAACATCAACCGCGCGAGCACCGACCAGTTGCTCGCCATCGAACCCCTGATGACCGAGGACATCGCCGACGCGATCATCGACTGGTACGACGAAGACGAGGACGCCCGTCCATTGGGCGCCGAACTCAGTTACTACCAAACCCTGCCGCACCGCTACCAGCCCCGCAACGCCCCGTTCCGTTCCATCCAGGAACTCGAACTCGTGGCCGGCGTCTCTCAGGCCGACGTCCGGGGAGAGGATTGGAACCTCAACGGCATCCTCGACCCCAACGAAGACGATGGTGATGCCAGTTGGCCCCCCGACAACGCCGACGGCATCCTCGATCGCGGCTGGTCCGGCCTCCTCACCGCCGTGAGTCGTGATGGCGGCCTGACCTCCACCGGCGAAAAGCCCATCGACCTCAAGTCCGCCATCGAGAACGATCTGATCTCCAAGGCCCAGGTTACCAGCGAGCAGGCCAAGGCCATCCTCGATTACGCTCAGAACGGTCAATCGGCCGCGATGACGGCCTTCATCCGCACCGACCTGGCGACGCTTCAGCAACAGGCCACCGGCCAACAGCAGACCGCCGGCCAGCGCACCACCCGCGTGCAGGCCCTCACCAACGACCAACTCAAGGCCCTCATGGACGGCTTTACGATCGGCGCCGCCACCGGTGTCCAGCCCGGCAAGCTGAACATCAACACCTGCGACGCCGAAACCCTCCAGTACATCCCCGAGATTCCGCCCGAAATCGCCGACGCGATCATCGCCGAACGCTCCGCGAGGGCCGACGGCTTCACGTCCGTCCTGGACCTCCGAGATGTGGCGGGAATCAGCCGCAGGCAACTCTCCAATCTGTACGACCTACTGTGCGTTCGCTCCAATGTGTTCGTCGTCAACTGCCGCGGCAGGGACGAACGCACCGGCTTGGAGGTTGAAATCCAGGCCACGTTGGACCGTTCAACTCTTCCGGTGGTTCTCCGCGAGGTGATCGTTCGATGATTCAATCAGGGCGGCCAACATCCATGCCGGTCCGCGGCGAGTCTCGTCTCGCCGTCGCCGCGCTGCACGAACGCGCGGGCTCCTACCGCCTCGTCGTGCTCACCCGCTCACACGCCGAATCCCCTTGGCAGGTAGCCGAAGCCCGTGTGCTGAGCAACTCGGAACTCGCTTCGATCAAAGATGTTTGCGAGTCCCACAAGATCAAGTTCGTCGTTCGCGTCGCGCCCGCCGCCGCGTGCATCTGCAAGACGGTCGACGTGCCGCTGGGTGATCCCGCCCAGATGGCCGCCGCCGCCGGGCTGCTCGCCGAGGCCGAACTGCCGCCATCCGTACCAGCCCATCGGCGCGCCGGAGCGCTGATCCCCGAAGTGCAGCGGGTCGGCGTGCGCACCGGTTTCCTGATCGGCTGGCTCGAACGAGGCGAGAGTTTCATCCCGCTCGAAGGCGTTGAGGAACGCTGGACGACCCCCGCCGCCGCCCTCGCGATGCTCCGCGGCGAAGCCCGTGTCGCCGCCTTCGCGGATTCTCAGTCAAACGCCATCGTCGTGCTCGCCACCGGCCACGAACGGTCCGTCGCCCGTGTGATCCTCGCCGGCGAAGGTGAAGGTTCGTGGGCCGCCGCGGCAAACGAAGCCATCGCCGAAACAGTCCAAAGCGTTGGTCTTGATGCGCCTCCGGCCATCGGTGACCGTCGCGTGGTCTTGGAGCCCGCCTCCCGCCGCCGCCTCGCCGCCATCGCCGGCGTGCGCGATGAACCCGGCTGGATTGACGAGTTCGGCATCGCCATGGGCGCCGCCCTCCTCGCGAGCGATCACGAAGTCGCCGCCCTGGCATCGCTCCACGCCGCCGAACCAGAGATCGAGAAGCCCATCATCCTCCGAGGCGCAGAATGGCTCACCTCCGGCAACCGCTCGATGTGGGTCGGGGTCGCCGCGTCGGTGGCGATGCTCCTGGTGCCCTGGGGTTTGGCGTGGTCCCGCAATCACCTCCTCAGCGACCGCACCGCCGTGCTCGAAGAGATGAAGGCAACCAAGGGTGAGATCGAGAAAAAGGCCGCGTTGTACGCTCAGTTGGAAGTCAGCCGGTGGCCCATGACCAAACTGCTCGCGGACCTGAGCGGCGCGACGCCCGTCGGCATCGTCGCCAGCGATGTGCGGCTCTCTCCCGAGCAGGGCCTCGCGTTCCAGGGCACCGCCGAAAAAGCCGAGCTCGTCAGTTCGTTCCAGGCCAATCTCAACAAGACCAAGGTCTTTAGGAACGTGAAGGTCAACCGCGTCGAGAGCAGCTCCTCGGGCGGCGTGGAGTTTAACCTCGCCGCCGACATCCCCGCCGGCCAGGCGCACGTGCCCGTCACCCCCGCGGAGGACTTCGCCTCCAAGTCGCTCGCCGTTCGGCTGCACGGCGAAGAGGCCGGCGCGCCGTCCGCCGCGGCCCCGGACAAGGGCGACGGCAAGACCGCTCCCGCACGCAACGGCCGCCGCCCCCGGGGCGAAGGTCGCTCGCCCGACGAGCATGAAGACTCAGGCGCGAAGCCGTCTTCGAGTGATGCCCCGCCGCCCGCCGTCGCCGACGCGGACATCGAGAAGATGGATCTGACCACCGCCAACCGGTCGTGGATCGCACGCAAGGTGTACGTGCAGAAGAACCCGACGCTCGAAGCATCTGTCAAACAGCGGTTGCAGGAAGAAGAGACCAAGATCCGGGCGCACGCCGACAAGCTCAAGAACGCGGGAGGCGGCAAGTGAGCGACCTCTCGAACAGATGGAACTCTCTCCCCCGGGCCGTGCGTTGGGCGCTCGTCGGCGGCGGCCTCATCGCTGTGTACTTCGTCTGCGTCGAGCCCGTTGTTGATCGCATCAACTCCCTCAACGGCGCCGCGGGCACCCGCGCCGCGATGCTCGCGGCCCACGCCAAGAACGCCGCGGAACTACAGGTCAAGGCCGAGAAGGTCGCGCTGGGCGTGCGGCACTTCGGCGAGGTGCAGATGCCCGGCGATCCCGAGCAGCGCGCCCTGGAGTTCAACCGCGCGGTCGATGAGGTCCTCAAGAAGAACGGCGTCACCGAGCACACCGCCACCACGCGCACGTCGCCGATGGGCGCCGGCCCGCTGATGGCCACGGTCGGCTCCGAGTTCCGCGTCGACCGGCTCATCAAGGACATCCAGTTCACCGCCGATCCGCCGGTGGTCGCCGCCGTCATCGCCGACCTGGAACGCAGCCCTGTGGTCGCCGCGGTCTCAAGGTTGCAGATCCGTCAGGCCGACTCCCGCGACAAGTCCGCCAAGCAGGTCCGTGTCACGCTCGACGCCGAGGCGTGGCTGATGGCCAGAAAGGGCAAGGCCCGATGATCCCCACCGCACCGGCAAACGCCGCCACCGCGGCATGGACGGGGATGACGCGTGGCGCGAAGATCGCCGCGGGCCTCGGTCTCATCGCGATCCTCGCGATCCTCTCCACGCTGTTGCCGCTCGTGGGCGCGCTGCTGGGGCCCCGGCCCGTCAAGCCCACCGTCTCCACCGATCCGCAGCGCCACGTCGAGCAGCAGAACGCCGCGTTCGACAAGTACCTCGCGCAGTTCGCGGGCCGCTCGCTCTTCATCGTCCCTTCCGCGCCCAAGCCTCCCGAGCCGGAGAAGGAAGCAAGCGACGAACCCTCCAAGCCACCGCCGCCTCCGAGCACCTACGGCGGGCCCTCCATGGTGGCGATGCTCAGCGACATCGTCTGGTTCACCAACGGCAAGAAAATGAAAGTCGGTGAAAAGGCCGACGATCTCGAGGTCGTCGCGCTGAACCCGCCGTGGGAAGCAACGCTCAAATGGAAGGACGTTGAGTTCAAGGTCAACTTCTTCTCAAGGAACTCTCTCGCCAAGGTTCCCGGCGAAGCCGCGCCCGACAAGCCGTCCGATGCCAAGGACGAACCCAAGCCAGCCGAAGACGTGAAGGCCGCGGGCTCGCCGGATCCCGCCGCGCCCAAGCCGCCCGCCCCGCCACCGGACGGTGGCGCTCCCAAGCCATCGCCCGATCCGGGCGCGCCCAAACCCCCCGGCGAAGGCGCACCGCCCACCGCACCGCCGGCGACGCCACCAGCTAATCCGCAGAATCCGCCCCCAACACCGCCCCCAGTACCGCCCCCCGAGCCGGCGCCGCGGCGATGAATGACACACGAGACTTCCGACGGGGTTCCCAACACAAGCGCATCGAGACACTCTAGAACACGCCGCAGGCATACACGCATGAACAAGTCCAGACTCATCTCTGCCCTCGCGCTTGTCGTCGCCGCCGGCGCCGCCATCGGCCAGCCCGCCGACCCGGCCGCCCCGGCGCCGCAGCCGATCAACGGCCGCCGCGCCATCGTGGGCGGGCCCACCGTGCTCGCCTTCAAGCAGTTCACGGTCGAGCAGATCGTTCCCTTCATCGTCGAGTCCACCGGCAAGGTCGTGATGCCGATGCAGGACGTGATGAGCCGCAAGGTCACCGTCATCAACGACAAGCCCATCCCGCGCGAACAGGCGCTCGACCTGGTGTACATGGCGCTGCTCCAGAACGGCGTCGCCGTTATCGAGAACGAATCCACTATCACGCTCCGCGACATCTCCGATCTGCCCAAGCAGACCGTCCCGGTCATCGGCCCCACCGAATCCGTGCTCACTCGCCAGGACCTGGGCTCCATCGCGGAGAAAGTCTTCTCGCTCAAGCACTCCACGGCCAAGAGCCTCAACGAGGCGCTCAAGGACAAGGTCCCCGATTACGGCAAGCTCTCGGTCGATGAAGAGTCCAACCAGGTCGCCATCGTCGGCAACATCGCCTTCCTCCAGCGCATGGAGAAGCTGATCACCTCGCTCGACCGCCCCGCCGCGGGCGCGCTGCAAACCGAGACCTTCCGCCTGCGCTTCGCCGACGCCGAACTCATCAAGAGCAACATCGAGGAACTCTTCGGCACCGGCGCGGCCTCCACCAGCGGCGCCGCCAACAACCGCCGCAACCAGAACAACCAGCAGAACCGCAATCAGGGCGGCCCCATGTTCCGCTTCCCCGGCCAGGGACAGCAGGACGCGGCTACCGCCAGCAGCGACGAACTCCGCGTGAGCGCCAACACGCAGCAGAACTCGGTCACCGTCGTCGCCGATCCCGCCGTGCTCATGCAGATCAAATCGCAGATCGAGGACCAATGGGACAAGCCCCTCCCGCTCGAGACCGTGGTGCCCAAGGTCTACGACCTCAAGCACAGCGACCCCGTCAAGGTCGCCTCGCTTCTTGAAGGCTTGTTCGGCCGCGGCAGCGCCACCGCAGGCCGCGGCGCTGCACAAGGCGGCCAGCAGGGCGGTCAGGGCGGGCAGCAGGGAACCACCGGCGCTTCGCAGGGTGTCGGCCGCCTCGCGGGCCAGTTCTCCTTCCAGGCCGTTCCCGACGCGGGCCGCCTCGTCGTGGTCGCCAAGAGCCCGGACAACATCGGCGTCATCGACAAGATCATCGAGCAACTCGATCAGCCTCAGACCGCCGGCCTACCCGCCGTGATCGAGCTCAAGCACGCCAACGCCGAAGACCTCGCCGAGCAGCTCAACGCGCTGCTCGCGCAGGACGGCACCACCGCCACGGTCCGCCGCGCCGAGAGCGGCCTCACAACCACGCAGGCCAACGCCAGCCCGTTCGCGAACACCAACTCCACTACCGGCACCGATACCAACGCGGCGCAGGACACCGCGACCAGCGCCGCCTCGCTCTCGTTCTGGTGGTCCCGCTCACGCACGCCCACCGATCGCCGCTCGGCCAGCAATCTCATCGGCCAGATCCGCATCGTGCCGGTGTGGCGCCAGAACTCGCTGCTGGTCGTGTCGCCTCCGGAATATCGCCAGGCGATCCTCGACATGGTCGATCAGTTGGATCGCCCCGGTCGGCAGGTGCTGATCGCCGCGACGCTCGCCGCGGTATCCACCGACGACTCCACCGCGCTGGGCCTGCGATGGAGCAACCAGGCGATCAACCTGACGAACCCGGAGAACGCGATCGGGCTCAACAACGCTTTCCAGGGTTCGCAGACGCAGTTCGCGGATTCGCTCTTCACCACCTCGGTGCTGCAGAGCAACATGAACATCAACTTCGTGCTCCAGGCCCTGGCCGAGAAGACCGGCGTGAGCCTGCTGAGCGAGCCCAAGGTGTTCACGAGCGACAACCAGGAAGCCACGTTCTTCGATGGTCAGGACGTGCCCTTCATCTCCAACTCACAGAACACCGACACCGGCACGCAGAACCAGACGTTCGACTACAAGGCCGTCGGCCTGCGGCTCTCCGCACGCCCGCGCATCACTGTCAACGGCGATGTCGATCTGCGCGTCAACGTCGAGCTCTCCTCGATCGTCCAGGGCCAGACGCTCTTCGGCGGCTTCATCATCAACCGCCGCGAGACGACCACGCAGCTCATCATCAAGAACCGCCAGACGATCGTGATCTCCGGCATCATGCGTCAGGACGACACCGACATCACCCGCAAGATCCCGCTGCTGGGCGACATCCCGCTCCTGGGCATGCTGTTCACGAGCAAGGAAACCGCCAAGACGAACAGCGAGTTGCTCGTGTTCATCACGCCCGTGGTGGTCAACAACACCGGCGAGAACGAGGAGATGAGCACGCCTTACAACCAGCGGCTCGATCTGCTCAAGGAGCGGCTGAAGGTTGACAAGGGCCCCGGCGCCGGGCCTACCGAGAGCAACCAGAAGCCCGCGGCGGCGCCGACCACTCCGCCGGCGGAAGTCCAGCAGCCCAAGTGAACGCGCGGGAGCATCACGCCGTGAAGCGAGAATCATCCGTCAAGACTCTGGTGTCCGCCGTCGCGATGTCGCTCGCGCTGGGCGGCTGCATCACCGAGCGAACCAGCACGCTTCAAGGCGTGCCCGTCAAGCCCCAGAGCCAGCAGCAGAACCAGAAGCAGAACACCGCCGCGGCGAAGTCCGCCGATTCTGGAGTCAAAGCCGAACTCCCGCCCGGGCCGATCGCAACCCCCGGCAACAGGCCCACGCTCGCGACCAATGTCGCGGTCGAGGTGCTGCCGATCGGCATGCTCGGGTATGACGGTCAGGCGCTTCCTGTTGTGTCGCCGGACGGTCGGTTCCTCGCGATGCAGGAAGGTGAGCCGCCGACGTGGCCGACGATTCTCGCCGAGAGCGGGGCGCAGGAAGCGCTGGGCGTGCGGATCGCGATCTACGCGATCGACAAGCCGCCCGCGAAGCGGCTCGCGTCGGGCAGCATCCCGGGGGGCGCGATGCTGGGTCGCGCGGCGGACGGAACCGGCTTTCTCATCGAGCACGCCCGCCCCGACGGGTCGCGATGGATCGGCAAGGTCACGTGGCTGGGCGGAGAGGTCTCGTGGCTGGTGCGGGGCGCGGATGTGAACGCCCACGGGGTGCTCACGGCGCAGGGCGATCTGGTCTTCACGCGCCGCGCGACCAACGGCGGTTCGGCGGTGCTGGTGATGCGATCTCCGCAGGGCGAAGAGTCCGTAAAGGACGCGATGGGCGGCACGTACGCCTACCCGATCGCGGTCGCGGGCGGGGAGATGGTCTACGCGTTCCATACATCCAAGTCGGGGCTGGATCTGGAGGCGATCCGGATTGATCGACGCGATTCGTCGTCGCCGCGGCTCGCGGACACGCGGCAGTCGTGGCGGATCAGCGGCGATACGGATGTCATGCTGGCTCAGCAGATGGCCTCGACCGCTCCCGCGCCGATCCGGATCCCCACTGGCGAGCCGGTGGGCGACGCGGACATTCTCACCTGCTTTGAGCCCCGCCGGTGCCGCGTGTGCCGGTTCAACTGGCACACCGGCGCGATCGAGCCGCTGGCGGACGACTCGATGGTCGCGGCGATGGGCCCGGACGTGAGCGGTGACAGTTACTTCTGCGCGGCCCCGAAGGGGCTGGTGTTCCTGCCGCGGCCCAAGGACGGCTGGCCGGGTTCGTGGAACGGCGAGGCGCCGGCGGCGCGGGTGCTGCCGCAGCCGTACGTCGCGCGGCGACTGGACACCAAGCCCATTACATATCTGCTTGTCGGTCCGGTGCGTGATTCCAAAGATCGGCTCGAGATCGTCAAGATGGCGATCGGCAAGTAATCTCTCATTCCACCGTGACGCTCTTGGCGAGGTTGCGGGGCTTGTCGACGTCGTGGCCACGGAGCACGGCGGCGTGGTAGGCCATCAACTGGAGCGGGACGACGGTGAGCATCGGGCTCAGCGGCTCGGGGATGTCGGGGACGTAGAGCACGTCGTGGGCGTAGCGCTTGATCTCCTCGTCGCCCTCGGTGGCGACGGCGATGACGTGGCCGCCGCGGGCGCGGACTTCCTGGATGTTGGACATCACCTTCTCGTACTGGCGTCCGCGGTTGGCGAGGAAGACGGCGGGCATGCCCTCGTTGATGAGGGCGATGGGGCCGTGCTTCATTTCCGCTGCGGGCATTCCTTCGGCGTGGATGTAGGAGATTTCCTTGAGCTTGAGCGCGCCCTCGAGGGCGGTGGGGTAGTTGTACCCGCGGCCCAGGAAGAGCCAGTTCTCGCGGTCGACGTACTTCTCGGTGACGCGGCGGATGCGGTCGTTCTGGGTGAGGATCTGCTCGATCTTGTCGGGCACGGTCTCGAGCGCCTTGAGGTACTCGGCGCAGGTGTCGGCCGACATGTAGCGGCGGCGTGCGAGGAAGAGCGTGATGAGGGTGAGCACGGCGACCTGACCGGTGAAGGCCTTGGTGCTGGCGACGCCGATCTCGGGGCCCACGCGCAGGTAGACGCCCGCGTCGGTTAGGCGCGAGATCGAAGAGCCCACGGAGTTGATCACGCCCAGTGAGAGCGCGCCGCGTTCCTTGGCTTCGATGAGCGCGGCGAGGGTGTCGGCGGTTTCGCCGCTCTGCGAGACGGCGATGACGACGGTGCCGTCCTCGATGATGGGGTTGCGGTAGCGGAACTCGCTGGCGTACTCGGCGATGGCGGGGATCTTGGCCAGGTCCTCGATCATGTACTCGCCGATCATCGCGGCGTGCAGCGCGGTGCCTTGAGCAGTGAGCACCACGTGGCGGAGCTTGGTGAGTTCCTTGGCGTGGTCGCCCAGGCCGCCGAGGATGACGCGGCCGTCGCGCACGTCGGTGCGGCCGCGCAGGCAGTTGCGCAGCGCCTTGGGCTGTTCGTGGATCTCCTTCTGCATGAAGTGGGAGAATCCGCCGAGCTCGATCTCCTGCAGTTCCAGCTCCAACTGCTCGATCCGCGGCGTGACGGGCACGTCGTGGATGGTGCTGGTGCGGAAGCCGTTGGTGGTGATCTTGACGACGTTGTAGTCGTCGAGCGTGATGGCGCGGGTGGTGTGGGCGACGATGGCGGCGGCGTCGGAGGCGACGATGTACTCATCGGCGCCGATGCCCACGATGAGCGGGCTGCCCTTGCGGGCGACGACGAGCGTGTCGGGCTCGTGCTCGCAGATGACGGCGATGGCGTACGCGCCGGTGACCTCGCGGAGCGCGGCCTGCACGGCCTTCTCCAGGTCGATGCCTTCGGCGGGGCAGTAGAGCTCGCCGATGAGCATGGCGAGCACCTCGGTGTCGGTCTGGCTGCGGAAGACGTGGCCTTTTTCCTCGAGGTAGGTCTTGAGGGCGGCGTAGTTCTCGATGATGCCGTTGTGGATGATGGCGATGCCGTTGCGGTCGTCCACGTGGGGGTGGGCGTTGGCGTCGGTGACGCCGCCGTGGGTGGCCCAGCGGGTGTGGCAGAGGCCGATCTTGCCGGAGAAGTTGCCGATCGATTCGAGCTTGTCCTCGAGGTTGGCGACGCGGCCGACGCTCTTGCAGATGTTGAGCTTGCCGTCCTGGATCACGGCGATGCCGGCGGAGTCGTAGCCGCGGTACTCGAGGCGCTTGAGGCCTTCGAGCAGGAGGGACTGGCAGGGCTTGTTGCCGACATACGCGACGATTCCACACATGGTCGTGAGTCCGTTGGTACCGCTTGCGGCGGAGGAGGGAACGAAACGCGGGGAAATTCCGGCGGGCGGGCACGCCGCGGGGACACTCTAGCGGGCGGTTTGGGCCGTGAAAGTGTACGAGCGGCGTCCGAGAACGGCCCGTCGAGACGGGCTTATCCGGTGTACGGATCGGCACGTTCACGGGTTCGGGTGCGGGAATCGGGGTTCATGGTTCGGCGCGGGTGTGGGTTATGCGGGCGTAGCCCACCGGTGCGGGGGTTTACTCGGTCATGTCGGTCTCTTCTTCGATGATCGGGCAGATGACGGCGGTGCGGGACCATTCGTCGGCGCGGTGGCGGCGGGTGGGGTCGATCACGCCCATGAACGCGACGAGCGGCACGCACCACTTGAGGAGGTTGCGGATGAACGACTGGCCGATGGTGGGGTTGAGCGGCGCTTCGGAGGCGACCTTGACGCTGGCGACGCCGCAGCCGACGACGATCTTGCCGACCGTGGTGCCCACGACGGTTTCGAGGATCGAGCAGCCGACGACGACGATGAGCAGCGCGGTGGCGGCGACGTTCCAGGATTCGGGCGTGCTCCACCAGTCGAGCGCGAGGACCATCGGTGCGGGCACGCCCCACACGACCGCGCCGAGCACGATCGCGACGCCGGCGTCGATGGTGGTGGCGATCGAGCGGCGGGCCGGGCCCGCGAGGCAGTAGCGCGGGGGGAGGTGGGTTTCGATTCCCGCGGCGGGGGGACGGGCGACAAAGAGCACGACGGAGGCGACGGCGGAGAAGAGGATGACGACCAGCACGCTGTAGTCCGCGGGGCCCACGGGCGCGACGCCGATGATCGGGCCGTTGTAAAGCGTGCGGCCGGTGCGCGCCGAGACCTCGGCGATCATGCGCGTGGAGGATTCCGCCTGCTGCTTGTCGGCGGCGGGTTCTTTCTGCGTAAAGAAGAGGGCGGCGATGCCGTCGGCGTCGAGGGGCGCGAGCGAGAAGGGCGGCGCGACGCCGGTGATGCCGGTGAGCAGGCGGGAGGGGTGCGAGGAGCCGGCGAGGGGAATCGCCCACAGGTCGGCCTTGCCGGAATCGGCGAGCGAGAGGATCAGTTGACCCGCGGCGGCGCAGACGCCCAGGGCATCGGGTCCGGGGCCGGGCTTGATGTCGGCGGGGAGTTCCAGAGGAGACCAGCGCGGGTTGCCGGGGTCGTCGGTGAGCGAGAGCGTCCACGCGGCGAGGGCGTGGGCTGGGGCGGCGGCGGCGGGATCGGACTTGAGCAGGCCGACGCCCCGGGGCGAAGCGAAGAGGCGCCAGGTGAGCGGCATGGTGATCTTGGAGCCGGTGATCACGGTTGCGGACGAAGCGATTTTCTGGATCTCCTCGGAGATCGCGATCTCGCGCCAGGCATCGCCGTCGAGGCGCAGGAGCGTGAGGCGCTTGGGGTTGGCGCCTTCTTCGCGGAGCGCGTGGAGCAGGACCCAGGGTGTGCCGGCGGAGCCCGCGGCGGCGAGCACGACGCCGTCGGGGCGGAGGGCGGGGGAGATGTCGAACTCACCGGAGGATTGCGTGGCCCAGCGGCCGCTTGCGTCGAGGGGCACCACGCTCACGGAGAGGACCTGGCGGGGCTTGGCGGGCGGTGCGATGGGCTTGTCGTCGAAGATGAGGTAGAGGCGCTGACCGACCGCGGCGGCGGCGACGGGCATGGAGTGGGCATCCGCGGCGATGCGGGCGCGGCCCTGCGACACGCCGGAGGTGCGCGGGGGCAGGTGCCAGATGAGCGAGCCGCCGGCGGGCTCTCTCCTGATGAGCCAGGCGTGACCGCCGCCGGGGCCATCGGCGGGCGAGCCGACGGCGATCTCGTCGATCGAGGCGGGGGCGGCTGTGCTCAACGCCGCGGCGAAGAGGATGCACAGGAGCAGGAATGGAAGGCGCAGTGCGGTCATTTGGAAGGTGTTTTCCTGGCGTCCAGATCAATGAACTTCTTGATGTTGTAGTTCTCCACGAGGGGGACGAGGTCGAAGGCCTTGGCGCGGACCTTGGCTGGCGACTTGGGGTCGGCGAGCACGAGGATCATGCGGGTGCTGTTGGTGGGGACGGTGAGGGAGATGTTGGAGGCGACGCGGGCGGGGGCGCCTGGGCGGGTGTCGATGTTGACGGGTTGGTAGCGGGAGAGGTCGGCGGTGGCGGCGACCGATCCGTTCGCGGCGAGCAGTTCGACGCGCGAGGGGTAGGTGGTGGCGGGGTCGATGGTGAGGCGGCGCGTGCCCCAGCGCGAGGGGAGGGTGACGATGAGGGACTTGCCGTCCTTTGACCACGCCACTGGCGGGATCTTGGAGGCGGGCGCGGCGGCGGGGAGGGGCGTGATGCCGAGGAGTTCGACGAACTCCAAGGGGTGGACGGGCAGGCCGAACGTTTCGGCGTCCTTGGGGGTGGCCTTGATGTGGCTGCCGACGGCGACGCTGGGTTCATCTTCGGCGAGGTTGAGCCACCAGTACGCGTGGTCGTTGCTGCCGAGATGTGCGACGGGCTGGCCGACCTTGTCGAGCCGGAGCGCGACGTTGAGCGGGCGCTCGATGATGAGGTTGCCTTCCAACTGCTCGCGGGTGTGGCCTTTGTCCCGGGTTTCGGATTCGATGACGACGGAGACCTGGGATTGGAGGCGGACGAGGGCGTCGACGCGGGCGTTGTAGAGCGATGCGACGGCGGCGTACTCGGGGGCCTTTTCGAGCGTGGCGGGGGGATGGTCGGGCGGGGCGTCGCTGGTTGGCGAGGATTCGCACGCCGCGAGGAGGAGCGCCGCGCCGAGAGCGAAGGCGAGAAAGGCGAGAGCGTGGCGCATGGTGCGGATCAGTTCTTGGGGTCCGTGCCGGGGAGGACCTGCCCGAGCTGGTCGATGACTTCGGCGACGGCGGCCTCGTCGAGCAAGGGATCGATCACTTCGAGGGGGCGGTTCTGGTCGTCGCCCTTGCGGAGGACGAGGAGGGCGGCGGGGGTGTCGCCCCGGCGGGGGTGGGAACCGGTGACGCGGAGCAGGCGGCGGCGCGCGAGGAGGAGGGTGAGCACGTAGCGGAAGGCGATCTGGCGGGGCTGGTCCGCCGCGGCGAGCTGTTCCCAGAGATCGAGGAGTTCATCATCGCCCAGGAGGGGCTGCTTGTCTGGTGTGTGCTCGTGGAAGGCGGCGCGCCAGGCGGCGAAGAGGCGCTCGGGGGCGTGGGGGCGCTGGCCGGCGTCCCAGGCTTCCTTGGAGTAGTCGCGGCGTTCGAGCGTTCCGGCTGCGTTTTCCACGAGGGTGCCGTAATAGCGTTCGCCGGGTGCGAAGGCGCGGCCGGTGGCGGCGCAGACGCCTGCGCTGCGGGAGTAGGGGTACGTGGACGGGGCGATCGACATGTAGGGAGAGGGTAGGGGGTGACAGCGAAAAACGAAGAGCGAAAAGCGAATAGAGGAGTTGCGAGGTTCGGGGTGTGCGGGCCGGTGGGTGCGCAGCAAAAACCGGGATCGCGCGGAGCGATCCCGATGGGCGCGCGGGGTTCCAGCGCGCGGAAGCGGATAAGTGTTTGCCGGGGAGGGCGGGGCGTTGAGAGCCGGGCATGTGCCGGCACGCGGGCGAGCGAGGTGGCGCTTCGTGGGTGTACGCACCACTACCCGGCTTGTCGCCGCGGCGGCGTGAAGGGCACGGGAGACTTGTCCGGCGCGGGAGGTAGGGGCGCGGATGAGGCGTGTTGTGGAACTGGCGCGGGCGATTGGGTTGTGGGAGGCGGGGAAGAGCCCGGCCGCCGCGGAGCGGCGGCATTCCCGGGAGGCGCGGCGTGTGTGGAGGTGATGGGGGGCGAGTTGGGTTCCGCGGGTGTGTGGGCCGCTGCGGGTGGTGTTGGCGCCGGGGCCGGGGCGATGGGTTCCGGCTCGATCGGCTCGGGCGGAAGGGATTGTGGCGCGGCGGGCTGAGGCTCGGCGGCGGGCGCGGCGAAGCCCAGGGAGCTAAACAGTTCCTGGAGTTCGCGG
>JBGAMO010000128.1:0-14238 GCA_044222845.1 Phycisphaerales bacterium
CTCGATGGCGTTCTTGATCCTCACGAGGAACTGCACGGCCTCAGCCCCGTCGATGATGCGGTGGTCGTAGCTCAGCGCAAGATACATCATCGGGCGGATGGCGACCTGCCCGCTGCCGGCGGGATGCTCCACCGCGCGGTTCTTGATGGAGTGCATCCCCAGGATCGCGCTCTGCGGCGGGTTCAGAATGGGCGTGCTCATGAGGCTGCCGTAGATGCCGCCATTGGTGATCGTGAATGTGCCGCCCTGCATTTCCTCAAGGCCGAGCTTTCCGTCCTTGGCGCGGGTCGCCAAGTCCTTGATGCCGGACTCAATGGCGGCGAACGAAAGGGTCTCGCAATTGCGCAGCACCGGGACGACAAGGCCCTTGGGTGTGCCGACAGCAACCGCGATATCGCAGTAGTCGTGTTTCTCGATGGCGGGCTGGCCCCCCTCTTCAATGATCGAAGCGTTCACCAGCGGGAAGGCCTTCAGCGCAGCGACGGCTGCCTTGACGAAGAACGACATGAAGCCCAGGCCGATGCCGTGCTTCTTCTCGAAGTCTTCCTTGTAGTGCTTGCGCAGCTCCATCACAGCGCTCATGTCGCACTCGTTGAACGTCGTGAGCATCGCGGCGGTGTGCTGGGCCTGCACGAGGCGCCCTGCGATGCGTTGACGCAGCGGCGTCATGCGTTCGCGGGTGACGCGGCGGGCTCCGGCCGGCGCGGACGCCGCGGATGCGGCCGCGGCGGGGGCCTTGGCGGCCGGCGGGGCGGCGGCCCCGCGGGACTCGATGAAGCCGAGCACGTCCTGCTCGCGGACGCGACCGCCCGCGCCGGTGGCGGGGACCTTGCTGAGATCAACGCCGCGTTCCGCGGCGAGTTTCTGCGCCAACGGGGTGGCGCGAACATCACCCTGCCCGTTGTGGCCGACGGCGGCCCCGACGGGCGCCGCGGCAGCGACGGGTTCGGCGGCCTTCGCAACCGTCACCGACTCCGCTGCCTTGGCGGCCGGCGCGGGAGCGGCAGCACCCACCAGCACGGTGCCGACAACGGCGCCGATCGGCACAGTGTCGCCTTCCTTCGCACGCTGGGTCAGAACGCCCGCCTCCGGGGAACGGATCTCGAGCGTGACCTTGTCTGTTTCGAGTTCGGCAACAACGTCGTCCTTGTTGACTGAGGCGCCGTCCTTCACGCTCCATCGAGAAAGAACGCCGCTGGTCACCGATTCGCCGACGCTGGGGATCACGATTTCAACCGTCATGGCTCTTCCTTGTAGTGCCTGTTCAGATCGGTCTGTTCAACGCCGCGGCCCGAGATTATGCCTTGCCTACGGGCTTCGCGGTCTGCGGCTTGGCCTCGGGAGCGGGCTTCTTGTCGGCTTCCTTGGCATCCTTGGGTTTGGGCCCGACCGCTTCGGAAATCACGTCTTCCTGCTGGTGCTTGTCGGCCTTCTTGCTGCCCACGGCGGGAGTCGCGCTGGCGTTACGTCCGATGTACGGCAGGTTGACGCCGAAACGCTCGCGGAACTGGTCAGCGACGAACAGGTAGCAGCCCGCGTTGCGGGGCTCTTCCTGGACGTAGACCCGTTCCGCGGCCTTGGGGTACCGCTCGTTGACGGCCTTGATCGCCTGCTCGTGGAAGGGGTACAACTGCTCGAGACGGACGATCGCGATGTCCTTGCGGTTGAGCAGGCGGCGGCGCTCGGCGAGTTCGTAATAGACCTTGCCGGAGCAGAAGCAGACTCGCTTCACGCTCTTGACATCGGCGTCCTTGGGGAACGCGGGGTCGTCGATGACTTCCTGGAACGTGCCGTTCACGAGCTCCTCGACCCTCGCGGTGGGCGTGCGGAGCATGCTCTTGGGCGTCGCGACGATGAGGGGCTTGCGGAAGTTGCGCTTGAGCTGGCGGCGCAGAGCGTGGAATATCTGCGCGCCGGTGGTCGGATAGATGACCTGGATGTTCTCGTCGGCGCAGAGCATCAGGAAGCGTTCGAGGCGGCATGAGCTGTGCTCGGGGCCGGCCCCCTCGTAGCCGTGCGGCAGAAGGAGGACAAGGCCCGACCAGCGGTTCCACTTGATCTCCGAGGAGGCGATGTACTGATCGATCATCACCTGCGCGCCGTTGGCAAAGTCGCCGAACTGGGCTTCCCACATCACGAGCATGTTGGGGTAGGCCATGCTGTAGCCGTAGTCGAAACCCATCACGCTGAACTCGCTGAGCGGCGAGTCATAGACGCAGAAACGGGCCTGCATGGTGCGGCCGTCTGCTGATTTCTGGTCCAGCGGGCCGGAGGGGTCCATCTGCTCGCGCATTTCGTTGAGGGCGACGTAAGGCTGGCCGGTATTGACGTCGCGGATGACGGCGTGACGCTGGGTGAACGTGCCGCGGCGGCAGTCCTGGCCCGTCAGCCGCACGGGCGTTCCTTCGAGCAGCAGGGTGCCGATCGCGAGCAACTCGCCGTTGGCGTGGTTGACTTCACCCTTGGTGATGAGCGTGGCACGCTCATCGAGCAGGCCCTTCAACTTGGGGTTGACGGCGAAACCCTCGGGCGCGGAGCCCAGGGCCTTGCAGACTTCCTGCAGCGTCTCCATCGACACGGCGGTCTTGACGGGCTCGAAGGAGAACTCGTGAGTCATGCCCTTCCAGCGGGCGTTGCCCGGGTCGATCGTGGGAACCTGAGGCTCCTTCTTGGCGATGCTCTGGGCCGAATCGAGCGCGGCGTCCAGACGGTCGGTGATGGCTTTGGCTTCGGCGGCTTCGATGACCTTCTCAGCCAGGAGCCGCTCCGTGTACAACGCAAGGGTCGTCGGCCTGGACTTGATGAGGGACGCCAGGACCGGCTGGGTGAAGGACTGCTCATCGCCCTCGTTGTGACCGTACTTTCGGTAGCAGTACAGGTCGATGAAGATGTCCTTCTTGAACGTCTGGCGGTACTCGATCGCCATCCGCGCGACGGCGACGCATGCCTCGGGATCTTCGCCGTTCACGTGCAGGACAGGGGCGTCGATGAATTTGGCGATGTCGGTGCAGTAGTGGGTGCTCCGGTCGTCCTCGGGGGAGGTCGTGAAAGCCACGAGGTTGTTGATGACCACGTGGATCGCGCCGCCGACCTTGTACCCTTCCAACTGGCTCATGTTGAGCGTTTCGGCGACCACTCCCTGGCCGGGCAACGCCCCGTCGCCGTGAACCAGCAGGGGGAGCACGCGGGTGCGGTTCTTGTCGTTGTACAGGCGCTGCTTGGCGCGGCAACGGCCGAGGCACACGGCGTTCACACTTTCCAGATGGCTGGGGTTGCTGGCCATCGAGAGCAGGACGATCTTGCCGTTGGCAAGCTTTCGCTTGTTCGAGTAGCCGCGGTGGTACTTGACGTCGCCGCCGCCGTCGGCGAAGCCTGCTTCCCAGTTGTCCTCGAACTCGGTGAAGACCTGCTCGTAGGTCTTGCCCATGATGTTGATGAGACCGTTCAGGCGGCCGCGATGGGCCATGCCCAGCACCATCTCGTCGACGCCGAGATCGCTGCCACGATCAATGAGCGCGTTGCAGAGTGGGATGAACGAGGTGCCGCCCTCAAGGCTGAATCGCTTCTCGGAGCCGTACCGCTTGGCGAGGAAGGCCTCAAAGACCTCGGCACGGGCAAGTTGATCGAGCACCCAGATGCGCTCGACTCGCGAAAGCGGCTCGTTGCCGCGGGTATGCTCGAACTTCTGCAGAAACCACTGGCGCTCTTCCGCGCTGGGGATGTGCATGAACTCGATGCCGATCGAGCGGCAGTACGTCTGCTCCAGGTGGGAGACGACGTCGGCGAGGGTCGCGGATTCGCCCAGGCCGCTGAGGCTGGACTGAGCCAACCGGGACAGGTCGGCGTCGCTCAAGCCATGAGCCGCGAGGCTCAGAGCGGCCGGGCGGGTTCGCTCGCGTCCGAACGGATCGAGCTTGGCGGCGAGGTGGCCGATCTCCCGGTAGGTGTTGATCAGGTCGTCGACGGCGGCCTGAAAGGGCGAGGCGGTGCCTTTGGCCGGCGTTTGGGGCGCAGGGCCGCCGGAGATCGCGAGGTCGAAGCCCTGGAAGAAGGCTCGGGTGTCGGCACTGACCGAAGCGGGATCGACCTTGAAGCGCTGGTATTCACTCTCCAGGAAGTCTCCTTGCCACCCATTGACTGATGGAGTGATCGCACGCGGAGATTGATGGCCGGGGGAAGCAGGAGTCGCGGACATGTCGATTCTCTGGCTGTTAGAATGCCGAACAACGCCCTATCTTTCGCGCCGAAAGATGCGGGGACGATGGTAGGCTTCGAGGGGTGAGGATCGGCCAAGAGACGGGGATGCAACTCGGGACGGAAGCAGCGACGCGCGAGCTAGCGACAGCATCGTTTTTTGCTCCGTATCCTGTCGGCCCATGACCATCGGTCTCTCACACGTCGTCGCGGCCCGTTACCGAATCGAGGGCGCGATCCTGCAGACTCCGTGCCGCGAGTCGCGGGCTCTCTCGGCGCTCTGCGGCGCGACGATCTTCACCAAACGCGAGTACCTGCAGCAGACGGGCAGCTTCAAGGAGCGGGGCGCGGCCAACGCGTTGCTGCAACTCTCGCCGGAGGATCGTCGGCGTGGCGTGATCGCCGCCTCGGCGGGGAACCACGCAATGGCCCTGGCGTACCACGGCCAGCGGCTGGGAACACCGGTGACGGTGGTGATGCCTAGGCACGCCCCGCTGATCAAGCAGTCCCGTTGCCGCGCCATGGGAGCGACCGTGATCCTGCACGGAGACGACATCGCGCAGGCCAAACTGCACGCGGACGAACTGATCGCGAGCAAGGGGTACATCTACGTGCACGGCTTCGATGGGCCGGAGGTGATCGCGGGGCAGGGAACGATCGGCCTGGAACTGATGGAGCAGGTGCAGGATCTCGACGCGGTCGTGTGCCCCATCGGCGGCGGCGGCCTCATCGCGGGCGTTGCCCTTGCGATCAAGGAGACTAAGCCGAACATCAAGATCATCGGCGTGGAGGCGGATCACTGCGCGAGTTTCCTGGAGGCGCAGAAAGCCGGAAAGCCGGTGCTCGTGCAGACGCGACCGACGCTGGCGGACGGCCTGGCGGTGCCGCGGATCGGGGACAACGCGTTCGAACTCGCCAAGGGTCGGATCGATGAGTGCATCGGCGTGACGGAGAAGGACATCGCGCTGGCCATTCTTCGGCTGGTGGAACTCGAGAAGGGCGTCGTTGAGGGCGCGGGCGCGGTGCCGCTCGCGGCATTCCTGGCCGGGAAACTCCAGCACCTGACGGGCAAACGAGTGGCGTTGATCCTGTGCGGCGGCAACATCGATCCGGCGGTGCTGGGGCGTGTGATCGAGCAGGGCCTGGTGTTGGACGGGCGGCTGTCTCAGTTCACGGCCTACATCTCCGACCGGCCGGGAGGGTTGCAGGAGTTCGCCGCGGCGATCGCGAGCGTGGGTGCGAGCATCAAGCAGGTGGACCACGAGCGGGCGTTCAGCCCGGCGGATATCAGCCGCGTGCAGGTGTTGGCGACGGTTGAGACACGCGACCGAGCGCACATCGAGGAAATGCACACAGCGCTCAAGCAGCGCGGCATTGAAGTGGTGGCGCGATCATGACGGCGGGCGTACGCTGGGAGTATGTCCAACGCAATTGATCACACCCACGACCCCGCGCTGCGTTCCTGGGTCGAATCCGCGAACGACGCGGCGACAGATTTCCCGATCCAGAACCTGCCGCTGTGCCGGTATTCTCCGGGAGATGACCCGAACCTGGTGCTCACAGGCGTGTTGATCGGCGACCGGGTGTTCGACCTGGGCGGGCTGCGCGACGCGAGGCTTCTGGATGATCTGCCGGGGATCAGCACCCAGGAGCAGGAAGATTGGGTGTGGTGGGATCTTTCGTGGCTCGTCAGTTGCCCCTCGGCGGCGCGGCGGGCGCTGAGGGCTCGCCTGAGCGAACTGTTCCGCGAGGACAACCGCTCGCTGCGCGACAATCCGCACCTGCTCAACGCCGCGATGCGTTACCAACGAGATGTGACGTTCGCGGCGCCGACGACGATCACCAACTACACGGATTTCTACGCGAGCATCCACCACGCGAGCACCGTCGGGGCCATGTTCCGGCCGGACAACCCGCTCTTGCCGAACTACAAGCACGTGCCGATCGGATACCACGGACGGGCATCTTCGATCGTGCCGACCGGCACCGCGGTGAAACGACCCAAGGGCCAGCAATCACCGCCCGATGGCGAGGTCGGTGCGGGACCGACGTTCGGGCCGTGCAAACTGCTGGACTACGAACTCGAGGTGGGCTGCATCATCGCGGGCGACAACGCCATCGGCGAGCCGACGCCGATTTCGCACGCCCATGAACGGATAGCGGGTTTGTGCCTTGTGAACGACGGGTCGGCGCGAGATGTTCTGTAGTGGGAAGACCAGCCGCTGGGTCCGTTCCTGGCGAATAATTTCGCGACCACTGTCTCTTCGTGCGTCGTCACGCGTGAAGCGTTGGAACCGTTCCGGATTCCCGCGTACGCGCGGCCACAAGGGGACCCGAAACCGTTGCCGTACCTGTTCGACGAGACGGACCAGGCGTCGGGCGGGTTCGACGTCACTCTGGAGGTGCTGTTGCAGACCGCTTCGATGGCGAAGGCGGGCACGGCGCCGATGTCGATCAGCAGAAGCAACGCGTTCCGTGACATGTACTGGACGTTCGCGCAGATGATCGCTCATCACACGAGCAACGGTTGCAACCTCGCGTCCGGCGACCTGATCGCGAGCGGAACGGTGAGCGGCCTGGAGCCCGCTTCTCGCGGCTGCCTGCTTGAGCTCACGTGGGACGGAGCGGGCAAACCTCGCAAGCCGTTGCAACTGCCGGGCGGCGAGACGCGAACATTCCTGGCGGATGGCGACACCGTCATCTTCCGCGCGTGGTGCGAACGTCCGGGGTTCAGACGGATCGGCTTCGGCGAATGCCGCGGCACGATCGTCGGGGCGTGAGCCACGCGGCGGGCAAGGAGCCTGACCGTGTGTCCTCCACCCACTGTTGTGTCCGACGGGCTGATCTGGACCGTGGCGCCGTTCTCGATGGTGTTCGCCGCGCTGAGCCGCGTGGTGATGTACCAACGACGTGTCGGCGGGACCGCCATCTCGCTGGATGCATGCCGGCATTGCGGCTATCCGCGAGAAGGGCTGAACGAAGAGGCTGGCTGTCCTGAATGCGGCGGCGAAGACGCGTGGACCGCACGCGAGAGCGAGGCGGGCGCCGTTCGCAACCCGGCCCGCGCCAAGACATGGTTCGCGCTTCAGATCCTGTCGGCGCTGATGTTCCTGGGATTGCCGATGCTGGCTCGCCTGTGCCTGACACCCGCGTACCTTCGGATGGGCTTTTCTCCGATAGGTGCGTTTCGAGCGACGATGCAGGGGCAGATGTTCGGATACGCGGGCGTCGAAGTGGTGCCGCTCCTTCCACTGCTTGTCATGGTGTCGCCGGTGTTCGCGTTGTTTCCGTCGCTCCGACGGGCGCTGCTCGCATATACGGCCTGTGCGCTCGTGGTCCTGGGATGGACGGCGTGGACGTGGCTGTAGAATCGCGCCGTTCACGCGCTGTCGCGGAATAGCGCCACGCAGGCGGTCTGCCCGTGGACAAAGCTCTGGCCTCCGACAGGCCCGATCTCTCCGGTCGCGAAGAAACCCGCAACTGGCACATCGGACTTGCCTTCGGAAGCGGAGTAGTACGGCGTGCCGGGCTTGCTGAGTTCCTCGCCTGCCACAGGCCCCCGGAAGGCCTTGACGATCGAGGACGCGTCGTGGTGCGGTTGCTTGAACATGCGGCGACCCCGCCCGTTACAGGTTACGACCATCGCGCCCTTGGGCTTGTCGTAGAGCTTCTGCTTGTCCAGGAGCATGGCGAGGTCCTGATCGGCGGTGGCCCCGTCACGCGTGAACAGGCGGATGGTCTGGCCAACCCGGAAGAAATCGGCGACAGCGATGGCACCCTCCTCGGGACGCACGCCCACCACCTTGCGGATGAGGAAGTCATCGCGGCCGAAGTGGCTCTTGTACTCATCGATCACGCGGCCGACAAACAGACCGCCGGAGAGCAGCGAGTGTCGGGCCTCGCCCTGCTCGTTGAGCACACCCTGGATCGCCTCGACGGCGGGCTTTCCGCCCAGTTCCAACACGAGGTTGCCCTTGCACTTGGTCACGACGAAGTTGGGGCCGAAGGGCTTGCAACCCTGGGAGACGATGGTGTCGACCCTGAGATTGCCCTTGAGGGACACCCCCACCGCTCCCGCCGTGGCGATGGTGTCGTCCAGGATCATGGCGTTGCCGCCGGGCGAAGCCGCGGCGGAAGCCAGGCCGCCGAACAGCACGCCGTTGCCGCCGACCCGGGCGCGGTTGAGGTCGGGGATGAGTTTGATAAGCGGCACGCTGAATGGATCGACCAGCAGGAGCGTGAATCGAAGATCCTCGGCGGCCCCGATCACGTCGCGCAGCATGAAGAGCGACTCTGCGGAGTCGTCGCTGGCGGGGAACTGCTCGCTGGAAAATGGACGGACTTCGACCCCGGGCAGGCTCGCCGCGAGGATCGAGATTCCCGCAGACCGCTCGTGTTCGTACGGGCCGGCGATGACACCCTCGGTGCCCACGCCGATGATGTGACGCGGTGCTAGGCGCCGCTGCACCGTCGCCGCGAGTTGGGAGACGGAGGTGAGGTGGTGCGGCGAAAAGAAGATCATCGCCAGATCCGCTTCACCGTCACCCAGACCGCTGCGGCATTGCTCACAAGCGGCCCGCGCGGCGTACACCGTGTCGGGATTGCCCGAAGAGCCTGTCGCCATCTTGAGCGACACCTGGGAACCGCTTGCTTGCATGGGAGGGATTGTACGGAGAGCGGAGCGACGGGAGGGCCGCTCGCGTTCACACACTTTCCGCCGAATAACTCCCGGATGGACCGAGCGGCTCAGCCTCCCGCGCTGCCTTCGCCGCCGGGCAGCGTCATGCTCCAGGGGTTGAGGTAGGAATCGATGTCTTCTCGGGTAATGGACTTGCCCGCGAAGTCCTTGGTCCCCACCACCACCTCGTAGGCCAGTTGCCGGACGGTCTTTCCCTGCTTGAACGCGTCCTTGGCGAGTGCCGCGGACTTGTCATAACCGATGACCGGGACCAGCGACGTGCACATCGCCAGGGAACCTTCGATGAGCCCCTTGCAGCGGGCTTCGTCTGGCTTGAGGTCGGCGAGAAGGTTGGAGGTAAAGACGTCGCAGCCCTTGGCGAGCAGGTGGATGCTGTCGAGCAGGTTGGCGGCCATCATGGGCATGGCGACGTTTAGGTCAAGGAGGCTGCCGACACCCCCGAAACCACCGTACGTCAGAGCCGCGTCGTTGCCGATCACCTGGCAGCAAACCATGATGAGGCTCTCGCAGATGACCGGGTTCACCTTTCCGGGCATGATGGAGGATCCGGGCTGAACCGCGGGGAGCACGAGTTCGCCGATGCCGCATCGCGGGCCGCTGCCCAGCCAGCGGATGTCGTTCGCGATCTTGGAGAGTGAAACCGCGACGGTCCGGAGCAGGCCGCTGGTCTCCACGTACGCGTCCTTGGCATGCTGGGACTCGAAGTGATTGGCGGCCTCACGGAACTTGACCTTGGTGACCTTGGTCAGTTCCGCGGCGACCTTGGAGCCGAACTCCTCGTGGCAGTTAATGCCGGTGCCGACGGCCGTGCCACCCAGCGAAAGTTCGCCGAGCGACTCCAGCGCCTGGTTCAGTCTCTTCTCGGCGTGACGCATCTGGCTGGCGTACCCGCTGAACTCCTGTCCCAGGCGGATGGGGGTGGCGTCCTGGAGATGGGTGCGGCCGATCTTGACGATCTTGTCCCAGGCCTTGGCGTGGGACTCCAGCTTTGCCGCCATGCGGCGGACGGCCGGCACCAAATTCCGGCTGATGGAGACCGCGGCCGCGACGTGCATGGCGGTCGGGAAGGTGTCATTGGACGACTGCCCCATGTTGACGTGGTCGTTGGGGTGGACACCGCCTTTCTTGAGATACTCTGGGTCCTTGCTGGAGCCGATGGGCTTGCCGTTGGCGAGGCAGATGAGGTTGGCGATCACCTCGTTGGCGTTCATGTTGGTACTGGTGCCGCTGCCGGTCTGGTAAATATCCACAGGGAAGTGCTTGGCCCAGCCGCCCTGTTCGGCCATGCCCCCGGCGATGGTGGCGCAGGCGTTGACGATGGCCTTGGTCCGTTTGGGATCCAGGCGACCGAGCTGGTTATTCACGCGGGCGGCGGCGGCCTTGATGAGGGAGTAGGCCTCGATAATGCCGAAGGGGACCGGACGACCACTCACGGGGAAGTTCAGAACCGCCCGCTGTGTGCTGGCGCCGTACAGGGCGTCGGCGGGGACCTGCATCTCGCCCATGGTGTCTTTTTCGACGCGGGTGGCGGAAGGGGTGGTAGCGGCGGGTTTCGCGGGTTTGGTTGAGGTTGCCATAGTGCGACACGGTAGGAGCGGGCAAGCAGATTCTCAGCCCCACCTTGACAACACCGGGGTTAGTACAATGGTCTTTCGCGGCGCACTTGATGACTCGTTTTTCTCTGCGCGCCGCGGCCCCCAAACGCCGATACAGGTGGCGCCATGATGACGCTCGTCGCCGACTCCCCCGCCACGCTCACCCCCAACTCGCCCGCCGCGGACCTGCGCTCCGCCGGTGCAACGACCAGCGACTGGTCGCTCGACCCGACGCTGACGTTTCTGAACCACGGGTCTTACGGCGCGGTGCCCCGCGCGGCACTTCGGTATCAGGCCGAGCTTCGGGCACGGCTGGAGCGAGACCCCGTCAGGTTCTATAAGTCGGACCTCGAAGGGATGCTGGACGACATGCGCGTCCGGCTGGGAACGCTGCTGAACTGCCGCGCCGCCGACCTGGCGCCCCTTCCCAACGCCACGGTGGCGATTTGCACCATCCTGAACAACACCGCGCTGCGTCCGGGTGACGAGGTGCTGGTCACCGATCACGAGTACCAGTCGCTGTTCAATGAGCTTGATCGCATCTGCGCCCGCACCGGTGCGGTGGTGGTGAAGGCCCAGCTCCCGTTCCCCTCCGCCGGGCCGGCCGAGGTCGCCGAGCGGTACCTGGCGTGCGTCACGCCCAGGACGCGGCTGGCGTTCATCAGCCACATCACCAGTTGCACCTCGCTCACCTTCCCTGTGACCGAGGTGGTCGCCGAGCTCAATCGTCGGGGCATTGACTGCTGCGTTGACGGCGCCCACAGCCCCGGACAGGTTCCGGTGGACGTCTCCGCGTTGGCGCCGACTTACTTCATCTTCAGCGGTCACAAATGGTTGAGCGGGCCTAAGGGCACCGGGTTCATGTACGTTCGCCCGGACAAGCAGGCCGGCTTCCGCCCGCTGCAGATTTCCAGCCGCGTACACAAGATCCGCCCGGACCGGGCCCTGTTCCTGCGTGACTTTGACTATCAGGGCACCGCGGATTACACGGGCATCCTCACGGTGCCCCGCGCGGCGGAGTGCATGGGCAAGATGCTGCCGGGCGGCTGGCCGCGGCTGATGCGGCAGAACCACGACATGATCATGGAAGCCCGGCGGGTGCTGACCTCGATCCTGGGAGGCTGGTGCACCACCGAGACGGCTCCGGAATCTATGGTGGGTTCGATGATCACGATGATCATTCCAGAACCCGCCCCCGACCTGGCTGATCGGCCCACGGCGTACGACGACGCCCTGCAGGATGCCCTGTTCGAGCGGCACCGGATTGTCGTGCCGGTGTGGCGGTTCTCCCCCACCAACGCCCGCGTGGTGCGGGTGTCGGCGCAGATGTACAACACCCCGGAGCAGTACGCGTTCCTGGGCGAAGCCCTGCTCGAAGAACTCCGCCGCGAGCGGGCGATCGGGGCGTAGTCGCGCTCAGAAAAACCCTGCCGGAAGACCTATAACGCGACGCTACGGCCGCGGCGTGGTTGGTACTGATTTCATCCACATCGGGGAGACGGGTACTTCTTGTCAATTGCTGACGATACCCCAATGGATTGTGTTTTGGTACGCCCGTTTGCCTTATGGGTGGTACACTACCCGCGTTCGAGGTAGATGGTCATCGCCGATTCCGGCGGCGGTCCAAACGAAACACGGATGAAGTCCCCATGAAAGTCATCGTCGATCGAGTTGCCTTCGCGGAAGCTGTCAACCTGGTGTCCAGCGCCGCGGCGGTGCGTTCTCCCAAGGTGCAGCTCACGTGCGTCAAGATCGTCTGCAAGAAGACGGGTGGCGTTGGAGAAGTGGTGCTGGAAGCCACCGATGCGGAAGTGGCCATGCGGCTCTCCCTCTCGCAGGTCGATGTCTCCAAGCCGGGTGAGATCCTGATCCCCGCGGACAAGCTGCGCAGCATCATCAGTGCCGAGGAGAACGACTCCACCCTGACGATCTCCGCCGACGGCGAGGCGTGCACGATCAAGGGCTCGGATTCGAACTTCAAGATCTTCGGGTACGACACGGCCGAGTTCCCGCCGATTCCTGACTTCGCGGCGTCGGTCGCTGGCTCGGGCGATACGGCCAAGGCCAAAGCCACTCTCACGCACCCGGCGGGTTCGCTCGCGGAGTTGGTTTCGCGAACGATCTTCGCGACGGCTCGGGAGACGAGCCGGTACGCGATCAACGGCGTGCTCTTTAAGCGCGACGGCAAGCGGCTGGAACTGGCCGCGACCGACGGTCGGCGACTGGCCTTGGCCCGCGCCAACCTTTCGGGCGGCGAAAAGGACGCCAAGCCGGTGCAGTGCATCGTGCCGTCCAAGGCGCTGGGGATGCTCCAGAAGCTGATCAAGGAGCACGAGGAGCCGGTACAGATCGCGATCACCGAAACGCAGATCCTGTTCTCGTTCGGAACCGCGGCGAACCCTGGCCGCGCCGTGCTGGTCTCGAACCTGGTCGAGGGCGCTTTCCCTCCTTACGAAGACGTCATCCCCAAGGACAACGACAAAAAGGTTACCTTTGACCGCGATGTGGTCATCTCCGCGGTCAAGCGTGCCGCGTTGCTCACCAATGAAGAATCCCGCGGCGTGCGTCTGGCCTTCCACGCCAAGGACAAGCAGTTGGAACTGAGCAGCCGGGCGCCCGAGCAGGGCGAGGCGAACATCCGCGTGGACTTGGCCGGCTACGACGGCGAGGACATGGAAATCGGCTTCAATCCCGCCTTCCTGACAGACGCCCTCAAGGTGATGCACGATCCGCAGGTCATCATGGAACTCAAGGCCAGCGGCAAGCCTGGCCTGATCAAGAGCGGCAGCGACTTCCTGTATGTCGTGATGCCGGTCAACCTGACCTGAGCTTCATCCTCGGAGAGCCGACTACTCACTCGAATCGCTTGGCCCGCCCTGTCGGGGCCGGGCGATTTGTTGCGCCTTGGCGAGAGGCCGGGCCGTCGCGCGATGGGGCAAGCACAAGGCACAGGCCGCCGCAATACGCAGAGGATCGTTCTATTGTCGTGCTCCCGCACCGGAATGAGCACGCGGAGGTTTCATTCGAATCGGCGCCATCGGCCTGGACTCGTCTCACACGCTCGCGTTCAGCCGACGGATTCACGAACTTCATTTGAGCGGCTGCACGGGGTGCCGCGTGACGTGCTGCTGGGACGTAGAGACCCCGCCCGGGATGAAGGAAGCCGGAATCGTCGAGCGCTACGCAGCGCTAGCTCCTTTGGGAGTCAAGTTTTCCAGGTCGCTCGATGAACTGCTCTCAAACGTTGATGCGGTCATGGTGCTGACCGTTGACGGGCACCGCCATCACAATCTGGCGATCGAAGCGCAGTCGCGAAGGCTGCCCACATTTTTCGACAAGCCGATGAAGTGCTTGGCGGCGCAGGCAGTTCGCCCGCACGCTCCCGGTGGGGTCGCCAACGGACTCTCAGTTGGCGCTCATGCGCCACGTCCGCGGCACGCACGATGCGATCCGCCCCCTGCTGCGACCCGGCCACATTCTGATCTCGGCCGATGACGCCATATGCCTGTCGGACGTACCTCAGACATAGGGACGAACGCCGGGTTCCTCACGGAGGCCCGGGCGTTTTCACCTCCCAAACCAGACCTCTTCGGTGCGCCCAGCGTTCCAAGTCTCGCTGGTAGCGTCGCTCGAGTTCGACGGTGCTGGGCTGCTTGGTTTCCCAGAGGCGCAGGGCATGATCGGTTCCGCACGAGGCAATGGTGCCGCCGTCGGGAGAGAAGGCCGCCGCCATGATCTGGCCGCTCTGTT
>JBGAMO010000129.1:0-14167 GCA_044222845.1 Phycisphaerales bacterium
TTCCACCGAACCGTGATCGGTGACCAGATCCACCGGCGCCGTGATCGGCCCGCCCGCCCACACCTTGATCGAAGGCGAGGATCCGAACTCCAGCGAGTTGTGCACCTCGATCGAACCGGTGACCCCCGCAACGGAGACCAGCCCGCCCCGATTGTGCACCCGCACCCCCGCCAGCGAGGGGACTCGAATCCGGATGACCGTGTCGCGTGCCTCGCCCTCGGGCTTGGTGCTGAGCACCCGCAGCACTGAGTGGCCACCGTCGGAGGCCAAGCTCGCGGCGACCCAGTCAGGGTTGTGATTGGAACCGTTGCTACCGCTCGCCGTCGCCCAGACCACAGGCTGCGACCCTTGCACCACCTCGATGCTGACCGAGCCCTTGGAGTTCTCGACATCCACAGCTAACGGCCCGGCGGTGGCGGAGAACGATTTGGCATTCCCGATCGCCACTTCCTGGCTGCGGCGAAGCCGCGTGCAACCGCCCAAACCAAACGATGCGCCCAACAGGGCGCCAAGGAGGGTCAGGGCAACGACAGTTCGGAAGGAGTGTGACGTGGTCATTCGTTCGGAATCCGTGAGAGTGCGTGAGGTAGGAAGCTGATTGGTATCCGGAAAGCCGCTCGGGCCGCGCGTTCCGCTCCCGAGCCTCCCTAGCATAGCAAAGCCGGTCGAACAAGCGGTGTGCCCCGGGTCGGTGTGTCCGGACCGAGGCACTCTCGCAAGGACGCACGGCGGTACGCAGTCACAAGCACCTCTCCGCCGTCACCGTTGGGTGATCGAACGGGGTCTGGTGTTTCCAGTTTGTAGTCGCCCAACCTCCCGATCCTTGCGGGGGTTGACACATCCGAATCGCGTGCGGTGGCGTCCGACAGCACTCGGACGCGGCGTATCGCGAAAGCACGATTGACGCTTCCCGGCCTTCGCCGTGAGGCACCGTGGGCTTGCAACCGTTCCTTCCGAGCGTTGCGCTTCCCCGCGGCGTTCAATTAGGGCCCCACCGCCGCACCGCAGCGGCGATCATCGGGCCGGAGCGGATGGGGCGACGACACAAACTGACTCCGCGTATCGCGCAGGGCGTCAAGAGCCCGACCGGTCATGTGTGGAGGCCGACGGCGATGATGCAGTCATGGCAAAATAACTTCGATTGGGTGTCGGCGCTGCAAGGCTGCGCGCTCACCTTGGCGGACGTCGGGAACGCGTTCTTCGCGCTCGGGGCCAGCCTCGCGACCATCCTGGGCGTCGGGATTGGTATCGCGCTAAGCAGGTACTTCGGGGCCAAATCCCTCGCGGCGGGCAAGGAAGAAGCCAAGCGGGTGGTTGATCGCGCCATTCAGGATGCCCGGGCCGAGGCCGAGCGTCTGCGCCTGGAGGGTGAGAAAGCCGCGCTCGAACGCAAGACCAAAGCCGAACAGGAGCTTGAAGCGGCCCGCTCCGAGCTGCGCGAAACGGAGCGTCGACTGTCCAAGCGGGAGGACGCTCTGGACCGCCGCGAGGACACGCTGAATCAGAAGGAAGCCGGCGCCAACCGCACCGCAGAGTCCCTCAAACAGCGAGAGGCAAACGTCACCCAGACCCAGCAACGTTTGGACGCGACGCTGGCCGAGCAGAAGGAACAACTGCACAAGATCTCCGGCCTGAGCAAGGAACAGGCCCGCGAACTGCTGCTCGCCCGAGTCGAGGACGACACCCGGCACGAGGTCGGCAAACTCGCCAGAAAGATCATTGAAGACGCCGAGAGCGAGGCCAAGAACAAGGCACGCGAGATCACGCTCATGGCGATCCAGCGGTACGCCAGCGAGCATACCTCCGAATCCACGGTGCGCAGCGTGGCCATTCCCAGCGACGACATGAAAGGCCGCATCATCGGCCGCGAGGGCCGGAACATCCGAGCCATCGAACGCGCGACCGGCGTTGACATCATTGTCGACGACACACCGGGCGTCATCGTGGTATCGTGCTTCGATAAGGTCCGCCAGGCGATCGCGGTTGAATCCCTCGAACGGCTCATCGCCGATGGGCGCATGCATCCTTCTCGAATCGAAGAAATCGTCGAGAAGGTTCGCAGCGAGACCAACGAGCGGATCATCAAGTACGGCCGCGAGGCGGTCGCGGAAGCCAACCTCCGGGGCGTGCACCCCAAGATCATCGAGGCGATGGGCAAGCTGCACTACCGAACCAGTTACGCCCAGAACGTGCTGCGCCACTCGATCGAGGTTGCGTACCTCTGCCAGATCATCGCCGAGCAACTGGGCCTTGACGGCGCCGTCGCTCGCCGCTGCGGATTCCTCCACGACATCGGCAAGGCCATGGATCATGAGATGGAGGGTGGCCACCCCAAGATCGGCATGGACTTCGCCCGGCAGTTCGGCGAGAAGGAACCTGTGCTCAACGCCATCGGCGGCCACCACGCCGACATCCCTTCCACCTCTTTCTACACCCCCATCGTCATGGCCGCTGACGCCGTGAGCAGCGCCCGCCCGGGCGCCCGGCGCGAGAGCATGGAAAAGTACGTCCAGCGCCTGACGGAGCTTCAGGACATCGCCATGAGTTTCCGGGGCGTTCAGGAGGCGTACGCGATCCAGGCGGGCCGCGAAGTCCGCGTCATGATCGACGCATCCAAGGTGGACGACGACGAGGCGTTCCTGATCGCCCATCAGATTGCCAAGCGGGTGAGCGAAGAGATGACGTTCCCCGGCGAAATCCGCGTCACGGTGCTCCGTGAAACGCGGGCCATTGAGTACGCGCGGTAAGCGGTCTGCAACTCCCGCGTGCCCGCAACTCGGGCGGCCCCTTGCACGCCGCGGTGCGGCGCGTGGGCTGCCAGGCTTATTTCGTCAGGCCGCAGAGTTTGTAGAGCACCCGGGCGCCCACGTTGGCGTCCCACTCGGTGTCTCCGCCCGGCGCGACCTCGACCAGATCGAAACCCACCACGTGCTTGCCGCTCTGGCGGAGCGTGTCCAGCAGGATCGTCGCCTGGTTGAACGACAGCCCGCCGGGCACCGGCGTGCCCGTGTGCGGGCAGAGCGACGGATCGAGCGCATCGATATCGAACGACACGTACACGCGGTGAGGCAGTTCCTTCACGATGCGCTGGCACAGTTCGCTGAACTTGCCGCCTTCAAGCAGTTCTTCGTGGATCTGGTCATCAAAGAACACTGTGACCCGATCGCCCTGCTCTTTCGCGAAGCCCAGTTCACGTTCGCCGAAATCGCGGATGCCCACCTGCACGATGTTGTCCACCTTCGGTATCCGCGACAGCACATTGTGCATGATCGACGCGTGCGACCAGGCGAACCCTTCGAACGCGTCGCGCAGGTCCATGTGGGCGTCGACGTGAAGAATCCCCACGCTCCCGAAGTGCTCCGTCACGGCCTTGATCGCGCCGAAAGGCGTCGAGTGCTCGCCGCCGATGAGCCCCGGTGTCTTGCCTTCGGCAAGCACCTTGTGGGTCATTTCCGCCGTCCAGGCGTTCACGGCTTCGCACGCGCTGTTCACTTTGGCCAGCAACGCCGCGGCGGCGGCCTGGTCCTTCATGTTCTCGATGCCCGCCGCATCGATGATCGGGTCCGCGGCGGATCGAGCCGCTTCATTGAGTTCGCGGATTCTGACAGCTTCATCTTCCATGAAGATGCCGCGTTCGTACACGCGGCCGAAACGGCGATCGAACAGGTCCACCTGCGCGGACGCCTCCAAGATCGCGGCGGGGCCATCAGCCGTTCCCCTGCGGTAAGAGGTCGTGGCGTCGAAAGGCACAGGTAAGAGCACGACCCGACTCTCCTGACGAGTGAAGGGCAAACCGAAGATGCCGGTTCCCGGGCCGGCCGCGGCGTCTGGATCAAATGGCATACGCCAGCGTAGCAACTCAACATCGCCATACGACGGCGAATCGCCCGACCGATGACGACCGCCTTTGTGCGCCAATTGGGGGGCGTTCTGAATGCTCTGGCGGACCGCGAACTCCGGGCCACGTATGAGATTGGAGAGAATCTCTTTGACAACCGCAGAAAGAACTGATTCTGGATTCTCGTGAGGCGGCGGGCGAGACCTGATGTCGGGGTATCGACCGTCACAAGGTCCCAATAACACGGGTCATATGCCGCGTGCATGCACCAAAAGTTCATCCGCACACCCGCGTGAACCTAGCACTTCTGGCCTCAAAAAGGCCGAATCCAGAGGGAGAGCCTCCAACGTCAGGTGTTACGCCGCCAAAAGTTCATACGTCTGCCAACCCCTTCGGACGGTGGACCCGGACTGGAATGGTTGCTCGGAGGGACGGCCAAACGGAACCGGTTTGCGGGCTTTCTCCGATACAAGCGGCATGCCTGCCACCGCTGCGCCCGCACCGAACTGGACGTTTCGCTCCTCCGCCGACCCGATGCTGACCGCACAACCCAATCGGGTGGCTACCGCGCTGACGGCGCATGCCGATCAGAAGGCCCGCGAACGGCTGCTTCTATACTCCCTCGTGTTTGCTACGGCACCAGATCGCGTCTTGGAGATCGGTGTCCGCTGGGGCGGCGCGGCGCGCATCATTCACGCGGCGTTGAGCGACCTGGGGCACGGCCGGTACATCGGAATCGATCCCCAACCCGCCGTGGAGTTCGATTGGGATTCCACGATCGGCGACCGCTGCACGCTCATCGTGGGCACTTCCCCGGGAGCATTAGGCGCCTGCAGGGACGCCGCCGGGGGTCGGTTTGATTTCGTGTTCATCGACGGGGATCACAGCGAGCCGGGCGCATGGAACGATCTCCTTGGCGTGCGCGAAGTGGCTACGCCCGGAGCATCCGTATTGCTGCATGATTGCTACCACCCCCCCGTCGCTCGCGCGATCCGTCGCGCGATATCCGAACTCGGATACATCGACTGCGGCGTCCTTGCCGCCACCCGAAACGACGGAATACATGTCGAATCCGGCCGCACCATTACGTACGGCGGCGTCGCCATGCTCCGCGTGCCGTGAAACTAGCGCGACTTCATCTCAAATCTAGCGCCGTACGGCGCATGGTCGGGTTGCGCGATGGGTGGTTTTCGTGTAGCTTATGTTCTTGCACGCGGAGCGTGCGGTACCAAGGAGCTTCACGGATGGCATCACCGTTCTCGCAGAGATCTTCAACGTCAGCCCGGCGTGGGTGCGTCGCCTCAAGCAGCGCCGACGCGAAGCCGGGGAGACTTCGCCGCGGCCGATGGGTGGCGCGAGGGTGATCAAGATCGACATGGTGCTTCTGCACGATCTGGTCAGGGCGCGGCCCGACGCGACGCTCAAGGAACTGCGTGCGCAGCTGGGTGTGGTGTGCTCCGAGTCGGCGGTGTGCATGGCGCTCAAGCGTCTGGGGCTGTCTTTCAAAAAAAGACAATCCACGCGGCGGAGCAGGACCGCCCGGATGTAGCCGAGCGGCGCGAGAACTGGCGTCGGGGCCAACCCGGGCTGGATGCATGCCGATTGATCTTCATCGATGAAACCTGGGCCAAGACCAACATGACACGACTGCGGGGGCGTGCCCCGATCGGCGAGCGACTGGTGGCGAAAGTGCCGCACGGGCACTGGAAAACCACATCACTGATCGCCGCCCTGGGGATGGGCGGCGTGCGCTGCTCGACGGTGGTTGACGGCGCGATCAATCAAGATGTCTTCGACGCGTTCGTCGAGCAGGTGCTGGCGCCAGAGCTGCGCCCGGGAGACATCGTGGTGCTGGACAATCTCTCCAGCCACAAGAGCGTCCGCCGTGGTGCTGGACAATCTCTCCAGCCACAAGAGCGTCCGCACGCGTGACTTCATCGAGTCACGCGGCGCCACACTGGAGTTCCTCCCGCCTTACAGCCCGGACCTCAACCCGATCGAGATGGTGTTCGCGAAAGTGAAGCAACTGCTCCGCTCGCTGGAATGCCGCACGTCGCACGCACTTTGGAGCGCCATGCAAACCGTGCTGGATGCCGTCAGCTCTACAGACGCCGCCAACTGCTTCCGTCACTGTGAATACTCGCTACGCGTGGACTGAGAACGCTCTAGCTCATCGTTCCGCCGAGCCGGAGCGATGCCACCCGAGCTCTCGCGGCATTGCGGGGGTTTGCTGCACACAGCGTCGACGTCCGGGGGACTTCGGCGGCACATTTTTGAGCGATTCCTTCGAGTTCAACAGCCGCCGGCTTGCCAGGGGACGAAGAAGGCTTCGACGTCGGCGCCGTCGATGCCGCCATCCTTGTTGGCGTCGGCGGATGGGTCACTTTCGATCCAGGCCATGAAGAACGCGGCAACGTCGTTGCCGTCGACGCCGCCATCGTTGTTGAAATCGGCGATGCAGGGTTCGACGGCGGCGGGGAGCGTGGCCAACCAGGCTTCTTCACCGTGGGGGCCGACGCCGTTGCCGACGATGACGGAGCCGTCGCCGGAGATTCCGGTGGCCTCGGTCAGCGTCCAGCCTTGCATATCGATGCTGTAATCGGTTGCAAGGACCTGGCGGAGTTCACGCAGGCCCGCGGCAGGGGTCCAGATGAATGCGGTCTGGGTGTATGGGGCCACGGGCATCACGAGCGAGCCGACGATGACCTCGGCGTGACGGCAGACCGCGGTGGGATAGGTCTGGCGGCCTCCGGTGGCCGGGCCAAGGCCGGTCATCGGGCCGGAGGGCATGGAGTACATGAAGCCCTCGACACCTTCAGGGCCGGCGGCGGTGCTGCTGCTCGCGCCGATGATGTACGCGCCGTCGGGAGAGATCGCGGTGGCACGGCCGATCTTGAAGCGGTCGGTGTTGGGGAGATACCCAAGCCCACGGGGGAAGTGCGAACCGTTCTCCCACACGACCGCCTGCGAACCGTTGCGGCCGTTGCACGTGCCGGCGATCAGCGCGCCTTCAGCCCCGACCGCCTTGGCGGAGGAATCGGTGTATCCATCGAGCGGACTGAAGAAGTAGAACTGCGGGACTTCGCGGCGCCAGACGAAGCCCATGCTGGTGGCGCCGTAGAGATCGCCGACGATGACCGCACCGGAGGCGGAGATTCCGAACGCCGCGGCGACACAGGCGGCCTGGTCGAGTTGCTCGGGCAGAGCCGAGGAGATCCAGCGGGCAGCGGTAGAGCATCCAGCCTCGCCGTAAATGGTGCCGGCGACCTGGGAGCCATCGGCCGAGACGCCGCCGACCTCGTGGTACACGGAGAGTGTGGAGCCGGGGGCATCGGTGAGAGCGACCATTCCGCCGGTTGGAGTCCAGCGGAAGGGCCGGACGCGGCCCGCCTGGTCAGTAGAGGTGCCGACGGCGGTGAAGCCGTCACCCGATATTGCGGAGACGCGGCTTTGAACGGCGCCGGAATTGGGGTCTGCGAACAGGCCGCCCAAGCCTTGGAAGCCGGGGGGGGCGGCGAACGCCGCGGCGGCGGTCAACGCAACGAGACCACTTCCACACAAGCATTTTTCGATTCGAACGTTCATCACCCGGCTCCTGGAAACGGCAACCGATCCCCAACCACACCCCACCCATCGGGAGAGAACCCGAGGATTTGATTCCTAGAGAATACCACGCTTGGGGGCCGAATGGAAGAGATATTGGGACGGAAAGGGGCGGGGGGGTCAGGCCGGACACGTGTTCTGGGGCTTGCGGGAGGATGTATCCGACACTCGGGATTTTTTCGCACGCACGCAACTTTGGATAGGACTAGGTGGTATCCAACGCCTGACGGGCGGCGTTGTGCCATGGAGTGGTTGGAAGACGTATGGCCCATGAAGGACTCAAAGCCGCCGAGATACGTTTGCGTGCCGCGGAGGCGCGCGAGGGGCTCCGCGCGTGCGAACTGTGCGAGCGGCGGTGCGGGGTGGACCGGCTGGCGGGTGAGCGGGCTCCGTGCGGGTTGGGGGCGGAGACATACTGCTTCAAGCGGCACGTGAGCTTCGCGGAAGAGTTGGAACTGCTGCCGAGCTACATGGTGTACTTCGGGGGATGCAACTTCCGTTGCCGGTTCTGCGTGCAGGCCCCCGAGTGTTTCAAGACCTCGGCGGGTGTACTGGTCGACGCCGGGCGCGCGGTTGCGGACTTCTCGGACAAGGTGGCGAGGGGGGCAAGAACGATCAACCTGCTGGGCGGGGAGCCGACGCTGCACCTGCACACGATCCTGGAGATCGCGGCGGAAGCGGCGGAGCGTGGAGAGCGGCTTCCTCTGGTCGTGAACTCGAACATGTACATGACGCCGCGGGTGATCGAGTTGCTCGATGGGGTGGCGTCGATGTACATCGCGGACATCAAGTTCGGGAATGATGGCTGTGCACGGGAGTTGGCGGGGGTGGAGCGGTACGTGGAGGTGGTGACGCGGAACATCGCGGACGCGGCGGCGCGGACGCGGGTGCTCGTGCGGCATCTGCTGATGCCAGGGCATCTGGAATGCTGCCTGAGACCGGCGGCGGAGTGGATGGCGCGGCACCTGCCGGAAGCCTCTTTCAGCCTGATGACGGGGTACGTGCCGGCGTACCGGGCGGGAGAAGATGCGACGCTGAACCGGTTGCTGACGGAAGAAGAACGCGAAGTCGCGCGGGGGATTGTGCGCGGGCTTGGGCTCCAGGAGACGGCGTGAGCAAGAAACGCAAGCACCCAAGCGGGTTGCCCGATCACAACCCCGGGGGCGGGGATGCGATGGGAGAAGGTCTGCCGATCACGATCCGGATTGGCCCGGACGGGCGGGTGTACGTGCATGACATCACGGCGGCTCTGGCTCCGGTGGTGGCGGCGATGAACCCGCAAGACGCGGCGGTTCAAGAGCGAGCAAGGCTGGTGCAAGAGTTTCAAGGGCGCCTCGATACGGACGAAGCACCCTTTTCTGCGGAGCGATCATGAACCAAGCGATGAAGCCGGGACAGACTGGGCCTGTGAACAAATCGCCGCGGCCGGTGGAACTGGCGCCGCTGTCCGGACCGGCGCCCAAAGCTGGGCCGGTAGCGCAGCCCCCTCTCACCAAGGCGGCTGCAAGAACACCTGAAGGGGACGAGTTGGATTTGCTGATCCGTGCGCGGTATCCGGTGGTGTATGTGGTGAGTTGGGAGGAAGCGAGGGTGGAGCAGCACCTGGCGCAGATCGCCGCGGCCAGGAAGAAGGAGTTGTTCACATGGTCGGTGACGCGGGGGCTGCGCAAGTCCGGCATCAACGGGACGAGCGGGGGGTCATCGAGTGTGATGGACCCGGTGGAGGCGTTGGACACGGTGATCGAGCACAAGGAGCCGGCGATCTACCTGTTCTTTGACCTTCACAACTTTTTGCACACGCGCTGCATGGGAAACCGCGGGGCGATCCGCAAGACGCGCGAGGTGGCGCGGGCGCTTTCGGACAGTTACAAGACGCTGGTGATCTGCGCACCGAGCCTGGACATGGCGCCGGACCTGGAGAAGGACGTGACGGTGCTGGATTACCCCTTGCCGGGGCCGGAGGAACTTTCGCGCTTGCTGGACAAGATCAGCGAGGACGTGGCGGACCACCCGGGGCTGACGGTTGACCTCAATCCAAAATCGCGAGAGGCGATCGTGCAGGCGGCGGGGGGATTGACGGTGCAAGAAGCGGAGAACGTGCTGGCCAAGACGCTGGTGAACGACGGGAAGCTGACGGGTGACGACGTGAGCACCGTGTTCGCGGAGAAGCAGCAGATCGTGCGCAAGAGCGGGTTGCTGGAGTACTACCCGGCGACATCGAACCTGGAAGATATCGGCGGGCTGGAGAATCTGAAGGACTGGTTGCGCAAGCGGGCCAACGCGTTCACGGACGAAGCGCGGGACTACGGCCTGCCGTGCCCCAAGGGCGTGCTGCTGGTGGGCGTGCAGGGGTGCGGCAAGAGCCTGTGCGCCAAGGCGGTGAGCAAGGCGTGGAACATGCCGCTGCTGCGGTTCGACGTGGGGCGGATGTTCTCTTCGTTCGTGGGATCATCCGAGAGCAACATCCGCAAGGCGATCGCGGTGGCGGAGAGCATCGCGCCGGCGGTGCTGTGGATCGACGAGATCGACAAGGCGTTCGCGGGGAGTGCGAGCAGCGGCGGAACGGACGGTGGCACCACGGCCCGCGTGATGAGCACGTTCCTCACGTGGCTGAGCGAGAAGACCAAGCCGGTGTTCGTGCTGGCGACGGCGAACGACATCAGCCAGTTGCCGCCGGAACTGCTGCGCAAAGGCCGCCTGGACGAGATCTTCTTCGTGGACCTGCCGACGGACGCGGACCGGCGGCGGATCGTCGAGATTCACCTCGCGAAGCGCAAGCGCGTCGCGGCGGAGTTCGACATCGGGCTGCTCTCGGCGGCGATGGAAGGGTTCAGCGGGGCCGAGATCGAGCAGGCGGTGATCAGCGCTATGTACGACTCGTTCGACGGCGGGCGGCCGCTGGCGACGGCGGACCTGCTGGCGAGCATCCGCGAGACGGTGCCGCTCTCCAAGACGATGAGCGAGCGGATCGATGCGCTGCGTGCCTGGGCGGACGGTCGAGCCCGCGCGGCGGGCACGGCGGAAGCGGTGGAGCCCGCGGCGGCGGGGTCCCAGCGCCGCAAACTGGAAGTCTGAGAAGATTCGGAGGCATGTCATGAGCAGTGTGTGCGTCCTTACACCCATGGTTGTCGGAAGTTGGCCTCTCATCGCGAACGCGATCGCGGGGACGGCGGCTTCGCTTGGTTTCACGATCGCCCAGCACGAGCGGGAGTTTGAACTCGGCGGGGCGAACGAGACGGAGCGCGTCGAAGCGGAGGTGGCCAACAGCGAGGTGGTGGCCGAGACGATGGGGCGTGCGGAGAAGATGACGATCGAACGCGCAGGGGTGCGGATCGAGTTCGGGGTGGACGACCGTGGACGGTGCACGGTGTGCGCGAGCGGGAAGGGGATCGCGAAGCGGCAGCTCAAGGCGATCGCCGACGAGGTCGCCGGCAAGGTGGTGCAGCAGTTCGCGTATCACAAGCTGATGACGGAACTCAAGCAGCGCAAGTTCCGCGTGCTCAACGAATCGGTGGGCACGGACCAGGCGATTCAGATTCAGGTGCAGTTGGATCGGTAAGCCCCCCACTCCTCCCATCGCGGCGAGACGCTTTATCAGCGAGGCACACATGAAAAAGCCCACGATTGACATTTCGATCGGCAAGGACGGCAAGGTGAAGATCAAGGTGCACGGGGTCTCCGGCAAGGAGTGCCTCGCGCTCACGGAGGCGGTGGCCAAGATCATCGGGAAGGAAGAGAGCCGCCAACTCACGAGCGAGTACTTCGGGGATGGCGGGCAGGTTCGTACACATGGGCAGACGGAGAGTCACGTGCGCGGCGGGTGAGGATCGGCCGGATTGACAGGCTATGGAGTGTCCCAGTTGCAACTTCCAGAACACCCCGGGCATGAAGACATGCTTGCGGTGCGGCACGCGCCTGGACTTTTCGGATGTCCAAGTGGAGCCGCCCCGGGCGAGCGGGGTGGCGGCGGTACGGGCGGTGAGACGGGCGCAGGATGTGGTTGACATAGGGGTCAGAAACGTGGCGTCGCGGATGACGCTGCTCCGGATGGTCTCGGCCTCAAGCCCGTTCCGGGGGACGACCTCTGCGGAGTTGTGGGCGTCGCTGATCCCGGGAGGCGGACAACTGGTGCGCGGCGAGCGAAGACTGGGTCGGTGCCTGCTCTTGGCCTGGCTGGCGTTCATCGTGCTCGCCGCGGCGTCGCTGGGAACGGACCTTCAGTGGCTCTTCAACCTCGGGATCATGGGGACGCACTCGCTCGCGATCAACCTGTTGCTGCGACGAGAACTCGCGAACATGGGGCTTGGGCAGCGTGCGGCGTGGGGGATCGTGATCTACGTGTCGATCGTGGTGTGCGTGTACGTGCCGGCGGCGTGGGTGCTGACGGGGTTTTTCCAGGTTCGGCAGGTAGACGCGTTCACGCCGACGCGGCAGATGCAGCCCGGGGATGTGCTGCTCATTTCCGGACGGTGGCTCACGCCCAAGCAGTGGAAGCGGGGCGATCTGGTGTACTTCCGCCACGGCGGGTTCAACTTCGGCCATGAATGGGGATGGGCGGGATACGCGGTGGATCGAGTACTGGCCGGCCCCGGAGAGACGGTGATGTTCGTCAAGGGCGTTCCGCAGGTGGACGGCGTGGAACTCCCGCGGGAGATGTGGCCGCTGCGGCCGATGCGGCCGAATGTCAACACGACGTTTCACGCGGGGCCGGAGGAAGTCATCGTGCTGCCGTCGCTGGCGCAGTTGGCGGTGGGCGGGAACGTGGACCTGGGCGCGATCCTGTCGACGATCGCCCGGGTGGACACCGGGCACGTGTACGGAAAGGTGTTGTACCGGCTGCGGCCGCTGTCGCGGTTCGGTTCGATCGAGTAGGAACGAGGAATATGGCTGGACGATTCTCCAATCTCGAACTCACACCGGCGGCCTCGGAGGCTGTGGTGGCGCAGGCGCCGGTGGTGAAGGGCGAACCGGTGCGGACGGCGGCGGATCATTTCGAGGCGGCGGAGCAGGCGTACCGGCGTGGGCGGTTCGAGCCGGCGCTTCGGATGTACACGCGGGCACTGGGGGAGAACCGGGCGCTGGTGGCGGCGTGGGTCGGGCAGGTGATGATGCTGGTGGAACTGGGGGAATACCGCGAAGCGCGGCTGTGGAGCGACAAGGCCCTGGAACTGTTCAAGAACAACGGTGATTTGCTCGCGGCCAAGGCGCTGGCGTGCGTGCGGGCGGGCGACCGGACGAGCGCCGCGGCGTCAAGCGACGCGGCGGTGGCGGCGCCGGGATCATCGGCGCTGCGGTGGCGTGCGCGGGCGGAGGTGATGCTGGCCGAGAGCAAGGGCCTGGCGAAGGAGTGCTTCGCCAAGGCGCTGGCGGAGGCGAACGCGACATGGTTCGACGCGGTGGAGGTGGCGCGGGCGTGCCTGTTCCACAACGCGCCGGGCCTGGCGCTGGAGTTCGCGCAGATGGCGGCGGCCAAACGCGCTTCGCAGGGGTACTGCTGGCTGGTGCTGGGGAGGTGCCAGGAGGCGATGGGGCTGGCGTCGCACGCGAGGTTCTCGTACGCACGGTGCATTGAACTGGATACGGGGTTGGACGAGGCACGAAAGGCCGCGGCGGAACTGGACCGACGCGGCGTGATCTCGAAGATGATTCACAGGATCCGTGGAGTATTCCGAGCATGAACATCAAGACCATTCTGCACTCGGCTCGAAAGCACGACGCGAGCGACATCCACATGCTGGTGGGGTTGCCGCCGATGTTCCGCATTCACGGGGAGATCGTGGCGGCCAAGGGCGGCGAAGATCGTGACGATCGAGGACCCAATCGAGTACGTGCACGCGTTCAAGCGGTCGATCGTGGTGCAGCAGGAGATGCTGACGGACGCCAAGGACTTCGCGACGTCGCTCCGGCACGTGCTGCGGCAGGACCCCGACGTGATTGCGGTGGGCGAGATGCGGGACCGCGACTCGATCCACACCGCGCTGCTCGCCGCCGAGACGGGGCACCTGGTGATCGCGACGCTGCACACGCCGGGCGCGATCGATGTGGTGCAGCGGCTGGTGTCGGCGTTCCCGGGCGGCCAGCAGCAGGAAATCCAGTTCCTGCTGGCGAACGTGATCCAGGGGGTCGTGGCTCAGCAGTTGCTGCCCAGAGCCGGGTCCAAGGGGCGGATCGTGTGCTGCGAGCTGCTGATCGGCACGCCGGCCGTGCGGCGGCACATCCGCGAGGGGGCCGCGCACCAGCTCATGAGCGAGATGCAGGGCGGACGCAAGTTCGGGATGGTGACGCTGGACCACTCGCTGCTGGACCTGTACCAGCGCGGTGAGATTTCGTATGACACGGCGGTGAGCCTGGCGAAATCGCCGGACTCGATCCGGGTGCGGGCGGCGTGAATCGGGTTCAAGCCGGGATGACGACGCCGCTCATCCGCAGGAGCGTCTTGAAGGACTCGCCGAAGACGAAGTTCTCCTCGGGGAACTTCATGCCGGACATGTTCTGATCGATGTGGCTGAACATCAGTTCGATCTCTCCGATACGGCGGGGCTGCGAGGAGAGGGGATCGAAGAGGTCAACCAATCCCAGCGTCGCCGCGCCCGCGGCGTCCATCTGGCGGATTGTTGCGGTATATCTCAGTGTCTGGCCGGGCCGGGCGTCCTCGGTGAGTTCGGCCTTGCTCACCTTGGCGAGGATGACTTTTTCGCGGAAGGACTCGGCGTGGCCGACGAGAAT
>JBGAMO010000130.1:0-14305 GCA_044222845.1 Phycisphaerales bacterium
CTTGTTGAAACAACTATTCAGCACGCAACGGAGAACACCATGATCACCCTGAGACCATCAGCGCAGCGCGGCCACTTTGATTTCGGCTGGCTCGACACGTACCACACCTTCTCCTTCGGCCATTACCACGACCGCGAGTGGATGGGGTTCCGATCCCTGCGCGTGATCAACGAGGATGTCGTCGCCCCGGGCGGGGGCTTCCCCACGCACCCGCACGAGAACATGGAGATCATCACCTACGTGCTCTCGGGATCCCTCGCCCACCGCGACTCCACCGGCGGCGTCGCCACCATCTCGCCCGGAGAGGTGCAGCGCATGACGGCGGGCAGCGGCATCCAGCACAGCGAGTTCAACGCCTCCAAGACCGAGCCCGTCCACCTGATGCAGATCTGGCTGCGCCCCGCCACCCGGGGCCTCACGCCCGGCTACGACCAGAAGCTCTTCCCCATGGAGGGCCGACGCAACCGCCTCCAACTGCTCGTCTCTCCCGACGCCGCCGAGGGCTCGATCCTCATCAACCAGGACGCCCGCCTCTACGGCTCCATCCTCGACGCAGGGGCGAAGGTCTCCCTGCCGCTCGCCCCCGGCCGCCACGCCTGGGTGCAGGTCGCCCGCGGCGAGATCACCGTGAACGGCCAGACCTTGCGCGCCGGCGACGGCGCGGGGCTCTCCGAAGAGCCGCGGCTCGACATCGCGGCGGCCAAGGAATCTGAACTGGTGGTCTTCGACCTGGCCTGAACGCCCTACGCCCGGCGGACCTCGACCTTGCCGCCGGGAGCATCCTTGATCGCGTAGCCCATCGCCGCCAGTTCATCGCGGATGGCGTCGCTGGCCTTGAAGTCTTTGGCCGCCCGGGCCTCGCGCCGGCGACGCAGCAGCTCCTCCACCTTGGCGCTGGGCTCCACGCCCGGCGCGAACAGGCCACCTCGGTCTGCGTCGACTGCCCGCGGTCCAGATCCACCACGCCCAGCACGCCGTCGAACAGCCGCATCAACGCGGCGTGCCGCGGCGTGGGCGTGCCGATCTGGTTGATCCAGCCGTTCACCGTCGCGATCGCCGACGCGATGTTCAGGTCGTCGTTGAGGGCGTCGGAGAAGGCCCTGGCGGCCTCGTCTCCCCGCGCTTGCTCCAGGAACTCCGGCCCGCCCGCGGGGCCCGCGTCGGCGACGCGGCGCCAACGGTCGATGATGCGCTGGTTGTCGGCCAGCCCCTGCATCGTGAAGTTCGCGTTGCTGCGGTAGTGGGTCTTGATGAGCTCCAGCCGCAGGGCCGCGGCGGTGATGCCCCTGGCGAACATGTCCTGCGCCGTGAAGAAGTTGCCCTTGCTCTTGCTCATCTTCGCGCCCTCCACCATCAGGAAGCGCGGGTGGAACCACGATCGCGAGAACGTGCCGTGCGACGGGTCCGCACAGAACGCCCCGCAGCTCTGCGCGATCTCGCACTCGTGGTGCGGGAAGATGTTGTCTTCGCCGCCGCTGTGCAGATCGATGATCGCGTCGCCCGCCGTCGGCCTCGCCAGCAGCGACTCGAACGCGCCGTCGCCCAGCAGCCGCCGCGCGCTCATCACCGTGCACTCGATGTGCCAGCCGGGGTAGCCAGCGCCCCAGGGCGAATCCCACTTCATGATGTGGGTGGGGTCTTCCTTCCACAGCAGGAAGTCCGCTGGGTGTTCCTTGTTCGACTGGTTCGCGGAGCTCACGCGCCCGCCCTCGCCCTCGCGCAGAGCGTCGAGCGTGTTGCCCGAGAGCCGGCCGTAGGGCGCGAAGCTCTTGACGCGGAAGTACACCACGCGGGAACCCGGCTCGCCCACGCAGTACGCGTGCCCGCGGGCGATCAGCCGCTCCACCACCTTGATCATCCCCGGCACGTTCGCCGTCGCACGGGGCATCAGCGTGGGGTCCTTCTCGGCGTCGATCACCACCTTGAGGCCCAGCTTCTTGGCGTCGGCGATGAAGCAGTCGGTGTAGAACTTCGCGATCGCGTACGGATCACGCGGGTCGATCTCCACGCCCGCGGGGAGCTTGCCGCTCTTCTTGGCCTCGAGCAGGCGCTTGCCCGCGACGGCCATGCGATCCTCGCCCGACTCGCCCCCCTCGGCGTCGTCGGTCATGTGGCCCACGTCGGTCACGTTCATCACGTGCACCACCGTGCGCGGGCCGTGATTGACCCCGCCGCGACCGTCGGAAAGTTCGCACAGCGGGTTCTCCACCCAGCGCCGCAGCACATCGGCCGCGAGGAAGGAGCGGAAGTTGCCGATGTGCCCGTAGTCGTACACCGTCAGCCCGCAGGTGTAGAACGTCACCCGCGCCGCGTCGGCGGGCACGAAGTCTTCCTTCTGTTTCGTCAGCGTGTTGTACAGGCGCAGGGGCATGGGGCCAATCGTACGTACGCTCAGGGCTTCTTCAGGCCCGCGGCGTACTGGTTGTTCATCATCGTGAGCAGCGCCTCGGTCGCGTCGATGCCGCCCTGGGCCGCCATGATCCGCTTGTTCTGGATCACCTCCGTCACCTCGCGGTCGTTGCCGTTCTCCGGCAGCTGGATCGCCCGGTCGTCGACCAGCACCAGGTCGTAGCCGTCGCGCTTGGCCAGCTCTTCGCACGCCGCCTGCACGTGCTTGTACACGTCGGTGAGCAGGCCGCCGATCTCCAGCGAGAAGACCTGCTCGAACGCCTTGGCCCGCGCCTCGCGCGTGCTCCCCAGTTCGTACCGCTTGGCCATCAGGTCCGTGCGCTTGGCCGTGTCGTCCTTGGGGATCACCTGCAGTTGCGTGTCGATCTCCTTGATCTGCGTGTCGATCTCGGCGAGCTTGTCCGACATCGACTTGCGGCGGGCCGCGATCGTCTCGTTGCGGGCCTTGGCCTCGTCCAGGCCCTTGAGCAGGCGGCGCGTATCCACCAGCCCCACCCGCGTGGGCTGGGGCGCGGCGCTCTTCGCGCCCGTCGGGAACGTCATGCCCATCACGAAGCACCCCCCCAGCACCAGGGCGGCGAACGTGGGCGACCAGAGAATCGAACGGCGCGGCGTGGTAGTCATGCCGCATCGTAACCCCTGGACCCACCGACCCACCGCCGCCCCACCGCCGCCCCCACTCCCCCGCCGCCAGACTATCTTTATTCATGAAAGCCGAACCCATCCTCGCGGAACTCAACCGGCTGCGCAAAGACGTCGGCGACGACCCCACCGACATCGAATGGCTCGCCCTGCACCACGCGTTCTGCTTCATCAGCTACAAGATGACCGAGTTCCAGAAGTACATGGAAGAGCAGACGGCCAAGGGCGCGTTCGCGGACTACGACAAGGACCACTGACGCGGCGCCGGCGAAGCCGCCCCGAGTCCGCGCCGCCGAATCCTCCCATCGCGTGCACCAGCGACAGGAAATCCATGCTCAGATTCAACGATCCGAATGGATCGCGGTGAACCGCGCGCTCATCGAGCAGAGCCCGCACTGGGCGCAGCTCGATGTCCAATACCGCCGCCAACGCCGGCGTCTCTTGATCGCCGCCTTCCCGCTGACGATCGCGGGGGGTGTCTCTCTTCATCGGCCGCGCCGCGAGCACCCACGGGATGTACTACGAGGGCGCGGCCATCGGCCTGCTGCTCTGGGCGTTCATCGCGCTGGCGACCACCACCACGAGCCCGCACAGACTCGCCAAACAGAAGGAACTGTCCAGGGTTGAACGCGCCGACTATTCCAGCTACGTGGGCGGGGTCACCGTCGGCATCGATCCCGGCGGGATCGACATCGCCCATGAATCCAGATCGCTCCGCATCGCCTGGCGCATGGTCACGATCCGTGAGGCCGCGGACTCGTTCGTCTTCTCCTGCGGCGCCGACGGCGCCGTCATTCCCCGGCGTGCCTTTTCATCACCGCAGGTCGCCGAAGAGTTCATCACCCAGGCCCGCGCCTGGTGGCAGTCCGGGCAACTCTCGCCCGAGGAGCATCTGGCCCGCTACCTTCCGGAGTGCGGCACGCCCCTGAGCGTCGAATCACTCGTCGGCGTCTGAGCCCCGGCACGCACGCACCAATCGCGCCTGACTACCGTTGCCCGATGCGACACGTTGCCCTGCTCACCACGGGCGGAACCATCGAGAAAATCTACGACGAAGCCACCGGCGCGCTCGTCAACCGCCGCTCCATCGTGCGCCGCATGCTCCAGCGCCTGCGGCTGGAGGGCCTGGCCATCTCCACCACCGAACTCATGAGCAAGGACAGCCTGTTCATGACCGACGACGACCGCGCCCAGGTCGTGAAGGCGGTGCGCGACGCGCTCTCCCGGACCCCGCGCGTCGACGGCATCGTGATCCTCCACGGCACCGACACGCTGGACAAAACCGGCGAACTGCTCTGCCGCGAGATCTCGCCCACCGTGCCCGTCGTGCTCACCGGCGCGATGCGCCCGTTCGAGATGAAGCGGTCCGACGCCCTCCAGAACCTGACCGAGGCCCTCTTCGCCACCGGCGCCATGCCCCCCGGCGTGTACTGCGTCGCCCACGGGCGCGCGTTGGCCTTCCCCGGGGTGGTCAAAGACCGGGAACGCGGCACATTCGTGCGCGCTGAATCACCCCCATGATCTGAGTTCTGGTTACTTGGCCGGCGTCACCGGCGGCGGGCTGTACGCCTCCGGGATCGGCCGCAGAGACACTTCCAGGCGGCGGCTGGTATCGGGCGGAACCTTGACGGAGTTCTTCTTTCCCGTTTCCTTGCTCGCCGCGCCCGACAACACCCAGGTCATCTCGTCGTAGCCGAGTTCGCGGCCGCGGGGAGCCTTGTTCTTGAAGGCGATCTCGAGCTTCTGTCCCACCGGCACATCGCAGGTCCAGACCTTCTCGCCCGTGGCCGAGTTGACCAGCGTCACCGTCTGCGGCCGGTAGGGCGTGCTCTCGAACGTCTGACGCTCGTCGTACTGACACCCGCCGACGACAAAGGGAACAAGCAACGCCGCGCTCAGGGAGGCAGCGCGAACAGCCAAGGCCAGTTTGACGCTCGAGAATCGCATCACATCACTCCATCACGAAGCAAACAGGCGCTCGGACCCGCCGCACGTCCGGCCCGTGGACCGGACAGTATCGACTTTCCGCCGCCTCGGCGCGTAGACTCGGGCGGAATGGCCGATCATACCCCTTCGCCCGCCATCGGTGGCCCCGCCCACCCCAAAGCCCCCCCGTTCAGGGTCGGCCATGGGTACGACCTGCACCGCCTCGAGGTTCAGGCCCCGACGGGAAAGGGCCGGCCGTTCGTGCTGGGCGGCATCATACTTAACCACACCCACGGCCCCATCAGCCATTCCGACGGCGACGCGCTCTACCACGCCGTGACCGATGCGCTGCTCGCCGCGATCTCGCATCCCGACATCGGCCAGTTGTTCCCCGACACCGACCCCCGCCACGAATCGCAGGACTCGGCGATCTTCCTCGTGGAGGCCGCCAGGCGCGTTGCCGAAGCGGGATGGAACATCGGCAACGTCGACGCCACCGTGATCCTGGAACGCCCCAAGCTCAGCCCGCACAAACAGGCGATGCGGGCGAATATCGCCCGGCTCCTCGGCGTGCCTGTCGACAGCGTGAACATCAAGGGAAAGACGCACGAAAAGGTGGACGCCGTAGGCGAAGGACGCGCGGTGGAGGTTCACGTCGTCACACTGCTCTGGCGCTGAACTGTCGTCGCACGCCGCGAGCGTCACACCGGCGCGATATAATGGACGCGGAGGTCAGGAAAAACTCGCCCTGATCAGACAGGATCTTCATATGAACATCGCACGTTCCGCGTTCGCTCTGCTCGTGGTTCACTGCATCTCGGGCCTCGCCGCGATCGCGCATGGCCAGCAGAAACTCCCCGACCCGCCGCCGCCGACCCCGGCGGCCGCCCCCGCCGCGGCGCCCGCGGCCAACGCCGCGACGACGCCCGCCGCGACCGACTCGGCCCCGCCCGCGGGCGACCAGCCCGCGTTCAAGCCCGAGGAACTCGAGCAGATGCTCGCGCCCCTGGCCCTCTACCCCGACTCGCTGCTGGCCCAGGTGTTCATGGCCTCCACCTACCCCATCGAGGTCGTGGAAGCCGACCGCTGGGTGAAAGCCAACACCAGCCTCAAGGGCGATGCCCTCGCCAAGGAACTCGAGAAGAAGCCTTGGGACGCCAGCGTCCGCTCGCTCGTGAACTTCCCGCAGGTGCTCGCGATGATGAGCGAGAACCTGAGCACCACCGTCAAGATCGGTGACGCGTTCATCGGCCAGCAGAAGGAAGTGATGGACACCGTCCAGAAACTCCGCGCCAAGGCCAAGGAAACGGGCAACCTTCAATCGACGAAGGAACAGAACGTCTCCACCAAGACGGACAACGGCACGCAGGTCATCGTGATCGAGTCCTCCAGCCCCGAAGTCATCTACGTTCCGCAGTACAACCCCACGGTGGTCTACGGCTCCTGGCCCTACCCCGCGTACCCGCCCTACCCCTACTACCCGCCCGGATACGTCGCGAGCAACGTCGTTTCCTTCGGACTGGGAGTCGCCTGCGGCGTCGCCTGGGGATACGCCATGGGCGGATGCAACTGGGGCCACGGTGACGTCGACATCGACATCAACCGCAACACCAACTTCAACGGCAACATCAACCGCAACCAGTTCAAGGGCCAGAACGGCAGCTTCAGACACGACCCCGCCCACCGACAAGGCGCCTCCTACAGAAACCAGGCCTCGGCCAACCGCGTCGGCGCCACCAGCGCCAACAACCGCGCCACGCAGGCACGCAGCGATTACCGCGGGCGCGCCGAAGCCGGACGCTCCGACATCAACCGCGGCGGGGCCGACGCCTTCAAGGGCAACACCCGGGCCCCGTCCAACGCGGCCGCCGGCGCCAACCGCCCATCCAGCGGCGCCCGTCCCACCACCAGCAACGCCAGCCCCTCCAACCGCGGCGGCGCATTCAACAGCGCCTCTCAAGGCGGCCAGTCCGCACGCGACGCCAGCAACCGCGGCTCGACGAGCCGCTCAACAACCTCCTCGGCCGCGCGTTCCTCGCCCTCTCGCTCCTCCTCCGGCGGCGGCGCCTCACGCGGCGGTGGAGGCGGAGGCCGCGGCGGCGGCGGTCGTCGCTGAACCCCTACCTCACCCATCCACACCTCTGATCACCCCCGCGGGAAACCACCCATGACCACTCAGTTCCACTCCGCCGGCAAGCGTGCCATCGCCTTCTGCGTCGCCCTCATGGCGTGCGGCGCTGCGTTCATGCAGGGCTGCTCCGCCCCGCAGCGCACCTTTGAATCGCCCAACCTCGCCGTCGATGCGCTCGTCAGCGCCATGCGCGCCGATGACCAGAAGCAACTCGAACAGATCCTGGGGCCCGAATCCCGCGACCTGCTCTCCTCGGGCGATGCCGTCGCCGATGCCAACGGCCGCGCCGAGTTCCTGAAGATGTACGACGAAGCCCACGCCCTCAAAAGCGTCGACGGCGGCGATGAGATGACCATCGAAGTGGGCGCCACCGCGTGGCCCTGCCCGATCCCGCTGGTGAAGGGCGACAAGGGCTGGACGTTCGATACCGCCGCCGGCCTGGATGAGATGCTCACCCGCCGCATCGGCCGAAACGAACTGGACGCGATCCAGGTCTGCCTCGCCATCACCGACGCCCAGCGCGAGTTCGCCGCGGCAGACTTCGACGGCGACGGCTGGCGCGAATACGCCCGCACGTTCCGCAGCGATCCCGGCAAGAAGAACGGCCTCTTCTGGCCCACCAACCCCGGCGAGCCCCTGAGCCCGCTGGGCGAACTCGCGGCATCGGCCAACGCCGAGGGGTACTCAGCCAAGGACGGGACCGGCCCACACGCGTACCACGGCTACTACTACCGAATCCTGACCGCCCAGGGCCCCTCCGCCCCCGGCGGCGCGTTCGACTACATCGTGCAGAATCACATGATCGGCGGCTTCGGAATCGTCGCCTGGCCCGCCGAGTACGCCAACTCCGGCCTCAAGACCTTCATCGTGAGCCACCACGGCGTCGTCTACGAGAAGGACCTGGGCAACGACACCGACCGCATCGCCCGCGCCATGAAGACGTTCGATCCCGGCCCGGGATGGCAGCCGTCCGAGGTGCCCGCGAAGTAACCCACCGCCGCCGACCCGCCGCCGACCCGTCGCGAACACCTTCGCGAAGTCCGCCGCTTACTTCGGCGCCGCCGCCGGCACGCCCGGCTGCAACTCAACCTTTTTGCCCAGCACGATGCAGTTGAACAGCGCCCGGCCCGCCTGGTTGCGCGTCATGAACGCGTTGCTGCCCGCCACTTCATCCAGCGACACCACGACCTTGCTGTCCAAGCGATACGTACGCACCGCCAGTTTCTCGTGCTCCCACACCGCCGGGTTCGCCAGATCGATGTCCGACGCGAAGCGGATCAGCATCTTGCCCGTCTCCCAGAAGACCCACGCCTCGTTGGCCACCGGCGACAGCGAGCAGAAGTACACCGTCTGCTTCCCTTCGGGCGGCGCGTCCTTGCGGTCGGCGTACTCCTTGACGATCTCTGAGCGCACCGCCTCCCGCATCCGGTCCATCAGCGCCCCATCCGGGAACGCGGCCAGCGCGCGGGTCTTGAACAGATGCTCGCGCATCTCCGCATAGTCCGCCTTCACCTCGGCGAAGCCCTCCGGCATGTGTTGCGCCGCGTCGACCCCGCTCACGCTGACGATCTTGAACGTGTCTGTCTTCACCTTCACGTCCAACTCGGGGATCGTGTAGTCCGCCCGCTTCACCTTGAAGCGCAGCGAGAACTGCGGCAGGATCACCTCGCCGAACCGGCTCTGATCTCCCTCATCCAGCTTCGGCCTGGTCTCCCGCACCCAGAACACCACCTCGTTGGCCTTCGCTACCGCGTCGATGTCCTTCTCGTCGATGTACCACCGGTACGCATGCCGCACGACCTCGAACAGCCACGGCTTGGCGGAAAGTTCATCCTCCGCCGCCACAGACGTCGACCGCCCCGACCCCATCAGCCCCGCCACCAACACCGCGAACACCAACACACACGCACGTTTCATATGAATCCCTTTTCTCCCTCCCTGATGCCCGATGCCTGATGCCCGATGCCTCTCCTACTTCAACTTCCTCAACGTGAAGAACCGATTCCCTCCCAATGACCCCTCATCCCCATCGGGGATCCGGACGAAGTTGCCGCCCGGGTTGTAGCCGTCGCGATCCGTCATCCACGAGTACGCCCGCCCCGTCACCCGCGTCCCGCCGACCTCGGCGAGGCCAGCGTACCGGTCCGCCGCGGTGATCCCCCCGCGCACGTAATCGGTCGAGAGATGTTCCGCGTACTCCAGCAATCGCGCGAACCGGCCCGGCGCGCCCCGTGACGCGCACGCCACCAGGTAGTCCACCCGCTCATGCACCCGACGCACCGCGACATACCGCCCGGAATCATCGCGATAGAACCCGTCGCACTGCCCCTTCTCCCCGCCCGCAGTGATCACGTCGATGATGTTCTCGCACCGCTCCGCCGCGACCTGTTCCTGCCGGTAGCCGCTGGGGATGTGATGCAGCCGCGACTCCAGCACCCACAGGATCGCCAGCATCCCCGCCTTGGTCTCCTCCTCGCTCACCCACGCCCGCTCGCCCGGGAAAGGCGTCTCGTTGATGAGCAGCAAGGCGACGTACCCCTCCACCGTGTCCGAGGGCGGCAGCCGCGACGCGACCCCGCTGCCCAGCAGCCCGGGCGCAATCAGCAGCAACGACACAGCGGCCCACGCGGCACGAAATCGGCCCCACCCGGCGGTCCGCGATGCAGACGCCCCAGCGGTCCCGCGTTCGCTCCGCACGCCTTCGCTCTCTGAATTCATGATCGGCGCCTTTGTGTGTGAATCGTCCTTCGCTCCTTCCGGCTGCCGTTATCCATCATATGAATGCCCGAGCCGCGCCGGATGATTCACCACAGTTTCTACCATCGCCGCGTGTGAACCGCCCATCGCCGCCCAGGCCGCTCCGGCGCGAGATTCCCGCGCGACGGCCTAACGTATCCAACCAGGTCGCAGCAAACGTTCGGCAGCTCAACACCAGACACCGGATCGCCGCGGCACGCCGCCGCGACTCTACACGGAGAACCGGCGATGAAGATCACACTGCACGGCGCATCGGGCGGAGAAGTCACGGGCTCGGCCTACCTGATCCAGACCGATCGGGCCAATGTCCTGATCGACTGCGGGCTCTTCCAGGGCGCACACAAGCTCGAAAACTACAACCGCCTCCCCAAGCGCGGACCGCTGCAGCACCTCGACAGCGTGGTGCTCACCCACGCCCACCTTGACCACACCGGCCGCCTCCCGCTGCTGACCCGCTTCGGGTACGCCGGCCCGATCTACGCAACCCCCGCGACCATCGACCTCACGGACCTGATCCTCCGCGATTCCGCGCGCCTCCAGTTGGAGGACGCCAAGCGTCAGAACCGGCGGAGCGCCGGGCAGAACAGGCAGCCGATCGAGCCCCTCTACACCGCGCGCCACATCGAGCAGTTGCGCCCGCTCTTCCGCAAGATGAAGTACAACCACCCCTACCCCGTCGTGGCCGGCATTTCCCGTCCGCGCGGTGGAAGCCGGGCATGAAAGGCCTCGTTCGAGACTCTTCGTCGAAGAAAAAGGCGGCCGCAAGGTGGTCGTCTTCTCCGGCGACCTGGGCCCCAGCGGCGTTCCTCTCCACGCCGACCCCACACCCATCACGGACTCCGACGCCGTCATCATGGAGGCCAAGTACGGCGACCGCGATCACCCGTCACTGAATGAGACCGCGGTCGAGGCCCGCGAGGCTGTCCGCGAAACCGTCGAACAAGGCGGCCGCGTGCTGGTCCCCGTCTTCGCCATCGGCCGCACCCAGTTGCTCCTGTACCTGCTCGCCGGCGCATTCAAGCGCAAGACGCTCACGCCCTTCCCCATCTTCGTCGACAGCCCCATGGCCATCGAGGCCACCCAGATCTACCGCAAGCACAAGGAACTCTTCGACGACGAAGCCGTCGGGATGTTCGAGTCCGGCGAACTCTCAAAGAACCTCCGCACCGTCAAGGCGTGCCCCAAGCCCGCCGACTCCCGCGCCATCGCCGCGATGAAAGGCCCGCTCATGGTCCTGGCCGGCGCGGGCATGTGCACCGGCGGGCGCATCATGCACCACCTCATCAATCACCTCCCCGACCCCACCACCCTCGTGCTCATGGTCGGGTACCAGTCCCGCGGCTCCATCGGTCGGGCCATCGTCGACGGGGCCAAGTCAGTCCGCATCTTCGGCAGGCCCGTCCCCGTCCGCGCCAAGTCCCACACCTTCAGCGGCCTCAGCGGGCACGCCGGCCAAAAGGACCTGCTCGCCTGGATCGGCTCGGTCGCCCCATCCAAGCCCAGGATCTTCCTGACCCACGGCGAAGACATGCAGCGCACCACCCTCCGAGGCCTGATACAAAGCCGCTTCGGCCTCACGGCCCAGATGCCCGACCACCTCGAATCCATCGAAATCTGATCGCCCGCGAACCTCTTCCACCCGCCCCGAGACTGAAGGACTCTCCGCATGCCCAGCGATCCGTTGCCATCCGCCGAACCCAAGGTTGTGAGCCTCGCCGATGAGGAGAAAGTCAGGGAAATCCTCGCGTCCACAGTGATGAACTTGTGGGAGGTCGTGAACAACCTCACCCGCCTACGACCCAGCCGCCGCGAACGCTACCGCGTGGCCATCTTCGGTTCGGCCCGCGCCAAGCCCGGCACGTTTGTGTACGAAGAGGTCAAACGCGCCGCCGCGGCGTTCACGCAGATGGGCTGCGACATCGTCACCGGCGGCGGCCCCGGTCTCATGCAGGCGGCCAACGAGGGGGCCGCGAGCGCCGGCGCCGCCGGCCAGTCGATGGGCATCCGCGTCGAGCTGCCCTTCGAACAGGAGGTCAACCCGTTCGTCGAGCAGGCCTTCGAGCACAAGACCTTCTTCAGCCGCCTCCACCACTTCGTCATCGCCTCCGACGCCTTCGTGGTCGTCCCCGGCGGCATCGGCACCGTGCTCGAAACGCTCATGATCTGGCAGTTGCTCCAGGTCCGCCACGTGGAAAACGTGCCCCTCATCTTCGTCGGCAAGATGTGGGCCGGCCTGGTGGATTGGGCCCGGACCAGCATGCTCGACCCGCGCCTGCCCCTGGCCAACCCCGAGGACCTGAACATCCCCATCTGCCTCGACACCGCCGACCAGGCCATCGCCGCCATCCGCGACTTCCACGCCAAATGGAAGGCACAGAATGAGCAGGCAGGCCCAGTGACCTGATCACCGAAAACGACACAATGTTCAAGCCGATCGGCAGATGTGATACAGTCGCTGCGAGCGAACCATGGACACCCGAAGTATCACCCGCCTCGCCCTGCGAAACTACAAGAGCATCGAATCGTGCGATATCGAACTCTCACCTCTGACCGTGCTGGTCGGCCGAAACGGAGTTGGCAAGAGCAACATCCTTGATGCGCTCAGATTCACCGCCGACGCCGTCAATACGACGCTGGAGTTCGCCATCCGTGAACGCGGCGGGATCGATCAGGTGCGCCGCAAATCGCTCGGAGGAAGGCCCACGCACCCCGGAATCGCGATGCGACTGCGCCTCCCTTCGGGGGACGCGGAATACTCCTTCCGGATCGCGGCGGTCAAAGGACTGGCCTTCCGCGTCGACCACGAGCGTTGCCGCGTTTTCGATACGCACGGATCTGTGAAGCACGAGTTCGAAGTCCAGGCCGACAAGGTGGGGAAGTGGTCTCTCAAGTCGGAACCACCCGCGGTACTGTCGGATCGGCTATTCCTTGTTGCGGCCTCCGGCCAGCCGGAGTTCCGCCCGGTGTGGGACGTGCTGCGCAGGATGACGTTTCACAATCTCAACCCGGAAGCAATGAAGCTCCCCACCCGGCCCGAGCCGGGAGACTTGCTCGCCCACGACGGTCACAACCTCGCGAGCGTCATCAAACAGTTGGAGTCGGCGGATGGTGGCCGACTCGAACGGGTGCTCCAGTTCGTGCAAGCAATCGGCGTGCCCATCAGCAGGATCTCGCACAAACAAGCCGGCGCTCTTGAGACCATTGAAGTATCTCAGGAAGTTCGGGTGCCCGAAGGACTTCGCAACTCGATTTTCGACGCGATCTCTCTCTCGGACGGAACCATCCGCGCGATCGGAATCCTGGTATCCACGCTCTCGGCGGACCCGTCCAAGGCCACCGGCCCAACGCTCATCGGGATCGAAGAACCCGAGACCGCGCTGCACCCCGCCGCCGCGGGAGCGATGATGGAAGCACTGGCGGAGGGAGCAGAAAAGACGCAGTTGATCGTCACCTGTCACAGCCCCGATCTGCTCGATCATGAGAGTGTGACGGCGGACATGATCAGACCCGTGATGCTCGACAACGGCCGCACCGTCGTCGGCAGCCTCAGCCCGCACAAGGCAGACCTACTGAAAGACCATCTTTCCACCGCGGGAGAACTCCTGAGAATGGACCAGCTTGAGCCCGATCCGGCCGACCTCAAGCGACAGGCGGAGGCCAGGGGAACGCTATTCGAGGGCCTTGAATGAACGGGTACGTGCTCGCCACGATGGTCGAGGGTCACGCAGAGGTCGACGCGCTCCCGCTGCTCGTGCGCCGACTGCACCCCGGCTTGATCGTGCCGAAGCCGGTCCGGGTGAAAAGACAGAAGGTACTGCAGCACGATGAACTTCTTCGCACCGCGACATTCGCCGAGAGCAACATCCGCCAGGGAGGCGGCTCGGGCGGCATACTTCTGCTGCTCGACGCGGACTCGGATTGCGCCGCGACCATCGGGCCCGATCTTCAGCGCCGTCTCTCCGAGTCATTCTCGCACCGCATGGTCCGCTGCGTATTTGCAGTCCGGGAGTTCGAGTCGTGGTTGGTCGCCGGCGATCCCACCGCTGACGAAGCCGCGGATGAAACGCGCGGCGGCAAAGGCTGGCTCAAGCACCAACTCGGCATGTACAGCCCCACGGCGGACCAACCTCGATTGACCGCCGCGTTGGATGTCGCACGCGCCGAAAAGAGATCTCGTTCCTTCAGACGGCTCCGAAAAGTGCTCGCTGAGTTCGCCGCTCGCGCCGAGTTTGACGCGGGGGGTTCGTGACCGATCGGGAGCAGGACGACTTCCCGCCTGCCTCCCGCGGCCGATCTGGGTGGATGCTCCCACGTCACCGCAACCCTTCCGCCCCGCGCTTCGAACCGATGTGCATGCATGCCCGCACGAAGCAAAGGAGCTCCCCGTGCTGAAAACCATGCTCTTTGCCACCGGCGCGATTTCGCTGTTACTGGCGGTAC
>JBGAMO010000289.1:0-2128 GCA_044222845.1 Phycisphaerales bacterium
CGTCTTCCGGCGGCGGGGCGGAAATCTCGCATCGAATCCCATCACTGACCGGAATGGTGCTTCATCGCTTCCTCGATCCGTGCCTTGACGGCCTCGAGGTTGAAGCTCGCGCCCTTCTGCATGGGCGGGTACTCCAGCGCCGTCCCGGCGAGCTTGGCTACCTCCTGCTGCACGAACACGAACCGCCAGAACTCATACTGGAACCACGTGAAGTAGTTCTGCGAACCGTTGAGCGTCCCGTTCGTGGGGAAGTCCAGCCGCTCGTACGGGTCCAGACGCAGGTTCGTCAGCACCGGCGCATCTACGTGGGCCTTGGAGCCCACCCAGCCGCCCGGCTGATCGATGAACCGGTACTTGAAGTCGTCGATCCGCACCGCGCCAAGCGTGCTCTCGGCGAAGTAGAAGATCTCGTGCCGCGCCGAGGGGCCCTTGCCCGTGATCATGTCCATCTGGTTGTAGCTGTCCAGGTGGTTCCTGTACGTCTTGTCGCCGATCTTCTTGCCCTTGAGCAACTCATCCTTGATGTTCGCGTTGCCCGCCGCGGCGACGAACGTCGGGAACCAGTCCAGACCGGACATGATCCCGTTCTCCACCGCGCCCGCCGGGACGTGCCCGGGCCAGCGGATGATCGCCGGCGCGCGGAACCCGCCGTCGTAGCACGTGCCCTTCTGCCCCTTGAACGGCGTGTTGCCCCCGTCGGGCCAAGTGAACGTCTCCGTCCCGTTGTCCGTGGTGAACATCACGATCGTGTTGTCGTCCACGCCCATGTCCTTGAGCTTCTGCATCGTGGCGCCCACGATGTCGTCAAGCTGCGCCATGCCCGCCTCGTGGATGGACCACCCGTTCTTGGAGTTGCGCATCTTCTCGTACTTCTCCGAGAGGTGCGTCACGATGTGCATGCGCGTGGGGTTCAGCCACAGGAAGAACGGCTTGTTGTCCGCCCTGGCCTTGTCGATGAACTTGAACGCCAGAGACTGGATCTCGTCGTCCACCGTCTCCATCCGCTTGGGATAGAGCGTCCCGGCGTCCTCGATTCTCTGCTTGCCGACCTTGCCCCAGCGCGGCATCACGGTCGCGTCGTCCTTGTCAGTCGCCCACGAGTGAACCATGTTGCGCGGGCCCACCTTGTCGATCAGCTCCGGCGGATAGCCCGGGTGCGCCGGGTCTTCCATCGCGTCCAGGTGGTATAAATACCCGAAGAACTCGTCAAACCCGTGCACCGTCGGCAGGAACTCGTTCAGGTCGCCCAGGTGGTTCTTGCCGAACTGGCCCGTCGCGTACCCCAGTTCCTTGAGCGCCGTCGCGATCGTGCACGCCTCCGCCGGCAGCCCGATCGGCGAGCCCGCCTGGCCCACCGTCACCATGCCCGTGCGCATCGGCAGTTCGCCCGTGACGAACGCCGCGCGGCCCGCCGTGCAGCTCGCCTCGGCGTAATAGTCCGTGAACCGCATCCCCTCCGCCGCGAGTTTGTCCAGGTTCGGCGTCCGGCCCGCCATGATTCCCTGGTGATACGCGCCGATATTCGACCAGCCGATGTCGTCGCCCATGATCACGACGATGTTGGGCTGCTTGCCCCCGCCCTGCGCTTCCGCGCTCGGCGTCATCAGCACCCCCGCCGTGATCGCCAATGTCGCCACGACCGGCCGCACCAGCCGCTGCAACAGCGTCCGTGCGGGTGTGGCTTTGAGTTTCGGACCGCGCATGCAATTCTCCTTGAAATGAACCGGTGAAACAAGTGCCAAACAAGAGAATCCCCGGCCGTCGCGTTCCCGCGCCGGCCGAGGCGGTGAATCACTTCCCTTCGCGCAGCTCATCCAGACGCGTGCGGAAGAACTTCGCCCACTCCGTGAACGCCGTTCTGGCGTACGCCCATGTCGAGAAACTGTCGATGTACGCCCCCGTGCCCTTGGCGAACCCCGTCCCCACGCCCTGATTCAGATCGATCACGTACTGCTTGCCGAACCGAGTATCCGCGAACTCGCCTACCAGCCGCCCCGTGGCCCCGTCGATCATCTGCAAAGCGATCCCCGTCTCTCCGAGGTACGGCGCCGACCCGAACCCCTTGCCCGATGTCTCGCCGATCAGCGCCCCGCCCACCACGCCCCCGCCGAACGGCACCGCCTGGAAC
>JBGAMO010000131.1:0-13849 GCA_044222845.1 Phycisphaerales bacterium
CCGCTTCCCAGGCGACCGCTCCTGATGCGCCCCCCGATGCGCCCCCCGGGGCGCCCGACGCGTTGCCCACCGCCGCGGGAGATTTCGAGGTCAATCCTTGGTCTTTCTCTCTCTCCGCGAGCACGTACATCGTGCCCGACGACCACGAATACGTTCAGCCTACGTTCGCGGCCGACCACGACTGGCTGCATCTGGAAGCCCGATACAACTACGAGGCGCTTGAGACGGGCTCCTTGTGGGCCGGGTACAACTTCGGCGGAGGCGAGAAGCTCACATGGGAAGTCACACCCATGCTCGGGGGCGTGTTCGGCGAGACCGACGGCATTGCGCCCGGATACGAAGCGACGCTCAGTTGGTGGAAGCTCGAACTCTACAGCGAGGGCGAGTACGTTGTTGATCTCAACAACTCGTCCGAGAGCTTCTTCTACAACTGGTCCGAGCTGACCCTCTCGCCGGTGGAGTGGTTCCGTTTCGGGCTCGTGACCCAGCGGACGCGGCTCTACGACTCAGACCGTGACATTCAGCGGGGTTTTCTCGTCGGATTCACCGTGGACAAGTTCGATATCGCCGGGTACGTGCTCAATCCGGACGATGAAAAGCCGACGTTCGTGCTCAGCGTTGAAGTCGGCTTCTGAGAATGCCGGTGACGCCGCCGATCGGTCACCGGCCATTCACGGCTGAACGAACTGAGACGTCCGCGCTTGCCGGGCCCGTTTCGGATAGTGTCAAGGCGCCTGCAGAGCCTGTGCCACTTGCGGATAGTTCTTGGCCACCGCGAAGTCGAGCGCGGAGCGGCCCTTTTTGTCGCGCAACGCCGTATTCGCTCCGGCCGCCTTCAGCGCCTGAACCGACGCCAGTTGTCCACGGTCCGCGGCATAGATGAGCGCCGTCGCGTTGCTGTGGCTCACGGCATCGATGTTCACTTTGTGGTTCACCATGGCTCGGATCGCGTCGACCTGACCGGACTGGGCCGCGAACATGAGGGCGGTCTTGCCGGATCGGTCCTGTACTTCGAGGTTGGCGTTCGCCTCGATCAGCGCGTTCGCGGCCGCGCCCTGGCCGCGGTACAACGCCATCATCAAAGCGGTGCGGCCGTCCTCGTCGACAGCGTTGGGATCACCACCTTTGGAGAGGATGGTCTTCACGGCGTTCACATTGCCCGCCATGGCGGCGACGTGGAGCGGGGTGTTGCGGTCTCGCGATTCATGGGCGTTTACATTGGCCCCGCTTTTGATCGCCGCTTCCAGATCTGCCGGCGTGCCTGTCGTGGCGGCCAGGAACCATGGATCGCTCGCGGAACTGACCGTCGGACCCTTCGCCCCGGAGCCATTGCACCCGGAAAAGGCGCACAGAAGGGTACATAGTCCGACGGCCGTTAGATTTCGTTCATTCATGGAGTCGCTCCTATTTCTCGCTGAAAGGCGCCCCGCGGCGTTCGGTCTCGCGTCACGGTCGTGCACGCGGGCAAAGCGTACGGCATCGACGCTGCGCCGGCAACCATGCGCGGACGCATCCCCCTCTTGCTACAGTGAGTTCACCCTTGCGGCCGCGTGGCAACAGTTCTTCCGTCACATCGGCACGCTCGTTTCTCCATGCTCAACCAGCTCGCATCAACCCCGGCCCTGGAGCATCGTTTCGTAGTTGTCTGTCCCACGTTCAACAACGATGGTGCACTCCCTGATGTTCTCGCGGGCATTTCGCGATTGGGTCTCCCGGTGATCGTGGTGAACGACGGTTCGACCGACGGCACTCACCGCATACTCGCCTCCTGGGCGGCCGGTCCCGGCTGTCATGTCATCACGCACCAGCGGAACAGCGGCAAGGCCGCGGCGCTGCACACCGGATTCGCAAAGGCCAGAGAAATGGGGTTCACGCACGCTCTCACCATCGATTCCGACGGTCAGCACGTGCCGTCGGACCTGCAACTGCTGATCGACCGTTCGGCCGAGCATCCGCGAGCGCTCGTCGTCGGAGCCCGCCCCGGTCGGAGCGCGGGGTGCCCCGCGGCGAGCATCATCGGCCGTCGCCTCTCGAACCATTTCGTCTGGATCACGAGCGGCGTGCGCGTCGACGACAGTCAGAGCGGGTTGCGGTCGTATCCCCTGGATTTGGTGGAGTCATTGCGCAGCACGAGCGGTCGCTATGCCTTTGAGACCGAAATCCTGATCCGCGCCGGGTGGGCCGGCGCGGCCGTCATCGAGGTACCGATCTCCGGTGTGTATAAGGTTCCGGGAGGACGAGTCACTCACTTCCGGATCGGACGCGACACATGGGACGCGATCCGCATGCACGCAAGATTGCTTGCGCGTTCAGTGCTGCCGGGCGATCCTGTTCCTCGCGTGCAGCGGACGAACACCACCCCAGCGTCTCATCTGGACGGATCGACCGGCACGGTGCTCCGACGCGCATGGTGGTGGCTGGGCCCACGCCGGTTGTTTCAGATGGCCACCGGCGATGCCGACTTGCGAGAGCGATTGGCCGCGTCGGTTGCCGCCGGATTGTTCATGGCCGTGGCCCCGTTGTACGGCGTCAAGACGATCGTCTGCCTGTGGCTCGCGGCAAGATTCCGGCTTCATCCCGCGGTTGTCATCGGGGTTTCCAGTCTGTCGACGCCGCCGGTCGGTTTCGCGTTCGTCTTTGTGTCTTTGTTTGTTGGACACACGCTGCTCCACGGAGCCTTCCCGACGCTCGAATCGCTCCCCGCCTGGTCGACCTTCAGATTGGCCGACGCCCGAGCGCTGCTGTGGGAATGGATCGCCGGGGCGGCGGTGGTGGGGTCGACCCTGGCGCTGCTGAGCTACGCCATCCTGAGGATGGCGTTTCGAGCCCGGGCGACGCCACAAGTTCCCGACGCGGCTGCCTGATCGCCGGGTTCACCCGTGACTCACGCCGCGACCAGATCGCCCAGCGTAGGAACCAGTTCCGGCTGCTGATCGATCAACCTGCATGGAACTCTGCGGGGTACCAGCGCGAAGTGCTTCTGGAGTTGAACACACGCGTCGAATGCGGCATGCCGCCAACGCAGCGCCCACACGGGCTTGGGGAAGACCTGGCCCGCGAGGATGGAGATCACCGCTCGCTGCATCTCGAACGGACCCTGCCCTTCCATGAACAACTCTCGGAATGAATGCTCGTAATAGCCGCGGATCAACCGCCAGAACGGTCGGCAACTGTTGTTGACGAATCTGATATGTTCGCGGCGAGCGGCCGCCGCCGAGCGTCTGCCGTTCAGCATTTGACCAACGACGCAGCCGGTGTGTTGAGCGCTCACCATCGCGAGCGTCACGCCGGTGGAGAAAATCGGATCCAGGAAGCACGCGGCGTCGCCGACCATGAAGTAACCCTCGCCGGCGTACGGGCGGCAGCGGTAACTGAAATCGCTGAGCACCATATTCTCCGCCGGGCCCGCCGCGTTGCGCATCCGGTGCCGCACCACCGGGCACCGTTGCACCGCCCAGGAAAGCAGCCGCTTGGGCGGGACGCTGAGCGTCTTGGCGAACGATGGACGCGTGACAAAGCCGACGCTGGTCTTGGTTGCCGTGAGGCCAATGAGCCAGAACCAGCCCTCGTCGCACATGATGATGCACGGATGCCCGGTGGCCGCTCCATCCGGGCGTTCGACATTCTCAAAGTGCTCGAAGTAGGCGACCTTCTGCAGACGAGGATCCTCGAAGTTGCGGCGAATGTCCAGGTGCCGGCCGACGATCGTGCCGTGACCCGAAGCGTCGATGAGGACCCGGCCCGTCACCTCGCGGTCTTCTGTCCGGACGCACACATCTTCATGGCGGAGCCGCACGATCTGCTTCACCGGCGTTTCCTCGAACACTTCGGCGCCGGATTTCCGGGCCTGGTCGAGCAGCATCTTGTCGAAGCAGGACCGCTCGATGTTGAAGATCGGAAAGCCCGGGAGCAGACCGTCGGTGAAAGTGAACTTGCGGGTCGTAAAATCGTTGCCCATCCCGAACTCCGCGCCGAACTTGGGCACGTGAGGCAGTTTCTGTACCTCCGCTTCCAGGCCCAGCTCCTTGATCGCCACAGAGTTGCGAGGCAGGATTGATTCGCCGATATGGAACCGAGGGTGCCTTTCCTTCTCGAGGACGCACACGGAGAATCCGGCGCGGGCGAGCACAAGGGCCGCGGTCGAGCCCGCCGGTCCGCCGCCGGCGATCACTACATCGTATTGATTTTGCATGAATGAACTCTGTTCGTCCCGCCAGGGCCGCCCGCTCCGGCTCGTTCAAGACCATGGCGATCATCGCTTGCTTGGGCCCGGTTGCCTAAGGAACCATCGCCGGCGTGCCGAACAACTCGGCAGCGTATTGCTTGAGCGGCGTCGGGAGTAAATCCTGCGGGTGGTCCCCGCCGAGCGTGGCCCACTTGCTCTTGCCGTTGATGTCGATGGAATCGATCTGAGTTTTCGAAGATACGTCGTAGAGCACGATCCGGATAGAAACCACATCGGGTTTGCCGGACCACTCCGTCGCCCGTTCCTCCCAGTTAAGGATCGTTGTCTCAACACAATGGGTGAACTTGTTCGCGGCTGCGTGTGCCATGGCGACTTCGTGGCTTTCGGGAGACGCACTTTGCTCCGCACGCGCAACGTACGGGAGAAAGGCGGCGACGATCGCCTGAGCGGTTCGGGTGCCGGAGCCCAACTGCTTCTGACCGGCGTACGCACCGTCTTCGGGAACCGATACATAGAACGAACATTGGGTTCCCATGAGTCTGGGCGCTAATTGTGCACTTGGCCGTTCGGCTTTGTAGGTGCTCGAGCAACCAAACAGCAGCATCCCCGCGAACAATGCTGGAATCAACCGAGATAGCATGGTCGGATCATATCCCATGGGCCGACAATCGGTGGTGGAGCTAATTGAAGGGGCCATCGCGGAACTCTCCGCACTCTATGGTGGCGGCGGAGGCCGCGCCGGTCAGATCAGTGCATAACGCGGTGACGATCGAAGCGTCGGCCTCTATGATCGCTCTCGTGATGCCAAGGAGCGGCACGGCCGCGAACAGATCGCCCACGCGGTCGTGCATCGAATCTACAAGTACAGCTCCGGGAGTTTGACGCACCGCCATGGCCTCGGCCAGGTCGATCCACGAACGGTTTCCCGAACCAAGCACGACGCCCCGGGCGTTGACATGTTTCAAGGCGAGAAAGGGCGAGTCAACCGTGCTGTCACATGGCGAGCCGTCGTGCGCTGCATTCGGAACGGATACGCCGGCGGAACTCCTGATTCTGGCAAGCGGCGTCGCCCCGCGGGTGGTCGCGGATATGTGCGATTCGACCACGAAAGTCACCGCGCCGGCGGTCGTAAGGAGGCCTGGCCCATCACTTGCCCGTGGGAAAAGATTGAAATGTCGGTACGCCCGGTCCACGTTCGCGTGTGTTTCTTCGGCCGCTCCGACGATCATCGTTTCGCACGCGCCGGCCCGAATTCGCATCGCGGCGAGAGCCAGTGCATCCAGGCCCGCTGTGCGTGATCCGATGATCGTCTGGCACGCCCCGCGGAGGCCGAAGTTCGTGCTCACGTGCGCCGCCGCGGCGTTTGGCACTCCTTCCGCAAACAAGACCGGGTTCGCACCGAGCACGCCTTCCCGCACAATCTGCGTGTAATACTCCGAGCAGAATCCCGACGAGCCGTGCGTGCTGGCGAGAATTGCGCACGCCTTCTCCAATCGCTCTGCGTCGTTCTCCAGCCCCGCGTGCTTGATCGCCAACGAGACCGATGCCAGCGTGAGCTTCACGCACGTGCTCAGCCGCCGGACACGCCGGACGTTGAGCACCTGGGCGAGTTGATCGTCGCTGATGACGGCCGCGGCGCTCCGTGGCACGATGACCCCGCCGGAACCATCGAGCGCTTCGAGCAGCGCCCGCACGCCGGTGATCCCGGGCAGCAGCACGCCGATACCCGTGATCCAGGCTTCACGCGGCGTGCGTGCGGCCGGCTCTTCGCGGTAGCTTGGTGCCAACGCAACATCGTCGGCATGACCGAGGATTACGCAGGTGTTCGCGCCTCCGAACCCCAGGGACGTGTTCAGTGTGTTCGAGATGGGCCCGGCAATGCCCCCGGGCGGGGCTACACGAAGGCCCTCAAACTCAACATCCTCCTGCCGAACCGTGGCGCACGGCGGCACCCAGCCCGACCTCAGCGCGCACGCAGAGAGCACGAGTTCCACCGCCCCGGCGCCCCCGAGCGTGTGGCCCAGGTAGCTCTTGAATCCGACGACCGGGACGGACGCCAGTGAGTCGCCAAACACGGAGCGCAACGCCGCGTACTCCGCCGCGTCGTTGTCGGGCGTGGCGGTCGCGTGCGAAGCGATCATTCCGATCTCATCGACCTGCAAACCGGCCCGCGAAAGCGCATCTCGCATGGCCCTGGCCGCGCCCTGACCCTTGGGGTCCGGCTGGGTCAGGTGATGGGCGTCCGCAGATTCGCCCCAGCCGCGTACACGCGCGATCGAGTTCGCGCCGCGTGCCGCGGCGTCGGTCGCGCGTTCGAGCACGACGACGGCGTAGCCCTCCGCTAGCATCATCCCGCGTCGGTGTTTCGAGAACGGCTTCACTCCGTCGTTTGTGACAAGCCGGAGCGAGTTGAACCCGGCCCACGCGTATTCACTCACCGCGTCGTAGCCGCCGGCGACGACCAGATCCGCGTTACCGGTCTGCAGCATCGTGACGCCCAGCGCGATCGCTCCAAGGCTCGATGAACACGCCGAGCACGTGGTGGCGCAACGCCCTCCGAGCCCCAGCCCGCCGGTCGCCAGACGGTTGACGGAGTTTGCGAGGAAGTTGCGGAGTTCCCCGGGATCGTCGCTGCGAAGAAACCGGCCTCCGGCGCGGATCCCGTGAAGGGTTGTCCCGAGTATCGTCGCGCAGCGATCGGGTTCGTACGCGGCGGAGGCCTCTTTGAGCGCTTGTTCGATGACCCACCGAAGGTACCGTGCTTCTCTAGGTAGTTCGGGCGAGTACTCCGCCGGAAGGTCCATCGCCTGTCCGCCGACGGAGCCCGCGGGCAGCGGCGACTCCATTTCGCTCATCGGTCCGAGCCCGATCCGACCGGCCCGAATGCCAGCCCAAGTCGAGTTCACATCGCGTCCCAGGTTGGTCGCCAGGCCCATACCCGTGATGACGATTCCCGGCATGTCGCCAAGTTCACCGGCGTCCATCTTCGATGTCCTCGTGGAAAACCGGTTCGAGCACAAGCCACTGATGCGGATACTCTGCGATGACTTCTGCCATCGACGCGGCGAGCGCCAGCAGAGCCTTCGATGGCGTCGGGGGCAGATCCTTCGCCGAGTTGGAGTCAGATTCGACCTCGATCGGGGGCTTCAGCAGCACCCGGTACCTCCCATTCTCCGTCGGAATCGCGAATACCGGGATGATCGGCGCACCCGTCAGCTGCGCCAGCCGAACGGGACCCGTCGGAAGCCGCAGGTGCCCATGAAGGAACGGGACGATCGCACTTTTCTGCCCCGGGACGGACCGGTCTCCCTGCATCACGACCACTTCGTCGTTCAGCAGCGAGTCGCGGAGGGCCAAGAGCGTTCCCATCCCGTCGTCGATGGGCGCTTCAACCACACCCAGCGCGTCGTGAAGCCTGACGCGGATCCTCTCGAACGCGGCCACCGAGTCCCGTTTGAATACCACGCGGATTCGCTTTTCTTCGCGGGCGAGCGCGGCGAGGCCTGCCTCGAACGTTCCCACGTGCGCCGTGACCAGCACCGCTCCGCGCCCTTGCTTGCGTGCGGCTCTGTACGCATCCAGCCCTTCAACGCTCTCAACAAGCCCGGCAAGTCCCTCGGCCGACATCTTTGACGCCCGGCCCACATCCAGCACGAAGTCGTAGAAACTCCCGATGACCCGCCTGGCGAATCGCCGCTGTTCCCGGGCTCGGAGCGGTCTGCCGAAGATCCGTTCCGAGTTGGCGTTGATGGCGGCACGCATTGCTCCCGAGCACCACGGGGCCGCCGTGCAAGCGATCGGCCGCAGGGCCATTGCCGTCCGCGGCCAGGTGCCCGCCAGCGAAAAGAACGGTCCAAGCCACGCGGGCGTCCCCTTCCCGGACCTAGTACGGCCTGACGGAACCGCGAAGAGCCCGCGATCTGTGAACGGACCGATGTCCTGCGCTGGAACTGGTGACTCGGGTTTCGCCGCGGCGGGCATTGCCATTCGAGGGGCAGGATACGCCAGATGCACGCAAGTGACCTCGCGCGGTGGCCCGCAACGGTTCGCTCCGGTTCATCCCCCCGGTATCATCCTTCCGGAAATGCTCAAGGCATCGGGCCAACACCACCCCACAATGAACGCCGCGTTCTACGACGCGGGCCGCCTGGCGTGCCGGTTCATCAAGTTCCAGTGCGTGCGTGAGGTGGTGCTGCACAGCGAGCGAGCCGAGCGTCCCGGCGGGCTGCTCCTGGCCTGCACCCACATCAGCCATCTCGAGCCCATCGTGGTGGCTGCTGCCCTGCGGCGAAAGGTCCGCTGGATGGCAAGGATCGAGTTTTACAAGAAGTGGTGGGGCGCCGCGATGCTCAACCGCGGCGGCGCATTCCCGGTGGACCGGTATGGCTTCACGCTCCCGGCGGTCCGTCGCGCGGTTCAACTTGTGAGAGAGGGCGAAGTAGTGGGGCTCTTCCCGGAAGGCGGCGTGGCCAAGGGGCGTGACTCGCTGCTGCGGGGCGGGCCGATGAAGCTGGGCGTCTGCACCATCGCGTTGCGGACGAACACGCCGATCGTGCCTGTGGTGGTGCTCGGCACCGAGAAGCTCAATCGGGTGAATCCGTGGCTTCCCCCACGCCGTGCGAGGTTGTACATGGCGTTCGGAAACGAGATTGTGCCGCCCGCACGCCGCGTTCGTGGTCCCTCCAGCAACCGAGCGGACCGGCTTCAACTGGCCGAACGATTGCGTGCCGCGTTCGTGGCCACGTACCAAGAGCTGCTCGCCCACACGGGCCTCAAGGACAGCGAGGTTCCATGAGCGACGTGTTCTATCGAGCGGTCAGGTTCATCGGCACGCACATCTTCTGGGCCAGCAGCCGCCCGGTGGTGTTCGGGCTTGAGCACATCCCGCGAGAGGGGCCGTGCCTGATTGCATCGAACCATACGAGCCCATACGACGTCGCGCTGCTCATTCGGCACGTTCCGCGGCTGCTGGACTTCGTGAGTATTGTCGAAGTGTTCCGCAACCCGCTGCTGGGGTGGTTCTATGGCAGCATGAACGCGTTCCCTTTGGATCGTCACAAACCCGACGCTCCCACCGTGCGCACCATCCTGTCTCGACTCAGGAGGGGCCGCGTGGTCGTGATGTTTCCGGAGGGGGGCTTCCGTCGTGGCGAAGCGTCCGTTGTTCGCACCCGCAGGATGAAGTCCGGCGTCGGCCGGATCGTGAACATGGCGAACACCCAGATCGTCCCCGCCGTCGTCATCAACTCAAGCGTGTACTCCAAGCCTGTCTCGTGGTTGCCGCTCTTTCGGACTCGTTATGCGCTCGCGTTCGCGCCGCCGATCGCGCCGGACCTTCCGCCCGAGCAGATCGAGTCCCGGATCGTGGAGTCCATCGTGAATCTGTATGCGATCGCCGGTGCGAAACTCCCTGAGCACGCCCGCGTGCTGTAGGCTTACGGCCTCCTTGTTCGTCCGGCGGCGCGCAGCAGCCAAGGCACCAGGACTCCCGCCGCGCCGCAGAAAGAGGCGGTGATCCCGATCGCGGCGACAAAGCCCAACGACCTGATCGCGGGCGTGTGCGTGACGCACAGACTCGCGAACCCGGTGACGGTGGTGGCGCTCGCCAGCAGCACGGCGTGCATCGTCGGCCTGAGCCGTTCGACAAGCCCGCTTCGCCCTAACCCCTCCCGCCGCGCTTCGCGCGCGATCGACACCAGGAACACGCCGGCATCGACGGCGATCCCGTCCAGCAGGGGGATCGCGATGCTGTTGATCGGGTTGAACCTCGCGCCCACCGCCATCATGAACAGCACGGTAAAGGACCCAGCAAAGACAAGCGGCACGAGCGCCATCATCACATCAAGCGGCCTGCGGAACACGATCGCCAGCCAGATCAGCACCAGCGAAACCGAGATTGCCACCGATTGCGGCAATCCCTGCTTGGTCGCGTCGTCCAGCTCCGCAGATACCGCCGCGAGCCCCGCCAGCGTCGCCTGCGGCACCGGTGCCAGCGCGGCCCGAAGGACAGCCACCACCTCGGCCCGCCGATCGCGGTCCCGCAGCGGATGCGTGAGCCGAACGACCAGAAGTGTTTCCGACTCCTCCGCGCCCGGCCGCGTCGCAACGGGCAAGAGTCGCTGTGCGATGGACGGATACTGCTGGAGGTCGGCCATCGTCGGCGGCTCGCCACCGGCGAGCATCTTCCCGACAAAGCTCCGATAGCCGGCATACGCCGACGGCTCGAACGCACTCGCCGCCACCGCGGCGTCAAAGTTCTTCAGCAGTGTGTTGGCGTCAACTCCGGCGAGCAGGGCGCGGACGCGGGCGATTCCCCTGGGGTCGGGCAGCAGCCGGTGCATGCCGATCACGTCCGCGACTCCGATGTCCTTGCACGTCTGGCTCCTCAGCGCCTTGGCCGCGTCGATGACCGCGGGCAGCAACGAAGACGATGCTCCGGCACGCACCAGGACCGGGATCATCTCTCCTTCGCCGGCAAACCTCGCGATGATCTCGTCGGTCGTGCGCAGCGCCTCGTTCGGCCGCGGATGCAGCACCGTCAGATCGCCCTCGAGCCGCGGCCCAACGCCCCGAATCGCGGCGCACAGGGCCACGATCAGGAGCAGGCACACGCCGGTAGAGACCCACAGCCGCGGCCTAGCCGCCACGACATCCGCCATCACGCCGAACCGCGGCGGAGCGGCCTTCTTCAAATCCGCCTTGGTGTGCGTCAGCACGAGCAGCGCCGGCAGCAGTGTGAACGCCGCGATCCACGCTCCCACCAGGCCCGCGGTCCCCAGCTTCGCGAAATCCGAGAGCATCTGGATCTGCGAGGGCCACAGGGAGGCGAACCCGAAGATGCTGGTGAAGCAGTTGGTGGTGATCGGCAGAGCCATCTCTCGCGCCGTCTCGATCGCGCACCGCTGCGTCGGATGCCCGAGCGCTCTCAGGGCGTCAAAGTGCGCCACGAAATGAATGCCGTAATCAACGCCCAGTCCAGCGAGCATCGCCGCAACGGCCGCGGCTAACGGCGATACGACCGGTTCGTCGACCGAATACACCCCGAAGCCCACCACGAGCCCTACCCCGGCCACGAGCCCGATCAGCAGGGGGGCAACCCACCGCCGGTAGAACACCACGAACAGTCCGTAGAGCAGCGCGATGGAAACAAGCGTGCTGATGATCGAATCCCGTCGGATCGTCCCGGACGCGATCGCCGCGATCGCGTAAGCGCCGCCCAACCGCACGTTGTAACCCGTGCCAGTCCCGCCGGCGTTCAACTCGGCGGTGATCTGCTTGACGAGGGCGACAAGCGACTGGGCGCTCTCCAGATCGCTCATGGGTGTCGTCGAGGCGATCCGCACCAACACCGCGTGCCCATCACTTGAAAACTCCGGCAACGGTTCGGCGTGCGGGTCTGTCGGCGTTGAAGCGTCCAATGACCCCATCCCCGCATTCGCCGCGAGTTCGAACAGTCGGAGCGGATCCTTCAGCACCGCTTTGCTCAGCGCCCCGCCCGCGGGGCCGGGGGACGCCATGAGCGATTCATTGCGAGCGAACTGCTCGGCCAGCCGCGATGGCTCAAAGCGGGCGAGCAGTTCCCGCGTGCCCGATTCGCCCAGGTAGTAAGGCCCGCTGGGAAAGATGCGTTCCGCCGCGAACCGAATGAAGGCCGGGTCTTGCCGCGCTCTCGCCCAGGCGATTCTGTCCCGCGTCCTTGAGTCCTTCAGCAACGCTTCCACAAGCGCGTCGGCGAACGCCGCAGTGCCCGCGCGTTCGCCGGCCGTCGCCGGAGCGTTCGCGTCTCGTGGCTCCACAAGGGCCAGCAACGCCTCGCCCGCCTGGAAATCCGTGATCACACGATGGAACGCTCCGGCCGCCGCGGAGTGCGAACCCAGCATCGCCTCCAGCGAGGCCGAGACTCGCAGCCTTCCAAGTGAAACCAACGCGAGCAGGAACACCACGGCGCAGACCGCGACAACCGTCCAAGGCCGGCGCGTACTCAGGCTCGCCGCCGCTGCCAACGGCGTGAACACGCTGAATCTGTGCCTGGCTTCGATCATGGAAGTTTCGTCGCACGGGCCGGCGGCACGAACGCTCCCGTCGTCACTCCACCGTTCAACTCGATGTCGTCCAGCCGTATGACGATCAGCCCGTCCGACGATCGGAACTCCATCCGGTGGGGCCACGCGATCTCCCCTACCAGCGTGTACTGCCCCAGCACAAGTTCCATCTCCTTGCCGCCGCCCGGCAATCGGAAGCGTCGCGGCGTGAGCGTCCGTCGTTCGATGTCACACCGAACACCCGCTTGTCCGAACGCCGGGCCGATGACCACGAGCGTCTTGTCGGTTGATTCACCTTCAACGCATTGCGCCCTTGAGAAATATCCTCCCGACAGCGCCTCAAGAGCCTGGGAAACTCCATGCGCCGGGAGCGTTGTCATGTGCGTTGCCGGTGACCCCTCCCGGTCAACGGCATACGCCCATACGCCCTCGGGCACAATGGTCAGGTCCAGCACCGGGCTCCCGAACTTCCACGCCCGCAGACGCGCACGATCCGGCGGCTGCGCGACGAACGCGCCGTCCAGCGTCACCGTCTGCCCCTGCGAGTTGGTCAGCGCCAGTTCCGCGACAGAAGTGATCGACCTGACCGAGTCCAACCTCGCGGCGATCAGTTTCATTGAGTCGGCGTTGTCCATTGGTGGGTACGACGGCAATCCCGTTGCGCACCCGCCGAAGGTGACCGCTACCGCGAAAGTGGCACACGACGCGGCGATGATCCGCACGTACTTCATCTGTCTGGCCACGTTGAGTCTCCTCTGCGAGCGAGCTGCTCGCGAAGCAGCTTGCCCGTCGCCGATCGCGGCAGTGAATCCACCATCTGGAACACGCGCGGCACCTTGACCGGTGAAAGGCGGGCCTTGAGGAATCCTCGCAATGCTGAGTCCGCCGGTGGCCGTTGTGGATCGCGGGCGACGACCAGCCCGCACAACCGTTGAATCGTATCGGACACGGGCAACGCCACCACGGCGCACTCGGCGACATCGGGGTGATCCGAGAGCACGGCCTCAACCTCCAGTGGATTCACTTTGAATCCGCCCGCATCGATGAGCAGCTTGAGCCGGCCGGTCAGAGTGGCGCGACCAGATGGGTCCAATCTCGCCAGGTCGCCCGTGAGCAGATGACCATCGATCAGGTCCGGCTCGCCTTCCACATATCCGCTGAGCATCGAGGCCGCCCGGACCGCGAGGTGCCCCTGGTGGCCCGATGGGAGTGATTGGGTCGGATCATCCGCCGACACCACCCGAAAGCTCACTCCCGGGAGCGGCTTTCCGATCGACTCTGCGTCGAAGCCAGGCTCGCCGGGGATGCTGAGAGAGACGGTGCCCAGTTCGGTCGCGCCGTACAACTGCCCGATCTCCATGCCCCAGCGACTCGTGAACTCTCGTCGCACACGGGGGTTCAGCGCCGAACCCGCCGACAGAGCGAGCCTCAAGCCGTGCAGCGGACGTCCCGAGTCCTCCGAGAATTTCGCCAGCGCTTCGTATACAAACGGCACGCCCGGAAGCACCGTCACGCCGCTCGCGAGTTGTCTCGCCGCACCGTACGGATCAAACTCCGTGAGCACTCGCAGCGAGGCGCCCGCGAAAAGCGTCCCCAGCAGCACATCAACCCCGTACGAGTG
>JBGAMO010000132.1:0-13837 GCA_044222845.1 Phycisphaerales bacterium
CGTCGCCATGCTTGCTGAAAACGGAGCGGCCCGACGCGGATCGTCGGGCCGCCCGGAAAATGCGAACTCGTCGGCTACTGATTCTCAGCAGGTTCCGGCTTCCCATGCCGCGAAAAACGCGCCCACGTCCATGCCGTCGATGCCGTTGTCGTTGTTGATATCGGCGCCCGCTTCGCCTGCTTCCCAGGAACGAAAGAACGCTTCAACATCGCCGCCATCGAGTCCGCCGTCGCAGGTGAAGTCCGAACGGCAAGGGCTGACCCGCGTCGGGTTGCCGACGGCTTCTCCGCAGGCATTGCCCAGCACACATCGCACCCGCAGCGAGGATGTGACCCCGGCGAGTCTGAGCACGGGCGAGTTCGAACCGGAGGCGATTGCATCCGAATCGGGCGAACAGACCCCCACAGGACCATCTGAAAGGTCGCACCACTGGCCGGAACTTGATTCAACCTGCCAGCGGTAGCTGACGGGTTCGTAGCCGATGGCGGCGGTCACCGCCAGTTCAACATCATCGAGGCGGCAGATTGTGATCTGTGCCTCGGGTTGGGAGGCGAACCATGGCGCGCCGTTCTGCGTGCGGCGGATGAGACCCGTGGCGTAACGACCGTCCGAAGTCATTACTGATCCGCAGGCCAACAGCTCCGGGCCTTGCGTAGTGAGCGAGCCGATCGACACGGGCTCGCCGATCGTCTGCCACGCCGCTCCGTCGTACCGCACGAGCCCGTTGTAGGAATCGAGCGAACCGCCGATCCGCATCGACCCAGCGGCGTACAGGTCATCGCCGAGCACCGCCACCAACGGGCAACTGTTCATCTGACCCAGGTTCACCCACTCCGAGCCGCTCCATTGAGCGACCCCGCTGTCGTAGAACGTCGGTGCAGTCTTCTGCTGGAGGGATGCCACGAGCGTGCCCCGGTAGTTGACAAGTTGGTACGCGATGCAGGGAACATCGCCGAAGCGACGCCACGTCGCGCCGTTCCACGCGGCCATGCCGGAGACCGCTTGATCACCCGCCTGCGAGAAAATCCCGCCGACGATCAACTCCTGGCCGTACGCGGCGAGCGTGTTGATCCCCGGCCCCAAGGCGCCCTCGGGGTCAAACGTCACGGTGCCGTCGATGCCGGCGCCCAGCGCGTGCCACGAGTACCCGTCCCAGCGGGCGATGCGTTTCGCGGCGGTTCCGCCCGCGTTGAGGAAACTCCCGGATACGAAGAGATCGGCGCCGAGCACCTGAACCGCCCCACCACTCGCGTCAAGACCGGAGCCGAGCGGCAGCCAGCGTTCTCCATCCCAGCGGGCAACGTTGTTCGCGTCAACGCCGTCGATGCTCGCGAAAGAGCCGGTTGCGACGAGGTCACCGTTGTAGAACGCCACCGAGTTGATGTGCGCTGAAACACCCGGCGTGAACGGCGTGAGCGAATGGGCGATGGCCCTCCACGCCGCGCCGTTCCATCGCGAGATCGGTCCGCCCATGGCGCTCAGAGTTCCGATGCCGATGACTCCGCCGAGCGGATCTTGAACCAGTGTACGGAGCGAACCGCTCACCCCATCGTTGGTGCCGCGCCAACGCGAGCCATCCCACAGAGCGACACCCCACGCCGCGAACCCGTCGGATTGCTCGACCGCGCCGACCGCGATGAGTGAGCCGTCAAGTTCGCCCGGGAGCGAAGTGGCGGTCACCCTGATCTGATCGGATTCGGTGCCCGCGAAATAGCGCCAGGCAGTGCCGTCGAACGCCCGCAGGCTCGGGGTCTGGGCGACATCCGGAAGTTGCGCGGAAGCGATGAGGTCTCCGCCGTACGCCCGCAGGGCTCGTGCCGGAGCGGCGATTTCCCAACCGGCGGTGCGCCATTCGACGCCGTTCCAACGGGCTAAGTACTGGACGGGTGAAGCCCCCACGGTCCTGAAGTTGCCTGTGGCGTACACCTCATTCTGGTAGACACACACCGAATCGGCGGAGCCGAAAGAGCCGGTGAGACCGGTGCCCAGCGCACGCCACGCCGAACCGTTCCAGCGTGCGATGTACCGGATGGATGAGCCGCCCGCGGTCGCGAACGCTCCCGCGGCGATCAGTTCGCCGCCGAACGTCGTGAGAGACTTGACCTCGCCGTTCACCCCACCGCCCAATGCCCGCCACGAACTTCCGTTCCACGCGGCGATACGTTCGGCGCTCGTCCCTCCGGCGGTTCTGAACCGTCCGCCTGCGATCAAGTCGCTGCCGTACACGTACAGCACGCTCGCGCCCGACTGAAGCCCCGCTCCCATTGCCGACCAGGAGGTTCCATCCCACGCCGCGATGTTCTCGCACGGTTGTCCGTCGGCCTCCTTGAATGTCCCGGAGGCGATCAAGCGTCCGTTGAAGACCGCCAAGGAGGTGATAGAGCCGTTCACGTGCCCGAGTTGGTGCCACTCCTGGCCGTCCCACGCAACGACACCCTCGACGAGTTGGTCTCCGGCTATCGAAGTACCGCCTCCGGCAACCAGCAGAGCGGCCAAAGGCCCTTCGCCGTCGGGGTCCCAGGCGATGCTTGCGGTACAACGGTCCAGGCCCGGGATGCCGTCTCCGCTGAGCCAGTGCGGCTGGCAACCGGTTTGAGCGTGCGCCAGAAGGCTTGAGCCGAGCGCGCCAACGGCGATGAGTCGATGAGTCATGGCTTTGAATCGCTTCAGAGGGTCACCAACTATGTGTGTGTGTTTGTGTGTGTGTGTGTGTGTACATGCAACTGATTCGACCAAGCAGACTCGTCTGAGTGAATTTCACGATCGCAACAAAAAACTCGCGTACTTGATACGCGAGTTGAAACGAGCGGCTGTTCCGAAGTACGAATGCGGCTAACCCAACGAGGTCATGCCGTGACGGTCTCAGCGCCGACGACTTCCTTCTCGTCCACGCGCTGAATGCTCGCTCCAAGGGCCCGGAGGCGGTCTTCCATGCGTTCGTAGCCGCGGTCGAGGTGGTAGACGCGATTGATGATCGTCCGTCCCTCGGCCGCCAGCCCCGCCAGCACAAGGCCGGCGGAAGCGCGGAGGTCGCTCGCCATGACCGGCGCACCGACCAATTTGCGAACACCGGAGATGACGCAGGTGGGACCATGGCGAATCACTTTGGCGCCCATGCGGGACAGTTCGGCGACGTGCAGGAAGCGGTCGGGGAAGATCTTCTCGGTGATGACCGAGTTGCCATCGGCGAGGGCCAGAACGGTCATCAACTGGGCCTGGAGGTCGGTGGGGAAGCCCGGGTGGGGCTGCGTCGTGACCTCAACCGGGCGGAGGATGCGATCGCTAGTGACTCGCACGCAGCAGCGCATCGGGTCCTCGCAGCCGCGGTGGGCGGAGCGGGTGGGGATGTTGGCCGAACCCGCGTTGCATGCCTCCACATGCACACCGATGGTGTCCAGGCAGTGCATGGCGGCGAGGAGGGAGTCCACCGGGCAGTTCTCGAGCACGATGTCGCCGTTGGTCACGGCGCTGGCCATCATGTATGTGCCGGCCTCGATACGGTCAGGGATCACGCGGTGGTCGGCGCCTCCGAGTTCCGAGACCCCCTCGATGACGACGCGGGGCGACCCTTGGCCGCTGACGCGAGCGCCCATCTTGTTGAGGAGGTTGGCCAGATCAACAACCTCCGGCTCGCACGCCGCGGACTCGATGATCGTGGTGCCCTTCGCAAGGGTCGCGGCGCACATGATGTTTGCCGTGCCGAGCACCGTGGACCCGAAGGGGCCGCCAAGGAAGACCGTCGTACCGACGAGCCCGCCAGGGGGCACCTTGGCGATGATGTCCCCGCCGGTGAGTGTGATTTGTGCGCCCAAGGCGGCCAGACCCCGCAGGTGCAGGTCGACCGGACGCTCGCCGATGGCGCAGCCTCCGGGGAGAGAAACACGGGCAAAGCCGCGGCGGGCAAGCATGGGGCCAAGGGTGCAGATGCTGGCCCGCATCGTCCGGACGACTTCGTAGCGGGCGTGGCTCAGGCTCTCGTCGGTGACTCGCTGGGTGATGGTGCCGTCGCCGAAGGAGCCGTCGTCGGGCGCGTCGGTCCGCTGGCAGCCGAGCTCGCCCAGCAGGCGGAGCATGTTGCGGATGTCCGCCAGATTGGGGACTTCACGAAGTTTGATCGGCTCGTCGGTGAGCAGCGCGGCGGCGAGCAGCGGCAGCGCGGCGTTCTTTGAACCGTTGATGCGAACGCGTCCAGTAAGACGACGGCCGCCCTCGATGACGAACGTATCCATGCGGTCGAACCCCTCTATCCGTAAGGCGAATGCCCCGCGTCCGTGCGGGAAGTCCGATCATATATCGGCGCGGGGGCGCCCGGAGCATCAAAGGGACTTTTTGAGTCTGATTTCACGCGGAAATCCCTGCGTGAATCGTCGCCTTGGTGCCAGGCGAGGCACCGAGAATTCACGCGATGCGGCCAAAGCACGCCGACCCCGGGCGGCGCAACCGGCACGGCCGGCACAGACCGTCATTCCCATCGGGCGGAACCGTTGAGATCGTTTGGCAAAGCCTTGACTGAAATGGACACTTGCTCATGTCGGAAGTTGGTGCGGTGGAGCCGCGGGCATCGGTGCGTAACCGATCACGCGACGGCCGCCGGGGAACCGCAGGGCGTCCCACGGCTTCGCGAGTACCAAGGAGTTCTGCATGAGCACGAAGCGGACAGCATGGGCGACAAGCGGCGCGTTGGCGCTGGCGGCGGGATTCGCGATGACCGGGGCGAACGGCGCGCCGGGCTCGGACCCCTACGCGGGTCTGCCGGACACCCTGGAACTCGCCGCGGTGGTCCGCGACTTCAGGGGCGTCGATCAGACGGGCGGCCATCAGGACTTTGAACGCAGCCCGACCGCCGGGTTCTGCCAGGTCGGCAAGATGATCAACGACACGCTGGACGCCGACGGCAAGCCGACCTTCCGCTCCACCGGGTACAAGGTGAACACCGTCTGGAAGGATGCGAGCAACCGGCCCATCATGGACCCCCGCTCGTACATCGCGACCAAGTCGGGGGACGTGAACGGCGCACTCTCCACCACCCTGGCCGGCGCCAGCACCACCGCCGCGAACTTCGCGCAGTGGTACCGCGACACCCCGGGCGTGAACGCGAGCAAACAGATCTCGCTGACGCTTCGTCGCACGGCGGGCACCAACGTCTACACCTTTAACGACCGGACCGATCCGGTCTTCATGAACCTGGGCGGGTTCTTCCCGATCAACGGAGAGTTGCTGGGCAACTCTGGCGGTACGACCCCCAACCAGAACTTCCACTTCACGACGGAGATCGCCACCCAGTTCGTGTGCGAGAAGGGCAAGGGGCAGGTCTTTACCTTCACGGGCGACGACGACGTATGGGTGTTCATCGACGGCAAGCTCGTGGTGGACATCGGCGGCATCCACTCGGCGTGCAGCCAGACGATCGACGTCGACCGTCTGACGTGGCTGCAGGACGGGCAGACCTACTCGCTCAAGATCTTCCACGCCGAGCGGCACCGTACCCAATCGAACTTCCGCATCGACACGACGATGCGCCTGCGGCGGGTGGACCCGCCGGCCACGACCGCTCTGTACGACTGATTCCGTGCTCTGGTGTGCCCGTGTGGGCCGCCTGTTGGGAGAGAGGGGGGCCTAGCGGCCTCCTTGGATGAGAGGGAGCGTCTGACGGGCGACCGTCGCCTCCCCCGCACTCCACGATTCGCATGAGGGCCGTCGCCCGCCGCTGAGGGTGCGGCGGACGACGGAGCGGATCGGGTGGAGGGCGGGGCGCACCGGTGTTGCGGGGGGCAGACTTCGCCGCCCGCCGCCCGTCAGTACCGCGAGTTCCACGCCCGGGCTGGCCGCGTATGGCCGCCCGGGCGTTGACTTTTTGGACCGTGAATCGGGATCAGGGAATCGGGATTCAATCGGCTCGGATCGAAGCGGCTGCGACACGAGGATGCCGGCACATCGACCGTGACGGAAACTACTTGTCTTGCGGGGCGATGCCCATTCCCGCACGATTGGGGCTGGCGGGTCGCTTGGGCGGAACGAAGGGGTGATCCCGCAGTTCGCCGAGCATCTGCTCGATCGCGGTATCGAGTTGAGGATCGCCGCCGTTGACCATCTTGGCAGGATCGTCGATCACCTCGATGTCGGGATCAACCCCGTGCCCTTCAACGCCCCACGTGCCGTCGGTCTCGTAGAAGCCAAAGGTTGGGACGGTGATCTGACCGCCGTCGATCAGGCCGGGGTTGCCCGAGATGCCCACCAGACCGCCCCAGGTCCGCATGCCGATGACCTTGCCGATCTTGTTGTGCTTGAACAGCCAAGGGAAGTCATCGCCGCCCGAGCCGGCGAGCCCGTTGGCGAGCATGCACTTGGGGCCCTGGTGCGTGTCCGGCGGCCACGGCCAGTCGTTGCCGTGCCGGCGGGCCCAGTAGTTCACGGTCGGACGGTTGAGGAGTTCGATGAAGCGGGTGGGAATCTGGCCGCCGCCGTTCCATCGCTCGTCGATGATGAGCGCATCGCGGCGACGCTCGCCGGCGAACTGGCGGAACAGATCGCTCTGACCGTCGACACCGGTGTTGGGCACATAGATGTAACCGACCTTGCCCTGCGACTTCTCCGCCACGTATTTGCGCTTGGCCTCGATGTACGCGCGGTACCGAAGGTTGCCTTCATTCCCGACGGGGGTGACGAGCACCTCGTGCGCCTTGTCGTCGAGCTTGGGAGCCGGACCGATCGTCACAGAGACAGTCTTGTCCGCCAGACCGATGAACGCCGCCCAAGGGTCCTTGGAGGTGTCCACCGGCACGCCGTTCACGGCGAGCAGGAAGTCGCCCTCCTTGACTCCCAGACCGGGACGGCTGAGCGGGCCGCGGGCGTCGGTATCCCAAGGGCCGCCCTCGTAGATCTTGGAAATGCGGTAGGCCGTACCGGCATCGCTCTTGACCAGCTCGTAATCACAACCGAGCATGCCGACGCTCACGGGCGGAACCGAGTTTTCGACATCGCCTGGGCTGGAGATGTACGCGTGGCCGATGTTCAGTTCGCTGACCATCTCCGCCTGCACGTACGCGACGTCCTCGCGGCTGATGCAGTCGGGGAGCATCGCGGCGTAGTGGTCACGGACCTTGGCCCAGTCCACGCCGTGCATGGTGGGTTCGTAGAAAAAGTCGCGGTGCAGACGCCAGGTCTCGGTGATGATCTGCTGCCACTCGGCACGCGGATCGATGCGTGTCTTCATGCCGTCCGTGGGGACGGTGGTGGCCTTGCCACCGCCGGCGGAGGCATCACAGACGCTCATGTTCGAGCCGCCCTTCATGGCGAGGATCTTCTTGCCGTCCGGTGTGATGTCGAAACTGCCCGCGCCGGCCAGCACCACCTTCTCTTCCTTGCTGTCGTCGAAGGGATCGAAAATCTTGATCGCCGGACCTTCCGCGGCGCCGCGGGCGGGGACGCGAACGTACACGAGCGTGTTGTCGCCGCTGACGGCGAGTTTGCCGAATGCGCCGGAGGGGACCGGGACCTGCATCACGCGGCGTTCGAAGCCGTCGAGATCGATCTTGACCTCCTTGGCGGGCTTGTCGGAACCACCGTCGGCCTTGGCGCCCTCGCCGCCCTTGGTCGCGGCGCCCTTGCCGGTGCGTTTGGCGGTCCAGGTGCCCTTGCCGTCGCCCGCGGACCAGGAACCGCTGATTTCGTCACCGTTGATGATGCCGGTGAGGGTGGCGACCGCTTTGCCCATGCTGATGCTGAGGGTGAGCTCGCGGGTGGCCTTGTCGTACTTGCCGCTGGAGATCGCGCCGCCTCCCATCGGGCTGGTCACAGTGCCGGTGACCGATCCGTCATCGTTGAGCGTTATCACCATCCCGATCGGGATGCCACCGGCGGGCATGCCCTCGCCTCCGCCTGTCGCTCGTCCGGACCAGGATCCGCTGACGCCGTCATCAGGCTTCGCGGATTCATCCTTGGACTCGTCCTTCTTGGGCTCGTCCTTCTTGGAGTCGTCTTTCTTGGCCTCGTCTTTTTTGCCTTCATCCTTCTTGGCTTCGTCCTTCTTTGCGTCGTCCTTCTTGGGCTCGTCCTTCTTGATTTCCTCTTCGTCGTTCTTGGGGGCCCAAGGGCTCTTCACGTCATTGCGGAGCGGGGCCATGTAGAGGGCCTGCGTGCCGGTGTAGACGAACGAACCTTCGATATCGGAGTAGATCGGGTTGTCGATGATGCGGTTGGACGAGAAGTAGAGGAAGTCGCCCTTGTGATCGAAGACGGGGTTGTTGTCGGCGAACTGGCCGGCCGTGACGCGAGTCTTCTCGCCGGACTTGACGTTGTACAGCCAGATCGAACCGTTGTTGCCGCTCTTGCTGTCCTCGCTTCTCGCGTAGGCGATCCAGAGCGAATCATGAGACCACGATCCGTTCAACGGGGTGCCCCAGGGGTCCTGATCGACCGTCTTGATCGTTCCGGTCGCAAGTTCGCAGAGTTGCAGGCGGCCGACCTCGTCGGTAAACGTGAGGTGCTTGCTGTCCGGTGACCAGGTGAGGTCCTGACGGAAGCCGGGGCCCAGGGTCGTCACCTTTCGCGGCGCGGCATCGGACTTCCACGCCGGCGCGGCGTCCGCGGCGGGCTTGTCATCCTTTTTGTCTGCGTCCTTTTTCTCGCCTTCTGGCGCGGTCTCGGGCTTGGCATCGCCCTTCTTGGCGTCATCCTTCTTGGCGTCATCCTTCTTGCCGTCTTCCTTCTTGCCGTCTTCCTTCTTGGCGTCGTCCTTTTTCTCTTCAGGAAGTTTGGCGTCGGCGGGACGGACCCAGAGTTCGTACTCGCCCGTCTCATCGCTGAAGTAGGCGATCCACTTGCCGTCGGGAGACCACGCGGGGCTGCGTTCAAAGACGCCGTCGGTGCGGGTGAGATTGCGGACCACGCCTTCCTTCGCGGGGGCGGACCAGAGGTCGCCGCGGCCCTCCACGACGACACGTTTGCCCGACGGAGAAATCGACGCGGACTCAACCCGCTTCGCGGCGTCAACGATGCGAGGCTTCACGGTCGGGCGGTCACCCGGGATCGTGACCTTCACGACCCTGTCCTGCCGCGTGCCGAGGTTCAAGAGGCGCAGTTCGGCGCCCAACTGGAAAACGATCTCACCCTGCCCCGAATCCCCGGGCCCGACGCTGGGCCACCGGACATCATCGTCGGTGAACTTGGTCACCTGTTCACGAGTGCCCGCCTTGACCGAGTACGCCCAGATATTCATCCGGTGTTCGGGCCCGTTGTCAGAGAGGTAATAGAGCGTGCTGCCGTCGCTGCCGGGAACCCACATGGGAATCGTGTCGACGCCTTCCCAATCCGTGATTTTCTTGCTGGATTTGTCGTTGAGATTGAACAGCCAGATGTCCGTGGCCATGCCGCCGCGATATCGCTTCCAGGTGCGGTTGTCGACGCTGTGCGGGGTGTAGGCGAGCCAAACGCCATCGGGTGAAATGCTGCCGAATCCCGAGTACGGCACCGGGAGCTGCTGAGGAAGACCTCCCGCGGCATCGACGGCGAACATCTGCGTCTGGCGTGCGAGGCCGGCCTGACCGTTGCTCATGACCAGCAGTTTGTTGCCCCCGGCGTAGGAATCCGGCGCCCACTCGCTGAGCGTCTCCGCGGCGGGGTGGTGTGTGACGCGCGTGGGGATCCCGCCCCCGACCGGAATCGTGTAGATATCGCGGTTGCCCTCGTAGTTGCCGACAAAGGCGATCGTCTTGTCGTCGTTGCTGAACTTGGGGAACGACTCCTGCCCCGGAGGGCTCGCCAGCGGCGAAGCCACGCCGCCGGACTTGGGCACAAGCCAGAGATCGTTGGCGTACGAGAAGACGATGTGCGTGCGACCGACGTCGGGCCAGCGCAGCATGCCGGCGTGCGGATCGGTGTCGGCGTGCGCCGCGGCTACGAGCGCGCCCGCGCAGGCCATGAGTGCGAGCGGAGAAAGGAACGGTCCTTTGCGATTGTTCAAGGCGTTGACCCTCAGGAGCTGACCTGTTGACACGGTCGCGGAGGCGATTCGTGCATACTCGCGCCCGCCGCCGGTCGGCGGGCGCACGAAAACAACCACCCTCCGTTCACGGCCGCATCCGCCCGGATGCGCCCGCGCCCGCTTCCCGTCGCCCGCGCGCGAGTCCGGTTGGGAAACCGAGCGGTGAACTTTCACCATGGCGAGCATCGTGGTTCGGCCCCACGCTACCCTGCGACGGTGAACTCGCGGCAACAATATGACCTGTTGGCGGTCGATCTCGACGGCACTCTGCTGAATTCCCGGGGTGAGGTTTCTCCGGGGAATGTCCGAGCCATCCACGCGGCGCGGGACGCCGGCATGCGCGTGGTGGTGTGCACGGGCCGGGGCCTGGTCGAGTGCCGGCGCTATCTGGACGCCATCGGTCAACGCGACGCGGCGATCGTCGCCGGGGGATCGATCATCGCCGACCCAACCACTTCCCGCACAATCCATCGGTTCGCGATGGATCTGGAACTGGTTCGGCTGGTCGTTGATCGTCTCATCGAGACTGATCACCCGGCCCTGGTTTTGAAAGATCCGCTGGAGGCGGGCTATGACTACTTAGTCGTTCGAGGGCCGCGGCAGTTGCGGTTGGATCCTGTGATGGACTGGTGGTTCGACACCATGAGCGTGCGTGTCCGGACAACCGACCATCTGCACGAGGATGAGCACCCGGAGCACACCGTCCGAGTAGGCGCGTTCGGGTACTCGGATCAGTTGCATGCCGTGGCGGAGGACCTTCGACCGGCGATCGAGGGGCGGGGGCACCTGCACAACTTCCCTGCGGTGGTCGGACCGGAACACCTGCCGCGGCTGAGGGAAGGGCAGAGTTTTCATATTCTGGAACTGTTCAACGAAGGGGCTGACAAGTGGTCCGCCATCCGCTGGCTGGCGGAGCGGGACGGGATCGATCCGCGTCGTGTGGCGACGATCGGTGACGAAGTCAACGACATCTCAATGATCCGTGGTGCCGGGCTCGGGATCGCGATGGGCAACGCGATCGAGCCCGTGCGGAACGCGGCCAAGCGTCACGCCCCGACCAACAACGACGACGGAGTAGCCCACGCTATCGGCGAAATTCTGAGCGGGCGGTGGTGAGGCATGCAGACACTCGCACAGATCAAGCAGATGCTCGAGTCACGGGGCCTGGCGCCACGCAAGAGCCTGGGGCAGAACTTCCTCATTGATCACAACCTGATCCGCAAACTGGTCGATGCCGCGGATGTAAAGGCCGGCGAAGTGGTGCTGGAGGTGGGGCCAGGCACCGGCGCACTCACCGGCGAACTGCTCCAACGCGGCGCGATCGTGATCGCCGCGGAAATGGACGTGGGACTGAGCGTGCTGCTCCGCGAGCGGTTCGGAGAGTTCGGCGACCGATTCACGCTGGTGGAGGGCGACTGCCTGCGGACCAAGCACGAGTTGGCGCCGGGGGTGATCGCGGCGCTGGCGGGGAGACCGTTCGTGCTGGTGGCCAACCTGCCGTACGGGGCCGCGACACCGGTCATGAGCATACTGATGGCCGATTACCCGGCGTGCCGCGGGCTATACGTGACGATCCAACGTGAAGTGGCCGACCGGCTCGCCGCAAAGCCCGGGAGCAAGGACTACGGCACCCTAAGCGTCCTCGCGGCGTGCGTGGCGGAGTTCGAGCACATCGCGACGCTTCCGCCGGCGTGTTTCTGGCCGCGGCCGGACGTGACGAGCGCGATGATCGGTCTGCGGCGGCGGAACACGCCGCTGGCAGAGCCACCCCGGGAGTTGGCCGCGTTCTGCCAGCGCTTGTTCGAACATCGGCGCAAGCAGATCGGTTCGATCCTGGGAAGGCAGTTCGCCTTCCCGGCCGGTATCTCCGCGGAGGCTCGGGCGGAGCAGCTTTCACTGGAGCAGTTCATCACCCTGTGGCGGGCCGATCGGGCTACAGGATGAACGGCGACATGCGAGCGAGGAGCATCCACGCGAGCGTTCCAACAAGGGCGGACGCCGCGGCGACTGCGACAAGCAACACCGACCAAAGAGCGCGGCCCTTCTCAAGGCGCCATCCGCGGACTATCGCGAAGTACCACCACGCGGCGATCCACGCCGCCACCGCAACCCAGGCAATCGGGCGGAGCGAGTAGAGCAATCCGTTCGCCGCGGAAGCGAGGTTCGCGCTCCCGCTGCCTCCCACAATGGAGTCGATGCACTCGCCGGAGTACCGAATCAGGAAGGCAATCCTGTTCAGCACGAACATCAGCCCCAGGACCCAGGTAGGGTAAAGCCCAGCACGCCACACGTGCTCCCAGCGAAGGCGAGAACGATGACGAGTGACCGGCAGCGCCAGGAACATCAGCGGCCATGCAAGAATGCACGCGAGCAGCGCAGTTGCGGGCACCGCCCAGACGGGATACAGCGGCCATACGGAGACGAATCGAGCACCCCGCCACGTGTCAACGCTGATCTGCGCCAACGGCTCAACCAAGGGCGAGAGCAGTTCGGGGTACCAGTAGGAGATATTGTCGAAGCGCCACTGCACAGTCCCCGCGGGAGCCCCGCGCGTGAGTACCAGCATGATGCACGCCGAGGCGATCATGAGGTGCACCGCGAGCAACACCACCGAGATGGAGAGCAGGATGCGGGAGGGCCGCGGCGCGTGGTGCAAGCACACACGATCCCAGAACCGGTTCGGAAGGAGCATCCAAGCGGCGGTAGTGAGGGTCCAACGGAGCATTTGGCGCACGCCGCGGCTGTGCTCGACGAGGCCCGGCAGCCTGCCGCGATGAACATCGAGGACATCTCCCCATTCAACGGTGAGCCCGCACTCGCTGCACGTGCCGCTGATGGGGCACGAGTCGGTCCAGGTAGCGATGACGCCGCTCTGGTCATACCCACAGCGTGGGCAATGCGGGGACAGTCCCGCAACACTGAGCACGATGGTTCCGGCAGCGGGCTCTTGCGGCAATCCCGGCATCAGCAGGACGGTATGTGCCCAAGAAAAAACCCGCCGGGGAGGCGGGCTTTGTAGAGATTCACGAAACGGCTGCTCAGCCGGGGAACTTGAGCGACTCGTCCAAACCCGGGAAGTTCCGCTGCTCTTCCTCGTTCTGGATCAGGATCGTGGGCTTGATCAGGATCAGCAGGGTCTGCTCTTCCTTGACCTCGATTCGGTTGCTGAAGAAGCGGTTCAGGATCGGGATCTTGCTCAGCACAGGCACGCCGGACTCGATTTCCTGCTCGGCGATCAGACGCTGGCCACCCAGCAGGATCGTGCCTTGATCCGGCACGGTGACTGTGGTGCGGACGCGAGTGACGGTGGTCGTGGGCAACTGAATGAACGACTGCGTCGCGGCCGAGTTCACGATGCCGCCTCCGGTGACGGCGCTGACGGCTGTGTTCTGGAAGCCGTCGATCTTGGAGACCGCGGCGTCCACGTTGAGCGTGACATAGCGGCGATCGGCGGAGATGGTGCCCTCAACCAGCAGCACCACACCCTCGTTCACCGTGGCGAGCGTGGGGTCGAAGCCGACGGCGGCTTCGCTGACCACGGGCGTCAAATCGGACACGAACGCGACCTGCGTGGCGACGTAGATGTTGGAGGTCTGACCGTTGGTGAAGGTCAGACGCGGGGCGGTCAACTGGATCGAGCGAACGTCGGCCTGCGTAGCCTTCACGAGGAAGTCCACCTGCACGTCGTCCATGAACTGACCGGCCACGCCCAACGCCGGAGCGCGGCTCAGGATGCCCTGCGCGAACGAGCCGGAAGCTCCCGCCTCCGTCAGGCCCAGGCTGTTCTGGCCGGCGCCGATCACGGACAAGGGGCTGGGGTTGACGACCGCGACGCCTACCTGCGGATCTGCCTGG
>JBGAMO010000133.1:0-13808 GCA_044222845.1 Phycisphaerales bacterium
CCCCAAAATCTCCTCCGCTCACTCGCTGCATCACTCAAGTAACCCGCGCCACCGATCGCCCTCCCCCTCTCCAACCCCAGCGAATCTAGCCTCTCTCCCCCCCGACCGCTATGATTCGCCCTTTCCCTATTCAATCCTGTTCAACTTCTGGAAGGGTACATCCCATGGCCACCCGTCGAGCAAAAATCAGCATCATCGGTGCCGGCAACGTCGGCGCCACCTGCGCACACTGGGCCGCCGCCAAAGAACTCGGCGACATCGTGCTGCTTGAAATCCCCGAACGCGGCGATTTCGCCAAGGGCAAGGCCCTGGACCTCGCCTGCTGCGCCCCCATCGAGGGCTTCGACTCCAACATCATCGGCACCAGCGACTACAAGGACATCGCTGGCTCCGACGTCGTTGTGATCACCGCCGGCCTGCCCCGCAAGCCCGGTATGAGCCGCGACGACCTCATCCAGACCAACGTCAAGATCGTCAAGGATGTCTCCGCCAAGGTGCGCGAGTTCGCCCCTGATTCCATCGTCATCGTCGTCAGCAACCCGCTCGACGCCATGGTCTACACCGCGTGGAAGGTCACCGGCTTCCCCACGCACCGCGTCATGGGCCAGGCCGGCGCACTCGACGTCGCCCGCTACAAGGAGTTCCTCGCCATGGAGCTCAAGTGCTCCGTCGAGGACATCACCGCCCTCCTCCTGGGCGGCCACGGCGACGACATGGTCCCCCTCCCCCGCCTCACCAGCGTCAGCGGCATCCCCGTCCTCGACCTCCTCCCCGAGGACAAGGTCAAGGCCTGCGTCGATCGCGCCAAGGTCGGCGGCGGTGAAATCGTCAAGCTCATGGGCACCAGCGCCTTTTACGCCCCCGCCTCCGGCACCATCCAGATGGTCGAGGCCATCGTCAAGGACAAGAAGCGCATCATCGCCTCCGCCGCGTACTGTGAGGACGAGTTCGGCATCGCCCGCGGCCAGAAGGGCAAGGGCTACTTCGTCGGCGTCCCCGCCCTCCTGGGCGCAAAGGGTGTCGAACGGGTCATTACCTTCAAGATGACCGCCGATGAACAAAAACTCATGGACGAATCGGTCTCTCATGTGAAAGACCTTGTGTCCACGGTGACCAAACTCTTCCCCGAACTCGCCTGAGCCGGTGGCTCTAGCAGTTTGGGGTTCGTTCGTGTCGGCATCCGTTGATCCGCGTCCTTGGAGTAGTACCGGCGCCGTTGCTCCCCAACCGCCCGGCAGTCAACCCTTCGGAATCTGATGAATATGAAGACCTCAATCGCTCTCAAACGTTCCGCCGCGGCTCTCATGCTGATGGCGTGCTCGGGCCTGGCCATCGCTCAGGACGGCAAGCCTGGCGAGAAGCCCAAGATGGAGATCAAGACGGTCGACATCAAGCCCGCCGAGGCCGCCTCCACCAAGGCCCAGCCCGCCTGGTCCAACGCCGACCTCAAGGCGCTGGGTGATGCCTTGACCGGCTCCTGGAAGACCACCACCCCCGCTCAGATCGGCGGCGCCTCGGCCGACGTCGTCGTCAGCCTCGCCCCCGTCGTCGTCACCGGCCTCACCGACATCCTGTATGTCGAAATGGCCCGCGCCGACGGTCTCAACCGGCCCTACCGCCAGTGCTTCTGGCACTTCGTCAAGGCCGGCGACAAGACCCTGATCCAGACCATGGAGTTCCGCCGCATCCGTGGCGAAATGCCCAACGTCACCGGTCTGTGGGCCGCCCCCGAAGCCTTCCCGATCTACAGCCTCGACAACCTCGTGACCACGATGGAGATCGAAGCCACCAAGGGCGCCGACGGCACTTGGACCGGCAAGACCGCCACCGCGTATCCCACCGCCGCCAGCGGCGCGACGCACATGACCAGCGAGATCACCTTCAACGGCAAGACGATCGAAATCGCCGACCGCGGCTTCGACGCCGCCGGCAAGCAGGTCTGGGGCCCCGCCGCCGGACAGAAGTACACCATGGCCAAGTTCGATGCCGGCGTCAAGTACACCAAGTACGAGGGCGACGTCTACGCCATCGACTACCCCGGCGCCTTGACCGGCGAACCCGGCAAGCCGGGCGAGGAAGTCACCCTCAACTACGCCGGCTACCTCGATAGCGGCGAAGTCTTCGACTCCTCCTACGAGCGCGGCACCACCTGGTCGTACAACATCGGCGGCCCCATGATCGCCGGTTGGAACAGCTCCATGGCCAAGATCCAGGCCGGCATGAAGCGCCGCCTGGTCATCCCGCCGAACATGGCCTACGGCCCCCGTTCCCGCGGCAAGATTCCCGCCAACGCCACCCTCTACTTCGACATCGATGTCGTCAAGATCGCCCCGGCCCCCGCCGCGGCCCCCGAGACCCCGGTCCCCGCGGGTACCCAGTCCGGCAACCCCAACATCCACGTCGATCCCAACCCCGCCAAGCCGCCGCCGGAAGTCCAGAAGAAGATGGAAGCCGAGATGGCCCGTCTCATGGCCGAGAAGCAGAAGAAGATCGAAGCCGAAGCCGCCGCCAAGAAGGCCGCCGAGGAAGCCGCCAAGAACGGCCCCAAGTAATCTGATCGACGGCAACATCTGATTCCAACACCACACGCCGGCCGGGCTCCTCCCGACCGGCGTTTTTCATGCGCACGCAATACATGCTGCCGCCATCACCGGTCCTGACAGCTCCTCGGTGCAAGGTCCGTACGACGCAACAGCGCGTCAACTCACCCGCATCAGTCTTGTGCGTCCGCTTCGCTGAAGGCCCTGCCCGCTGACGGTCGCGTGGATCCGGCCTCCAAGTGCCCTCCAACCCCCCGCGTACAATCCCCCCGCATGCCCTCCCGTGACTACTACGAGGTCCTTGGAATCACAAAGAAGGCCACCGCGGACGAGATCCGCTCCGCCTACCGGAAGTTGGTCCGCCAGTACCACCCCGATGTCAACAAGGCCCCCGACGCCCAGAAGAAGTTCACCGAAATCCAGCACGCCTACGACGTGCTGAGCGACGACAAGAAGCGCCCCCTCTACGACCAGTTCGGAACCGCAGCCTTCGAGACCGGTTCCGCTCAGGAAGCCGCCCAGCGCGCCGGCTCCCGAGGCAGCGGCCCGCACTACTCCTGGAGCAACGTCGGCGGCGCCCCCCGAGGCGATCCCGGCTTCGATCCCGACGACCTCGCCTCCGTCTTTGAGAGCGTCTTCGGCGGCGCGGGCGCGAGCGCCCAATGGCCCGGCGACACGAACGGCAAATCCAAGCGCCGCGGCGGTCGCCGCCCGCGCACCTCCGCCGAAGCCACCCCCGAACCCGTCCACCGCGACCTCGATGTCGATTTCCTCACCGCCGCCCGCGGCGGCACACAGACCCTGCGCCTCTCAGAGGGCGGCGCGGCACGAACCATCGAGCTCACCATCCCCCGCGCCATCGAGACCGGCACGCAGATGCGCGTCCGCGCCGACGCACGCGGCGGCAGCGACATCGTTTTCACCGTCCGCGTCCAGCCGCACAAGTTCTTCCGCCGCGGCGAGTTCGAGCACACCGGCAAGGGCCTCGATCTCTACCTCGATCTCCCGCTCACCATCGCCGAGGCCACGCTCGGAGCTTCCGTCCCCGTGCCGACTTTGGACGCGCAGGTCGAAGTGACCATTCCCGCAGGCACTCCCAGCGGACGCAAGCTGCGTCTCCGCGGCAAGGGCCTCCGAGGCGACAAAGGTCAGGATGGGGATTTGTTCGTGGTCGTCAGGATCGTGCCGCCGACAGGCGCTACCCTTTCGGCCACTGAGGCCTCCGTGTTGCGGGATATTGCATCCCGTGGCGCTCCGTGCAGGCCTTGGTGAATTGTTCCAACTCGTGTGGGGGTTGGTGTCCGGGCGGGTCCGTACGCGGCCAATAATGGTCGCGGATGAACTGCGCTGACCGTGCGTTTGGACACTTCGCGCCATGGCGGCGCGAGTCTGACGGAAGGTTTGAACAGCGTGCTGAAGCAACGACACCAACTGTTCGTCTCCCTCTTGTGCGCAGCCGATGGTGTTGTCGCGTCCGCCGCGTGCTACATCGCCTGGGCGGCCCGCCGCATCCTCATCGAAGGCTCGTTCCCAACCCTTGAAACCCGCGCCGGCCTCATGGCCTGGGTCCGCGAACCCCTCGTTCTGCTCGCCCTGCCCATCCTGCTCATGGCGCTGTGGAGCTTCGGGCTCTACCGCCCGCGCCGCGACCGGGTCCTGCTCGCCGAAACCGTGCAGGTGATGAAGGCCGCAATCGCCACCAGCGTCGCCCTCATCGTCATCCTCTGGGCGCTGGGCCCCGAACTCGTCGGCGGTTGGGCCGGCACACGTTCCATCCGCATCGGTAGCAGCGAGATCGACGCGGGCCGTCTCCAACTCGGCGTCCTGACATTCTCGCTCCCCGTGCTCCTCTCGTTCTATCGCGCCGCGTTCCGGCTCGCCCTCCGCGCCATCCGCCGCCGCGGCTGGAACCTCCGCCACGTCGCCATCATCGGCACCGGCCGCCTCGGCCGCATCGCCTGCCGCACCCTCGACCGCAACTCCTGGACCGGTCTGCACGTCTCGTTTTTCGTCTCGCACCAGGAAGAAGCCCAGCCCAACGCCGTCTGCGTTGATCGCCCCGTGCTCGGCGGCCTCCGCGATCTCGACCGCGTTCTCGAAGAGCAGCGCCCCGACGCCGTCTACCTCGCACTCCCCGCCACCAAGGCCACGCTCCTGCGCGAACTCGTCCGCCGCCTCGACCGCCACGCCGTTGATGTCCGCCTCATCCCCGATGTCCACCCGCGTTATCTGCCCCAGAGCATGGCCGTGAGCGATCTGGAGGGCATGCCGATCCTGTCCGTGCGCGAAAGCCCGATGAACGGCTTCCCCGGCATGGGCAAACGCATCATCGATATCGCCGGCTCGCTCATCGCGATCACCGTCTTCTCGCCCCTCATGCTCCTCATCGCGCTCCTCGTCCGCATGAGCGGCAAGGGCCCGGTCATCTTCCGCCAGCGCCGCGTCAGCCTCGGCGGCCAGACCTTCGATATCTACAAGTTCCGCACCATGGTCCACGCGGAGGACGAGAACCAGCCCGCCCGCTGGACCCGCCGCGACGACCCCCGCGTCACCCGCATCGGTGGCTGGCTGCGCCGAACTAGCCTCGACGAACTCCCCCAGTTGTTCAACGTCTTCTTCGGCCACATGAGCCTCGTCGGCCCCCGCCCCGAACGCCCCGAACTCATCGAACGCTTCCGCGACGACTGGCGCGGCTACATGCTCCGCCAGCACGTCAAGGCCGGCATCACCGGCTGGGCCCAGGTCAACGGCCTGCGAGGCGACACTTCCCTCAAGAAGCGCCTCCAATACGACCTGGTCTACATCCGCCACTGGAGCCTGGGCTTCGACCTCAAGATCCTTTGGCTCACCCTGTTCCGCGGCTTCGTCCACCGCAACGCCCACTGAGATGTATGGCTGTGCCACCGATGTCGTCCTCGACATCGGTGCAGCCGCCTACTCATCTCCCTTTCCCCTCCGCACCAAAACGACCCAACCGCGCACCTTTCGCGCACTCGTTGCCCGAAACGCCAAGCGCAAAACGCAAACGCGGAGCCCCACGCTCCGCGTTCGCGCTTCAAACTCACGTCAATCAGACATCAACGCCGCCGCCGACGCACGAACAGCCCCGCCGCCGCCACGCCCACAAGCGTGCCCGGCGCGGGCACCGTCAACTGCGTATCGGCCACCAGTTGGCCCACCTCCGTGCCGCAGTGCAGGCCGATCTGGTTGTCGAACTGCCAGTGGATGCCCCCGTAGATCCGGCTCTGCCCCGCCTCCTGCGCCGCCGCGAGCAGGCTCGTGAACGACCGCGTGATCCCAACGCTCGTCACGCTGAACGACTGCGAATCAGACCCGAAGAACGACGCCAGCACCGCCGCGGATGCGGCGCTGAACGTGCTGTGCCCCGAGATGTACGCCGGGAACGGCGGCGTGGCCAGAAGCGGCGTCCACGAAGCGTCCTGCGCGGTGTCCGGATTGCCGTCGCTGTTCGCTTGGTTGATCCCCGTGATCGGCCGCCAGTAGTTGTACGTGTACTTGCAGTCCCACGCCGCGATCGCCGCGTCCGCATCCGCGATCCCCAGGAGCGCGAACAGCCGCGCGCTCTCCGCCGTCGATAGATTGTGCGAAATCGCCAGTTGCTGCGCGACCTGGTTCCATTGCCCCGGCGGCGTCACCGTGCCCCCGCCCGCCGCCCACATGTTCGCGATGTCCGTCTGCTCCTGCGTCCGCAGCGATCCCGTCGCACGCCCGTACGCCTTCACCTCGTTGTACGAGTCTGTGTACTCCTGGCTCGTCACGCTCGGCGGCGCGGCCGGCCGGAACTGCGCGCCGCTCGACATCGCGAACGGCGTCACGTACTTCCAGTTCGGCAGCAGCGCCGGCGCATTCGCCGGCGCCGTCGGACGCCACTGCCCCGGATTCGTTCCCGGCGTGTACGAAATCACCAGCGACGAGTTGTCGTTCGCTCGCCGCGCCAGAATCCCCGCCGCCGACTGCGACCCCAGCGAGATGCCCGCCATCTTCCCCGCCCCGTCCGGCACCTGCGACAGCGACGCCGCCAACTGCGCATCAAAGATCGCCGCTCGCCCCGGGTACAACTGCACCAGCACATCCCGCGCCGCCTGCGCCGCCGCAGCCTCCGCGGATGTCCCCGCCGGGTTCGCGTACACCGCGTTATACCCGCGGTGCGTCGGGTTCACTGAGTTCACCGCGTCGTACACCGCCGTCTGAACCATCGCCATCGCGCGGCTCGCCTTCGGCGGCGGTGTTCCCGTCGCCGCGATGCTGTTGAGGAGCTGGTTGTTCCAGTCAATCACAACGTCCACCGCCATCGCGGAACCGGCGCACAGCATCGCGGCCGCTCCCGCGGCAGTCTTCCAATTGTTCATGTCTGCTCTCCCAAGAATCTACAAGCGTGACCCGAACTCCCCGCGACCGCCCGGCCGCGGCATCCGCCAGTATACCAAAAAGCTCCTCCCGCCACAAGCCAAACTCGTAATCCTCCGCCCCACGCTCACGAATTCCCACAGATCTCCCGCCTGTTTTAGAGTCATTCGAACTCCCGAGAATACGATTCACCGTGCAGACTCAGCGATTCAAGATGGTGGTCGTGGGCGGAGGCCACGCGGGCGTGGAAGCCGCGTGGGCCGCTGCCAACTTGCTGCCCGTGCAGCCCGGCGATGCGCCCACCGTCGCGCTCGTCACGCTCGACCCCACCAAGATCGGCGTCATGTCCTGTAATCCCGCCATCGGCGGGCTCGCCAAGGGTCAACTCGTCCGCGAGGTCGATGCCCTGGGCGGCCTCATGGGACTCGCCACCGACGCCACCGGCATCCAGTTCCGCGTCCTGAACACCAGCAAAGGCCCCGCCGTCCACGGCCCCCGCGCCCAGTGCGACAAGCACGCCTACGCCCAGGCCGTGCAGACGATGATCGCCGCTCGCCCCGAGATCGCCGTCATCGCCGGCAGCGTCGAGCGACTCATCGTTGGCGGCCGCCGCCTCCACGCCGCCGAAATCGCCGCCCCCGGCGGCACCATCCGCATCGAAGCCGACGCCCTTGTCCTCACCACCGGCACGTTCATGCGCGCCCTCATGCACTGCGGCGAGACCCAGACCCAGGGCGGCCGCTTCGGCGAAGCCGCGGCCGTCGGAATCTCCTCCGCACTCCGCGACCTTGGCTTTGAACTCGGTCGCCTCAAGACCGGCACGCCCCCGCGCCTCCGCCGCGACACCATCCGCTGGGATGAACTCCCGCCCCAGCACGGCGACACCGCCCCCGCGCCCTTCAGCGAACTCAGCGGCATCGGCGTCGCGTGCGCCTACGCGCCCTCGATCGCCACCTTCCCCGTCCTCCCGCAGGTCGAGTGCCGCCAGACCAGCACCAACGCGCAGGCCCACGCCCTCATCCGCGAGAACCTCCATCGCGCGCCCATGTACAGCGGCCAGATCGAGAGCGTCGGCCCGCGCTACTGCCCGAGCATCGAGGACAAGGTCGTCCGTTTCGCGCAGCGTGAATCCCACGGCGTCTTTCTTGAGCCCGAGAGCCTCCGCGACGACTGGATCTACTGCAACGGAATCTCCACCAGCCTCCCGCCCGATGTGCAGGACCGCATCGTGCGCTCCATGCCCGGTTGCGAAAACGCGCAGATCTACCGCTACGGCTACGCCGTCGAGTACGACATGGTCCGCCCCCACCAGATCAGCGCCGGCGGCATGACCAAGCTCGTCGACGGCCTCTTCCTCGCCGGCCAGATCAACGGCACCAGCGGCTACGAAGAAGCCGCGGCACAAGGCCTCGTCGCCGGCCTCAACGCCGCGCGATTCGCCCGGGGTCAGAGCGAGTACATCTTCGGCCGCGACGCCGCGTACATAGGCGTGCTCATGGACGATCTGGTCACCAAGACCCCGGTCGAGCCGTACCGCATGTTCACCAGCCGCGCTGAGCACCGCCTCCTCCTCCGCGCCGACAACGCCCCCGACCGTCTCACGCCCATCGCCGATGAACTCGGCCTGCTCACCGGCCCGCTGGGCGAACTCCGCCGCGACGCCCTCGCCCGCAAGCGCGAGCGCATGAAGCAACTCCACGCGCTGATTGACGCCGCGACCTGGCAGGACGAGCCTCTCGCCAAGGCCATCCGCAGCGACGTCTTCGAACTCGAACAACTCCGCGAAGCCCTCCCCGCCGAACCCTTCGACCGCGGCCCGTGGATGACCGCGCTCGCCGACCGCCGCTACGAGGCGTACATCGTCCGCCAGCGTGCCGAGATCCGCCGTCACGCCGAGATGGAGCACCGCCGCCTCCCCGAAGTCATCGACTACATGGGCCTGCCGCACCTGCGCAACGAAGCCCGCCAGGCCCTGCACCGCTTCCGGCCCCGCACCTTCGGCCAGGCCGGCCGTCTCGAGGGCATCACCCCCGCCGACCTCACGCTCCTGGCCGTGCTCGTCAAGGGCCGCTGACTACTTGAGTTGATGCAGCCCGCGCGACTGCCGCTCCTGGTTCAGCCGCTGCAGCGCGGGCGGATGATCCTTGAGCAGTTTCACGAGTTGGCTCATCGAGCAGCACAGCCGCAGCGAGGCCTTCTTCACGTCCCCGCCCGCCGCGTCGATCACGTCCAGCGCCTCGGCCAAAAGCGCCGGGAAGTCCGGGTGCAGCGGGTTGCACGAGATGATCCCCCCGCCCGCGTCCGGGCAGCGGCGCAGCCACAGCTCGCTGCGGATCTCCCCGCTCGCCACCGGCGTACGCACCTGCACCGCCAGCGCCAGCCGCAGCCGCATCATCGCCATCTTCTTGTTCTCTTCCGCGCTGCGCCGCTCGCTCGCCTGCGCCTCCACGCCCGAGGGCGTGTGCGACACCCACACCATCGTCTCCACCTTGTTGCGGTGCTGGCCGCCCGGCCCGCTGCTGCGGCTGCGCCCCCAATCGCACTGCGCCAGCAGCGCCTCGACCGGGATCGATGCGGGGTGCGGCGAGGGCATGTGCCGGTATTCGTTCATGGTCAGCACATCGCCGTCGGGCATGCCTGCAGCGAGAGTTCGCTCGTCTTCCCCGCCGCGTGAAGGTGAAACGCCAGCCCCGCGATCATCGCCGCGTTGTCAACGCAGTATTTCAGCGGCGGAAGATGCAGCGCAATCCCGCGCTTCTCAGCGAACGCCGCCAACTCGCGCCGCAGCCGCGAGTTCGCCGTCACGCCCCCGCCCGTGTACAGCGCCGAGTACTGCGCCGTCTCGCCCAGCGCCCGGTCGAGCTTGATCAGCACCGCCTGCACCGCCGCGCGAGAGAAGCTCGCCGCCAGGTCCGCCCGCCGCTGATCCGTGAGCGGTGGGGGAGGTGTGGCCCGCGCGCCCGGCACGCCCTTGGCCGCGTACAGCATCGCCGTCTTGAGCCCGCTGAAGGAAAAATCCAGTGATCCAGGTGCGATGCGGCTGATGGGAAAGTCCACCGCGCGTTCGTTGGCGCCCGGCGTCCGCGAGAGCGCATCCAGGTTCGGCCCCCCGGGGTGCGGCAATCCCAGGATCGTCGCGGCCTTGTCAAACGCCTCGCCCATCGCGTCGTCCATCGTCGCGCCCAGCCGCACGAAGTGCGTCCACGATTCGATCCGGTACAGCGATGTGTGCCCGCCGCTCACCACCAGCCCCAGCGCGGGCAGCGTCGCGTCCGCGTCGGAATCCAGCAGCCCCGAGTACAGGTGCGCCTGCACGTGATCGATCCCGATCAGCGGCTTGCCCAGCGACCACGCCAGCGCCTTGGCCGCCGCGACTCCCACCAGCAGGCAGCCGATCAGCCCCGGCCGATTCCCCACCGCGATCGCGTCGATCATGCCCAGCCCCACGCCCGCCTGCGCCAAGGCCTCGCGCACCATCGGCAGCACGCGTTCAACGTGCGCCCGGCTCGCGATCTCCGGCACCACCCCGCCGTACTCCGCGTGCAGGTCCGTCTGCGACGCCACCACGCTCGAGAGCACCCGCCGGCCGCTCTCCACGACCGCCGCGGCGGTCTCGTCGCACGAAGATTCCAACCCCAGGATCAGCATGATCCGCCGTCACCATTGAGCGAGCCCGCCCCCGCGCGGGCGGTGTCCCTGAAGCCCGATCCCCGAGGCCCGATCCCGCCCCGTATCACTTCACACCGCCGTTGTCCGGCTTCGCCGGCGGGGGCTGCTGCTCGCGCTTCTTCACATCCGCGTCCAGCAGCCAGCGTTCCAGGTTGTTCCCGGTAATGTCCAGCGTCGAGATCACGTTCCCGTTCTTGTCGCGCACCTCCAGGCTCCCGCCCGTCAGGTCCACGTCGTTTGACCACAGGTCGATCGATTGCTGCGGCTGATCCGCCGACGCCGTCTCCAGCGCGTCGATCCGCTTCTCCGTGCGGGCGAGCTCGCGCAGCAGCCGTTCGTGGAACTGCGTGAGCTTGAGCAGCTCCGCGCTCGCGATTTTCCCGCTCTGGGCCGCCTGCTCGCCCGTCGGCTTCCACTCGCCGGAATCCACCTTCTGCTGCACCGCCCGAAGCGCCGCGGCGAACTGATTGTCCTTGAGCGCCGTCAGGATCGAATCCGGGTCCGACCAGTTGGGCGCGGGCGTGCTGTCCGCGCTCGGCGAGCCGCCCTTCTCCGCGGCGTAGTGGATCACTTCTTCCTTGCGCCGAACCTCGAGCATCGCCGTCAGTTCCGCGTCGGTCATCGGCACATAGAACCCCGGCGTCGGGTCAACGCCCCAGTTAGGCGAATCATCCTTGCGGGAGATGCTCCGCCCGCTGGGCAGGTAGTAGCCCTGCTCGGTGATCTTCAGTTCGCTCCCGTTCCCGCTGGGCAGTTCGAGCACGCTCTGCACGCTCCCCTTGCCGAATGAACGCGCGCCCACCACGATCGCCCGGTTGTTCTCTACCAATGCGCCCGACAGTACCTCGCTCGCCGAGGCGCTGCTCCCGTTCACGATCACCGCGATGGGGAAGTTCGGCAGCGTCCCGGGCGCCTGCGCCCGCGTGATCCGCTCCGGGTACGCGCGTCCCTTGGTCGAGACGATGATCCCGCTCTCCAGGAAGAAGTCCGCGATCGCCTCCGCCTCGTTCAGCAGCCCCCCCGGGTTCCAGCGCAGGTCCAGCACCAGCCCCTTGAGCTCGCCCTGGTCCGCCCCGCACTTGCGCAGCGCTTCCATCACCTCGTTCGAGCACCGCGGCGTAAACTGCGTCAGCCGCACATACGCGATCTTGCGCGCCGGGTCCACCAGGTAATCCCACTCGTTGGGATCGGTCGCCGACCTGTGGAACCCCTTCACCGAGCGCGTCTTGATCCGGTCCCGCGTCACGGTGATGTCCAACTTGGCGCCCTTGCGCTCCACGCTCAGCACCACCGGCGTCCCGGGCTCGCCCATCAGCAGTTTCACGCACTCGTCCACCGCCAGGTTCTGCGTCGTCGTCCCGCCGATCGCCACCACCCGGTCGTCCGCCATGATCCCCGCGCGGAACGCCGGGCTGTCCTCCAGCGGAGAGACGATCGTGAGCCACCCGTTCTGGATGTTCACCGAAGCGCCGATGCCCACGTACTCACCCGTCAGGTCCTTGTTGAACTCGCGTTTGTCCGACGCCGGCACGTACACCGTGTACGGATCGTTCAGAGCCTCAACCAGCCCCTTGATCGCGCCCTCGCGCAGGGCCTTGTCGTCCGCGACATCCACGTACCGCATGGAGATGGCGTGCTTGACCTCGATGAGCTCATCGAAGAACTTGTAATCATCCGCCGCAACGCCCGCGCGGTGCGACGCCGCGAGCGTGGCGCCCAGGCCGGTGATACCAAAAATGGCGAACAGCACATTCTGACGCGATGACACTAGAGCCTCCGGGATGGATCGACCAAGGGAAGGGTAGAACGCACCCGGGGCCAGGGTGGGAGGCTGTTCGCGGGGTGGCATCGAGGTCCGCGTGCCATCGCAAGTCGTCGCCCTGGACGACTTCGATGCCGAACGTGCAAAACCACCCGAAGCACCGAACCCCGACGCCCGGTCTAACCGAAGGCTCAGAGCAGCGAAGACCGGGATCGCCCGCAGCAACGAGCCCGAAACGTTCGACTGTCGTAACAGACGCGGGGCTCTCCGCATGGGTCCGCGCGGCGGGCGGCATCGAGGTCCCCGTGCCATCGCAAGTCGTCGCCCCGGACGACTTCGATGCCGAACATGCAAAGCCACCGGTAGCACCAACACCCCGACGCCCGGACTGAGCGCAGGCTCTGCGCAGCGAAGTCCGGGATCGCCCGCAGCAACGAGCCCGAAACGTTCGACTGTCGTAACAGACGCGGGGCTCTCCGCATGGGTCCCCGTGCCATCGCAAGTCGTCGCCCTGGACGACTTCGATGCCGAACGTGCAAAACCACCCGAAGCACCAAACCCCTGACGGGTGGCATGCCTCCAGCTCTGGGGAGGCATGTGCCCCGCTCACTCAAACCACCTGCGAATCGATTCCATGCTTGGCGCGGGTGGCATCATCGTCCCCATGTCATCGCAAGTCGTCGCCTTGGAAGACTTCGATGTCGAACGTGCAAAACCACCCGAAGCACCGAACCCCGACGCCCGGTCGAAGCGAAGGCTCTGCGCAGCGAAGACTGGGATCGCCCGCAGCAACACCACCCCACTCGAAAACCCATGAAAACCAATCCATGGGTGTCTCCCTCGCTCGCACCAACACCACCCCATCTCACTCGCTCCCCCATACCTACCCAACCCCCAATACACTCCCGTCGCGATGATCCAGGCCACCTCGTACCCGTTGATCGTAAACCGCGTGCGTGACGACGCGTACGGCCGCACCACACACTGGTACCCGGCGGATGTGAATAGCTCAGACCACACGGCGATCTCGGGGGCGACGGCGGCGATCTACGAGTCCGGGTACGACCCCGATTACGACCTGGCGCGCAACGGCGCGGTGGGCAGCGGCGATGTCGCGGCGTGCGCCGACCGGGACGGCCGCGTGCCCGCGGGCGATGGCATGATCAGCGACGCGTCTTTGGACCACAGCGCGGGGCCGGGGCCGGACAACAACATCGGCTACTGCGGCTACGCCTTCAGCCCCCAGGACCAGATGTTCTGCGTGCGGTTCAGGTGGTTCGAGCCCTCGCTGGGGAGGTGGTTGGAGAGGGATCCGGCGGGGTATGTGGATGGGATGAACCTATATCAGTACGTTGGCGGCGACCCGACGAAGTACATTGATCCATGGGGACTCGACAAGTTGGTGTTTGACGGCAATAAACTCTGCCGCGTTTCCGACGATCTCAAAGAGTGCATCAAGTGCTGGAAGG
>JBGAMO010000134.1:0-13643 GCA_044222845.1 Phycisphaerales bacterium
GCTCATCGCTGCATGGCCGCCGATGCGCGTTTCGGCCTTCTCTTCGGCGTCGGCGTCGCGATTGTCGCGTGTCTGTTAGTGCTTGAGCACGCCATCGTCGCGAACCGCGGCAAGGCCGGGCTCGACATGGCCTTCTTCACGGTGAACGGTGTCGTGAGCTTGCGGCAAACGCGGTGGGCTGCCTGGATGTGCTGACAAGCGTCTGAAATACATTTGTCTCCGGCGCGCCTCGGATCAAACACCCGTGTCTCTCTCATCACCACGTAAGCGCGAATTGCGCGCGTTCGTTCGCCGGGCGTTTGTGCTTTTGCACGTGCAGAAGCCAAAAAACACCCATAATTCCTTGGAAAATTTACGGCGATTTCAGGCCGATCGCGACGTATACATCGCATCAGGAGTCACGGCGCCCCGTTCCGCGCTGACAGCAGTCATGTCCGACACCCGCACCACATCGCCGGACGACCCCACGAGCGCACCATTTGTTGACACGGACGCGGTCACGCAGGATCCGCCGACTTCGATGCCCGACACGAACGTGCCGGAGGATTTCGTTTCGCTCCAATCCACCGCGACGCCTCCCGACTCCGAAGCGGCGACATTCCTGCCACCGCTCGTCGGCCTGGGTCACCCGCTGCACGTCGGGGACGTGATCGACGGGTACACCGTGGAGCGGCACCTGGCCAGCGGCGGCATGGGCCACACGTACATCGTGAAGCACCGCATCAAGCTGGTGGAGGAAGTCCTCAAGGTGATCCGTCCGGAACTGGCGGACTCGGCCGGGCGCATGCGCTTTGAATCCGAGATCCGCACGCTCGCCAACGTGAAGGCGGATCCGCGCGTGGTGCCGATCCATTACGCGGGCACGCACACGATCGCGGGCGTGCCGTACCCGTACCGGGTCATGCCGTTCCTGCGGCGTGCGCTGGCGATGAACAAGTACATCGACGGGCACTGCAGCGACCCGAGCCTGCCGCGACGGCCGAAGCTGCGCCTGCGCGCGCGGCTGGAGTTGTTCGTGCGCGTCTGCGACGCGGTGCAGGCGCTGCACGAGCAGAACCCCGGGCTGGTGCACCTGGACCTCAAGCCCTCGAACATCGTGGTGGACGAGGACACGGGCGAAGTGAAGATCCTGGACTTTGGCATCGCCAAGTGGGCGCGGTGAGAGCGCGCGCCGCGGCGGACAGCACGCGGCAGCCGGTTCGCGGCCCCCGAGCAGTTCAAGCACGACTCGCTGGTCTCGCCTCGAACGGACATCCATGCGCTGGGGCACATCCTGCGGGTGATCTCGGCGCACCACTACGAGCGGCCGACGATCCGCCGCATCGTGGAGATCGCCAAGGCGGAGGAGCCAACCGACCGCTACGAGTTCGCGAGCGGGGGCGGCCCGACGCGCTCGATCGGCGATGCGATCGCGGCGTTGCTGCGCGACCGCAGCCCCGCGCCGCCGACGCGTGACGGCAAGCCTGTGACCCCGTGGCCGCTCAAGGAACGTGCCGCGTCGGTGGTGTACCGCGCGAGGCACTGGGGGTGCGCCGCGGCGGTCTTGCTGGCGACCGGCGCAGACGATGGGCGTTCGAGGCAACATCTGGACGCGCGCACGCCGCTATCGAGCGGTTGATGAAGCCCGGGGCCGGGATGTTGCCGACGTCCGGGCCGCTCGCCAACACCACGATCGTCGCGATCACGGACGCGACCGAGCGGTTGCTGATCGACAACACGTTGCCGGACGTGGTCGGCGCCGTAGGCAAACTCGATCAGGCCGATCACCGGCCGCTGCTGGAATCGCTGCTGCGTGACGGCGCGAAGCTTGTGTTCTTCGACATGCGCCCGCCCGCGCAGGCCGATGAGCTCAAGCCGTTGATCCAGGAGAACTACGAACTGGGCGGCACGGTCGTGTTCTCCGGCTTGTGGAACGACTCGCCTCCGCAGAGCGCTGGCTACCGGTTCGGTCCGGCGACGGCGGCCCTGCGCGCCGATATGGGTTTGGACAGCATCGCGGTGGACGTTGTGCTCCAAACCGCCGCGGGAATCAAGACGCCGTCGGGCCCGCTGTGGATGTGGCAGGCGGCAAGCGCAAGGGCCGGAAGCGGACCTGGAGTGGAACTACGAGCACTCGGAGATCGTGGCGTCGTATTGGAAGGTCGCGCTGCGGCAAAGGGCGCGAGCAGATCATGGCCGGCACCGAACCGGCCACGGCGCGGCTGCGGTTCACGAATCCGGATGTGATCGCGATGCCCGAAGCGGCTCCTGAAATCGGCATTCATGAAGATGATCGCATCGGCTACATCGAGATCCCGGGTGTGCCTTCGGACGAGGTGATGAAGGCCTCGACGATCGACTACGCGGACATCGTGAGCGGCAAGAAGGCGATCAAAGAGGATCGTGCCGTGGTGGTGATCGATGCCGCACCGGACTGCGCGGACCGTCACGAGCTGCGCGACGGGCGGGTGGTGCCGGGCGGGTATCTGCAGGCCGCGGCGGTGGAAGCGTTGCTCAGCGGCCGGTGGCTGCAGCGGCGCCCACGGCGGGGGCACCGGGTTCATCGTGCTTGGGGCGACCTGCTGGCGGCGATGGCGACGTGCGGGCTCGCCGTCGGCGGCCGCGGCGTGTGGGCGGGCTGCGTGCTTGCTGGTCACCGTCGCTTGCTTTGCCGGGCGCGCTGGGGTGGAGTATATTGTGAACCCGGCGGTGCCGCTGCTGGGGATGATCGTGTCGGGGCTGTGGGCCGCTTGTGGTCCGTGTATACCGGGCTGTGGCGGAACTGGTACGGAGTGCCTTCAACATGAGAACTGTGCAACTTTCTGCTGAGCGTGGGAGCGGTGGGCGGGGCTGCCTGGGCTGCAAGATCGGGCCGACGGCCGACGCGGGGGCCGAGGCCGTGATCGCCGCGGACGGCGGCGGCGGTGGCGAAGGCCGTGGTGGGCAATGGCTACGCGAAGTGGGACATCTCCATGGACAGGCAGGGTGGGCGGGTCGGGGTCGTGGCGGTGCGGATGTACGGCGACGTGGACGTGGTCATCGACAAGAACAACGCACCGCCGGGCTGCGATCCTTCGGCGCACAAGGGCTGGCCGCAGATCGTGTACAGCGAGGGCGAGTTTGACGTCCGGCAGATCGTGTACCCGGCGATGCCCTCGGGCGGTTCCGCGCTGGGCCCCAGCGCCGACAACCCGGGCGCGGCGATCCCCGCGCTGGCGGCCGTGCCGGACGCGTCGGCGCAGACCAACGCCGTCAAGGCCGGGAACAACGAACCGGCCATGATCCCGCGCTGGTGGAAGATCTCCCGCTCGCGGCGGATCACCACGTTCGCATCGCGCCAGGGCGCTGGGTATCACGTGGTGTCCAAAAAACTCCCCGATGGGCCCAGCGCTCCTGAGACCCTCGTGGAACGGATCACGGGCGTGACCGGACAGGTGTGCATCCTGCCGGTTTCGACGATGGCTTCCAATCCGTCGACCGCCGCGGCGTTCGCGGCGGGGCCGATCTGCCTGGACGGGGTCCGCTACATCTCGCTGGACATCTACGAGAAGAAGGACAACGGGGTATCGACCTTCAAGTACGTGGTGACCGAAGCCAAGCCAAAGCCGTGAGCGTCAGCTCACAGCACGCTGCAGCGTGAAGGCCGGCCAACCGATGCTCACGGCCAGGAAGACCCAGGCGAGCAGGCCGGAGGTGAGGAAGACGGCGCCGAACGCGCGGGCGCGGCGTGCGATCGCCGCGGCGATCAGCGTGAGGGCCACGATGCCGCCGAGCACGGCGGCGGTGAGCAGCGCGTGCGAGTTGAGGGTTTCGGCGACGCGGAGCGTGGAGACCGTGAGTTGCGAGAGGACCGCTCCGAACTCGGTGAAATAGGACTTGATCGCGGCGCCGCCGAAGGACAGGCCCGCGAGGCCCGCGAACCAGAGGATGCCGCCCATCACGGCGGCGCTTCGACCTGACCTGATCGGCACTTGCGTTGTATTCATGGCTGGTGTACTCCCAGCCTGTTCTTCGGAAAAAGCGGCGGCAATTTTCGTGCGCAGCTACTCCTCACCGCTCGTCCGCGACGACCGCCGTGCCATGCTCGCGGCCGAGAACATCGCAACACCGCCGCCCCCGCGGTCAGAAGCAAAACGGCCGATGGCCAGGTCGTGCGCCGCGTGGTACGCGCGGCCGAGTTTGGACCAGTCAAAGTCCCACGAACGCTTATCGACTTCGTTGCGCAGGGCGATGCGGTCGCGCCGTTCCATCTTGCAGAACTCAAGGAGGTACTTGGCGAGAACGGCGGCGGCCTCGTGGAAGGGGCGGCCGCGGCGGCGGAGGACCATCATGCCGTGCTGCTCGGGGTTGGGGTAGTTTTCCTGCACATAACGCCCGAAACCGGCGAGATCGCTGGTGACGCTTGGGACTCCCATGGCGGCGCACTCCAGGGGCGTGTAGCCCCAGGGCTCGTACATGCTGGGGAAGAGGCCCAGGTGGCAGCCGCGGACGAACTGGTCGTACTCCATGCCCCAGAGGCGGTTGGTGGGCGTGATGAAGTCGGGGCTGTAGACGACTTTGACGGGGTCGTGCTCGTAGTTGATGAGGTTGAGATAGCGGATCTGGTTGAGCACGGGGTCGCCCTGATCATCCTCCAGGATGTGGGTGACGGCCATGGGCAAGCAGTGCTGCTTCAGGGCGTGCTGGGCGCGGCGGTAGCGGAGCATCCAGTACTCGTCGATCAGGTCTTCCAGGTGGAGCTTGCCGCCGCCGGCGGCGCGGACGAAGAGACGGTGGCGGACGCTCTCGGTGATCTTCTCGCAGACATCGGCGAGCTCGTTGAGCACGCCGCGTTTCTCCATCGCGAGCGGGTTGATGCTGCGGGTGGGCCGGCGGGAGATGATGAAGAAGATGACGTTCTTGCCCAGGTTGGCCGCCTTGAGTTCGACGTTGAGGCGGGCCATCGCCTCGAGGCACAGGTCAAAGCCCTTGTTCTTGGGCTCGTAGCGGCCGGAGGTGAAGATGTAGAGCGTGCGGTCAAGGTCGAACGAGTACGACGGGAAGAAGTGGCCCATCGTGAACTTGTGGATCTGCTCCTTGTACTCGCCGTGGAGACGCTGCTGCTCGTGGCCCGCGTTGTACAGGCCGATGGTCAGGCCGTTGGGGAGCACGACGTCGATCGGGCGGCCGAGCAACTGGGCGCACTCTTCGGCGGTGACGGCGGAGACGGTGGTGAAGACGTGAGCGCCGTGGGCGCAGGCCCGTTCGATCTTGTGCTGGGTCTGGATGTTGAAGCGGGTGGACTCGGTCTCGTCGTCGAGCCAGGGCAACTGGTCGTAGAAATCATCGCGGCTGCTGGCGATGTAGCGGCCGAGCAGGGTGGCGTGGGTCGTGAAGACCATGGCCACCGGCAGGTTGCGGTGGCGGATGGTCGGGATCGCCAGGCCGCCCATCCATTCGTGGAAGTGGCCGACGATGGGAGCGTTGGCCGCGGCGGGCCGGCCGCCGGCGGCGCGGGCCTCGCAGAGTGCCGCGAAGAGGCGCTGGCAGGCGTCGGCGAAACTCACGACGCCGTCGATGAGGTGGTCCTGGCCGGGGGTGGAGATGGCGTGGTCAACCCACAATCGGTGCTTGGCCTCGGCGAGGCGCTCGTGTCCCTGCCAATGCTCGATGAGCAGGACGCGGGGCCGGCCCGGGACGAGCCAGCGGCCGTAATGCACCATGAGGCCCTGGTCGCGCAGGGACTGGACTGCGCGGCCGATCCAGCCGACGGGCTTCATTTCCTCGAACTCAACGGCCGCGCTCTTGGGCTCGTAGGGGCCGATGAGGCAATAGCGTTCGGCCCATCGCTGGACCATGAGGGGGGCCTTGCTGCGCAGCACCTGGTAGATGCCGCCGACCTGATTGCAGACTTCCCAGGCGACTTCAAAGAGGACCGGCCCGGCGGGAGGCGGGGCGGATTCGTTGGCCGCCAACGCCGCGGCACCGGGGGTGTAGTCGCTGCTGGCGGGATCGTTCTGTAGGGAGCGTTCGGCCATTGTGGGTGAGGGTATCGCGGGTGGGGAGGGGGCCGGGAGAACGGGGCGCGACAGGCTGAAGAATGTCAGGAACGGGTTTCAGACAAGAGATCGAAACCTGCTTTGGAACCGTTCGAGGGTGGCCAAGGAGAAAAGGGGCCCATGTGCAGATTTCTCGCTGGGGTTCTGGCGGTTGTTGGTACACTGTGACAGACAAGACCGCGCGCTATGGCAGCGAGTGGCTGGATCGGCGCGCATTTCTTTGTGCATTGAGCGAGGAGATTGAGATGCGGCGAAACACGTACGGATATGCGTTGGTGCTCGGCGCGGCGTTCGGTCTGGCGTCTGCCGCGAGGGCGGACTTTGTCGGTCAGCCGCTGCTGGGGCCGCTCACCAACGGCAGCGTGGCCAGCGGCTCAACTGCCGGGGCGGCGGACGACAACGACGGATTCGACAGCGGCGTCCACATTTTCAATATCTGGGACGGCGGCGATGATGTGTATGTGGTGAACTGGGCGGGCGGGACGATGATCGTGAACCTGACCAGTTTCGGACCGGGCGTCGACAACGATCTGTTCGTGTACAGCCCCGGCGCGCTGGACAGCACGGGAGACTACAGCATTCTGGGCGCGAATGACTCCGTGACGCTTCTGGGGGCCGCGGCGGGGACGTACTACATCAACATCGACACCACGGCGTTTTCGGAGGGCGGCTACCGGCTGGAGGTGATTCCTGCGCCGGCGGGCGTCGCGACGCTGGGGATGGGCGCCCTGGCGTTGACGCTGCGTCGCAGGCGTTGAGAACGCCAGATGTCCGAGCACTTTGAGCCGCGGCTCGTTGAAGGGCCGTGGCTTTTCTCTGCGCGGTGATTGTCGCATCATCGATCGCCGCCCCAAAAACGACCCGGCCCGCTCTCGCGGGCCGGGTGGGCTTGAGATGTGTGCCGCGGGCAACGCGGCGTTGATTCAGAAGCAACCGCCGGCTTCCCAGACGGAGAAGAAGTACTGGACGTCGCCGCCGTCGATACCGCCGTCCTGGTTCACGTCCGCCGCCGCGAGGCCCTGTTCCCAGGAGGCGAAGAAGGACTGAACGTCGCCGCCATCCACGCCGCCGTCCTGATTGAAGTCGGCGGGGCAGAGGCAGGCATCGAGTGCGCCGTCGCCATCGGCGTCCGCGGCGGAAGGAACACCGATGCGGGTGTTGTCGATCATCTGGCGGCTGTACGCAGCTCCGGTGCGGCCGCCGAAGCCGACGGACGCGACGAAGGGGGCGTAACCGGGCAGTTGCACCGCATCAAACACGGTGGCGACATCGCCGGGGAAGGTGGCGAGCTTCACGGTGACGGCTCCCGCCGGGGTGAGGTCAACAACGGCGCGATGCCAGGAGCCGTCGGCGATCTGCAGAGGGAGCAAGGTGCGTTGCGCGATGGAGACGCCGTTGAACAGAATCTCCATCGAGTTGCTCCCCTCCTCGAGCGAGTTGGCGAAGGTATTGAACTTGATGGCGATGGAGTGGGCACCGGGGCCGTCCTCTCCAAAGACCGCGGCGGAGTCGTAGAAGCTGGCGTCGAGGAGCGCGAAGGAGAATCCGTCGGCGGGCGGGACGGAGGCGTCGGTCACGCGGAAATCGAAGATGGCACGCAGACGCGAGAGCGGGTCGCCGGAGAGCGGGGCGTGAACGATCGAACCGAACTGGCTGAAATCGGCCGGCGTGAGGACGGCGACGTCGTTTTCGATGAACGCCGAACCATTGAAGCCGTAGCCCAGAGACTGGTTCATGTCGAAGTGCTCGACGGAGAAATCAAGAGCTTCGCACGAGTCCGGGACGCTGTTGCCGTTGCAATCGGCGCTCTGCGCCGCGCCGGCGCAGGTGTCGGCGCGGAGATCGCCGTCACAATCCTCGGACTCGCGCGGGCTGTAGATCGCGATGTCGCAGTTGGCCTCGGAGGGGCAGATGCGCCCGGCGCCGAGGTAGACGCCCGCGCACTGCTGAGGAGAGAGGGCGACGGAGCAGGAATCTCCGATGACGCAACCGCCGCCGACAAAGGTCCACATGACCGCGACGGACTCGTAGTCGGGGGCGCCGCGCTGGGCCTCTCCCACGATCCGCACGGTGCTCGTGCCGTCGGTCCAGATGCCATAGGCCGAGGAGTACTCGTACTCGGCGGGAAGGTACGTGTGAAGGTCGACGAAAGACTCTGCCGTTGGGTTGGCCCAGTAGGCGGCGTGGTCCTGGCCGCTGGGCAGACTGATCTCGCCCGCAACGCGACCCAGGCTGATGCCGTTCGCGCTGGACCGCGTGGCGACGGACGGATGGAGATCGACAAAGGACGCGGCGGTGCCGCTCCAGAAGGCGGCGTGAGAGGATTCCAAGCCGTATACAACGCCGGCCTGCTGACCGTTGGAAACTCCGTACGCGCTGGAGCCGAACCACGCCGCGGGATGCAAAGACACGAAAGACGCGGCGGTGCCGGACCAGATGCACGCCTGCTCGCTGGTGGCGTCATAGACCGCGCCGGCTTGCAGATTGCCGTCCACGGAGGTGCATTCGCCGCCCAGGTACCCGTCGGGCAAGAGATTGGTCCACGAGGCCGTGGTGCCGTGCCACAGGCAGGGAACAACCGAGTCGCCGACATTGACTCTCCCCACCTGCGTGTTACCGGATACGCCGTTGACCTCGGGCTCGATGCCGCCCGGGGCGACGAGTTGAACGACCTGATCGCCCGCGGCGTTCCAGAGCAGGCCGGCGTAGTAACCGTCGGAGTCGGATGTGCGGATGTACCCGTAGCCAACGGCGGAGTGCTCGTCGATGCCGTACACCTGAGCGCCGGAATCCGGACCGGGCTCGGCGAGGGGGGCCATGGAGGCCAGAGTGCCGTTCCACATCACCGGATGGGAGTAGCCGTCATCGTAATACCCGCCCTGGCGATTGCCCCACACGCACGTCGCGGTGGAGTGCGAGTTGGTGCTGGGAGCACGCAGGATCGTGGCCGTCCATTGGGCGTGCGCGGCGGAAGTTGCGAATGTCGTCGCGATCGCTGCAAGGAGCAGTTGAACGCGCGAGCGACCAGAGGATTCGGGGGATGAACAGAAAGGTGAATCGTTCGGGTGTTTCATTCTGGGATCCTGAAATAGCGGCGACATTGCTGGGAGGCAGGCTGCTGATTCCGTTGGCACCGCGACCGCCCCATTTGAGAGAACGGCGGGAGAACGTACACGAAAACGTCAAGCGTGTTTGCGAATGCGAGCGCTGTGGGCGCGAGGTGACGAGGGTAGAGCGACGCGCGGTGCATCAGCACGCGCGCGACGGCGAAACAAACTAAAATTCGAGGCCATCCGGGCTTATGGGACTTTCTGAAGGCGGGCGACCGCGAGCTCGTGCACGGCGTCCCTTGGCAGTGCCGACGGAGTCCGTTTCGCGTCAAGAGTTCTTTGCGGAGGAGGAACGTCCGCACTCGGGGCACAGGGAGTTGGGCTTCAGGTCAACGAGTGGGTAACCGCAGGCGGTGCAAGCATCGCGGGAGCAGCGGCGACGGCGATTGGACCAGGCCCACGCGGCGGTGAGGAGGATCGGGAACCAGAGCGGGATCGTGACGAACCAGTGGTTCGCGGAGTATCTGCGGCCTTCGAAGGACCACCGCAGGCCTTCGGAGTTGATCGCGATGTAGAAAGGCTCGGCGTTGAGCGTGTCGTTGCGGGTGAGGGTGATACGGCCATGCTCCAAGCGCCACGACGCGAAAGAACCGAGCGATGAGCCGGCGTAGAAGGGGATCGACGCGAGTTGGAGGATCGCGATGACCGCGAGGAGCGCGAACGCGGCGGGCCTGGTGAACGAACGCGATCGACGCGGCTCGTGCGACTTGCGTGTGATGGGAGGAGTATAGGTGGCGGGAGGAGGGCGGCCGGATCGTTCTGCGCATGCAAAAAAACTCCGCCCGATGGCGGAGTTGCGAAAGTAACCAGGTTTGGATGCGCCACCAGCCCGCGACACGCCGAGCGATCGCCGCGGGTCAGCGGCCTTGATCAACCGAGTTGCTTGCGGCGCCGGATGAGCCCCAGGCCAGCCGCCGACGAGAGTGGAAAGACCTGCCCAGGCGGCGGGCGGAAGCGGCACGGAGTTCAGGGAATAACCGCTGGCGTTGAACATATCCATCTCAAACCGAACGCCTTCAGAGTTCGTGGCGACGGTTGACTGGATCGTGCCGGACAAGGTCCAGTTCTGCAAGGACAGGTCCATGTCGGACAGGATGTCCTGGTAGGCGAAGCCGGCGCCACCTGAACCGTCGATGGAGGATCGGGCGCCGGAGGATGTGTTCACCGAACCTGCGATCAGTCCGGTACCATCGCCGTTGAACTGAAGGTTGGAGAACGACATGGTGCCGGAACTCGCTCTGGCGTGCATGCGGATGAAGTTGAAAGAGCGGGTGGCGCTCACGGAGTTGCCCGTTGAGGTATTGAGCGTATTGGCTGTTCCTCCGGCGAGATTCTGCGCGGCATCTGCACGCCATGTCAAAGTCCCGCTCAGCGGGGGAGAGCCCACACGGGACATGTTGAACGTGTAGCCCTGACCGGCCTGATAGGAGACGAGGAATGTCCAAGCAGAAGTCAGGTCACCGGTGTTATTTGTAATTTGCCGCTGGAGGAACGTGGCGCCACCGACGTTGTCGGTGCTTGTCTTTGGGGAAATCGACATGTCCCAGTTGGTATTGGAAAACTTCATCTTGGCGGAAGCAGCGGTGCTGCTGATCGAGACCGATCCGGTGATATCACCGGCGGTCGGGTTCACCAGAATGGTTCCCGCCATCGCGGAGGAACAGCAACCCGCGACCAGCGCAAGACCCCACACAGATACAGATTTCATGAGAACTTCCCTTTGTTGAGAATCGATCTTTCCGGGGATCGCATGAACCCCACACGTATTTCATAATAGCAAACGGCTATCCCCCATGCAAGTGGAAAATGAGGTGTTTGCCTCAGTTTCGCTCAAGAGAGACAAAGGGTCCGGCGGTATGGTAACACGTCGACGAGAGACATCGGTTATGGGTCGTCTCTGGAGGAGAGCCGCCCGACCGAGTTGGAACTATTGCCGAACTTTCCTATGCCAGAGGCTGATTCTGTCCACGCGCTACTTGGCAACTCAATCTCGAGACTCGGGCCTGGAATGATGTGAAAATGGGGGAAATAGAACGAACGGGCATTTTGGGGAGAGCGCCATGGACGGATGTCAGGTATGACGCCACGCCGGGTGGACAGGCCCGCGAAAGGCATCGCTTCCGCGTAACGTGCTTGCGTATTTCGCCGGACAGACTGTCAAGAAACCACCGTCAACCGAGGTGACGCGCCATGGACGATCCGAGACGGCGATTCATCGGGTTCGCCGGCGTGTTCCACAGGCCGCGGCACACAGAGCGTTACCGTACCGGGAGCGGCTTCTTGAGTCTGCTCAACTGTTCCGCCTGACGGAGCTGCAGCACGGCGCCGCGGCTCGCGTCGGCGTTGACGCGTGCGATGAGGTTCGGGGCTTCGGGCTTTTCCTGCTGCGTGCCTTCGGCCGGGAGGAGGGCCAATCCGACTGCCGCGGCCAACTCCGACTGCTCGAACTCCAGGGCCCTTCGATACGTGGCGATCGCAGCGGGACGATCGCCATGCTGCCCGAACACCACCGTATTGTCGACCGACCACGCAGAGAACATGCAGGCCGGGGACCTTTCCGCGTGGGAGTTCGCGCTCTCGCGGATGGCCTTGCTGTCCAGCGTCGGCGCTCGGGCGATCTGATCGACCACTGATCTGGTCCAAGTCACGCAGACCGCCGCGAGGGTCTGCGCTGAGTGAATGCCGCGGGGCAGGTGGACAAAGTTCCTGAGCCCCACCTCACGCGCACGCCCAAAGTCCCACATTGCGGTCCAGGAGTTCCCGCCGCGCAAGACGGTGAGCATCGCGATGGTGACGGTGTCGGTGCGTGAATAACGCCGCCCGCGACCCTCGCGAGCGCATATTGGCGTCGAGAAGATGAAGGGTGATCCGCTCCGCCAAGCGCCCTCTCTCGACGGGCACCTTTGCCTTCGGCGCAGATTTCGGTCAGCAACGCCCGATTACCCGATTGACTCCGAATCACCTTGCGGCAGCCCTGCGGAAAGGGCGGGTTGCTCGCGGGTGAATCGGAGATGATATATTCAGGCTGTCCCGGCCTAGAGCGGCCCGATTCGCATGCTCTCTGGCGATACCGCTGGGCTAGCGCAGACTTCACGCCAAGCAGGCTTCCTCCATGCACCCACAGTCCAACCGCAGAAACGTCATTCGGGAGAAGGTCAACGGTCAGTCTGATTCACCGAACCGAAGCACCCTCGGGGGCGTCTGGTCGGACAGCGATCTGGGATCGCCGCCGTTTGTGTGGGTTGTTATGATGTTGTTATTGACGCTCTTGTTGCGTGTCGCGTGGGCGATCGCGGTGCCCTTTCATCCTCTGTCAGACGGTCATGCGTACTTTGAGTTTGCGAGCAATATCAGTTCGGGCCTGGGGTACTGCTGGGAAGCGGGGAAGCCAACGACATTCTGGGCGGTAGGGCCGTCCGCGATATACGCCATCGCCTTCCGCCTTCTGGGTGCGGGAGCGCCGGCGGTGGTGGCCGTCAACTGCGTGGCGGCAGCGGGAACGACGTGGTTGGGCATGATTCTCGGGGCCCGCTGGTGCGGCGCCAGGTGCGGGATCATCACCGGTGTGATGCTGGCGATCTGGCCCACCTCGGTGATGTTTACGACGGTGCCCAACAGCGAGGTGATGTTCTGCTTTCTGTTGCTGGCCGGCGTAGCGGTGCTCCACACGAGCCGGGTCGCGACTGTGGCAACGTGGGCGGCGGCGGGTCCGCTGTTCGCGATTTTGAGCCTGATACGCCCGATCGGACTGCTGATCCCGCTGTTGATTGCGGCTTCGCTCGCAGTGCGGAGCGGGCGGGCGGTGCGGTGCGCGGGGCTGCTTGCGGTGTGCATCTTGACCATGCTCGCATGTATCGCCCCTTGGACTTACCGCAACTACCTCGTGACCGGCCAGTTCGTCCTCATCTCCACCAATGGCGGGACGAACACGTGGATGGGGAACAATCCGGACACGTCGGGCTACTATCACAAGCTTCCGCCGTCGGTCGACGGGATGTCGGAGGTTGAGCGCAACAGGGTGCTGGGCCGGGAGGCAAGAGAGTACATCGCATCGGACATTCCCGGGTTTCTGAAGAGATCAGTTCGCAAGTTCTTCGCGCAGCACAAGAGCGAGACAATCGGCGTCGTGTGGAACGAACCCGCGCTGCGTTCGACGTTTGGCGACGGCGTCGTGATGCCGCTCAAGATCACGACGACGGCTTTCTGGTTGTGTACGTTGGCGCTGGGATCGATCGGCGCGATTATGATGGCGAGGCAGAAAGGACTGATCGCGACGATCGGTCATCCTCTGGTGCTGCTGACCGCTTACATGTCGTGTGTTCACGCTGTCACCGTCATCCAGGATCGGTACCACCTTCAGTGGGCCCCGTTGCTCATTCTTCTCAGCGCTGCCGTGATCGATCGAGCGATCAGTTTTGCGCAGCGGCTGATCCGTCGCGATTGATGTTACCGATCCACGTATGAATGGCTGGCATGGATCAACACGCGCCTTTCGGTCTGGCGGTGATTTGCCGGG
>JBGAMO010000290.1:0-2058 GCA_044222845.1 Phycisphaerales bacterium
GATTCGCGACGGGGTCCCCGAGGGTCAACGCCAGACGGGTTGTATCGTGCGACCGGATCCATACGCCCCATTGAGTGCCGGGCGTTCCGTCCTTCACCGCCGAAGATGCGAACATCGCCGCGCCCGAATGATTCAGGTACGGCTCCCCGAGCGTGTTGTTGAAGTGGTACCCGGCCGCCAGGCCGGGCGCCGCTTGGCCCTCCGCGGCCACAAGCTGCAAAGCGCCCGGGAGCCCGGCCCAGGTGGCGCGCTTCTGTGCGCCGCCGGGCGTCTCCTGGTACGTGCCCCCCAATCCCACCTTGCCCTCGCCGTTGCAGCTCAGCCAGCCGCCCGCATCGTAAATCGTGCCGCTCAAGCCGGGGGCCGGCATCCCGGGCCCGGCAATGGTCGTGTGTGTTTGAGTGTCGGAGGCCAGGACGATGCCGCGGCTTGTATATCCGCCGCCGGTCAGAAAACCGAAGGTGTAGATCTTGCCCGCGTTGTTCACGCACTCGTTGCTGCTCTGGAAGACCTGCCCCCCCGGGTATTCCGGAACGGTCTGGCCGCTCATCACCCCCAGCGCCACGCCGGCGGTGTCGCCGACCCACTGGCGGCGGATGTTCTGCGCACCGTCATAGAAACCAAGAACGCCCGATGCCGACAGCCTCGCATCCCCCATGGGTGAGTTTGTCTTCACGTACGTCGGATTGGGGTTGGAATCAGAGCCGGAGATCGCGATCAGGTTCAATAGGCCGGGAACGCCCGCGACGATCGCGCCGTCGTTCGAATCGTTCCGCGCGGCGTAGAACGCAAACCGGCCGCTGTCGTCGACGACGGGAAGGCCGAAGCTGCTGTACGCGGAGGCCGGCTGCTCGGGGAGGGGGTCCCCCTGCTTGGCGACCCTGGAGCCCTGGCCGTCCTGCCAACGGAACACCCCGTTGGGCTGGCTTGAGCCGGCCTTGGTTCGACCTCGGAAGGCGACGATCCCGGCGTTGCTGATGCGGGCATCAGTGGCCGAGATGAACGTCTCGCCGGGAAGATTGAACGCAGGCTGATTGCTGAGCGCAATCGGCTGGACGGGAACGCTGACCTGACCGAGGGCGCCGTGGAGCGGCGCCATCGCAATCGCGACAAGCGCCGTGCGTGCAGGGGTGTACGAATACATGCTTGCGTCCCTCCTCGTTCCTTACGCGCAACTGTAATGCTCCGACATCCGCACTACAAGAACCAACACGCTTGCTCCCGCGGCGCAGCAGTGCTACCCGCTCTACGAAGCGCCGTTGGCGAACGCACGCGACACCTCGCCGTACTCCGCCCAGGCCCGCCGTCTCCAGTCACCGCCCACTGCATCGGTGGTATTCTGACCACCCATGTGGCCCTTCAAGAAGAAGCGAAAGCCCCCCTACGCCGACGACCTCACGCGCGCTGAGCTCGCCTGGCTGCAATCACAGCGCGACGCAATCCCCGTGCTAGCGGCCGCAGTCGCAGCAACTCCGGTCCGCGCCGATTCCGTCGAGGCCGCCGACAACCTGATCCGAGCGTGGCATGCGCTGCCGGAGACGTGCCGTCCCGATGCTAATCAGATCGTCAATGCCGCGGGCGTCGCGCTCGGCGACGCTTTGGCCGCTGACCTCAGGCTTGAATGGAAGATCATCACCGACGCGTACGGCACCGAGCTCGGGCTCTGGTGGACCAACGGCCGCGCCAGCGTGATCCTCGCACCGACCCACTCCGTCGCGAAGCAGTTCGCGACCAGCCCGCACGGCTTTGTCGCCGCTCTCCGGAAGACGATGATCCCGGACGTCCACAAGCTTCGTGCAGAAATCGAAGCTCAATGAAGGTGACCGGGCGGGATCTTTGCGAAGGCGGGGGTCACACGTTGACCGCGCCACAGGTAGCGGTCCCTCCGCTGCCGGTATCCGGGCGCGAGATGCGAGCGCAACCCATTGCCCCCCAACCACATCCGCACACACCACCGAATTTTGTTGCACCCCTATCAAAAACCTATTGACTTAAGCCAATCAAAACCCGTACTCTGCCGTCTGACATCTGCCGTCTGACATCTGCCGTCTGACATCT
>JBGAMO010000135.1:0-3018 GCA_044222845.1 Phycisphaerales bacterium
CGTCGGCGCCGTCGAGCCCGCCGTCCATGTTGTAATCGCAGTAGCAGCCCAGCCTGCACGCGAGGTTGAAGACCAGTTGTGTCCCGGTCGCGACCGACGCGCCGCAGGCGCTTGTCACCACAACGTCGTAGAGTGATTCGTCCGAAGCGGTGGGGGAATCGATGGAGAGCGTCGCCGTCCGTGTCCCGGCGAAGTGCCCGTCGTCTGAAAGATCCACGCCCGCACGCCGCCATTGGTATGTCATCTCGTCCGCGTCATACGCGTACACGCTGATCCAGGCCCAGACGTCATCGACGTACCACGGGTTCTGCAGCGGCGCGGTCCGCGGCCCGTGCGGATCGCTGAAGACGTTGACAGTGGTGAACGCTCCGGGGCCCCGCGGGCCGTTGGTCCGGAACGAGTAGCGGTAGGGCGTTCTCAGCGCCGCGGATCGGTCGATCCAGAACGGCCCGTACGAGGTGGCCATCAACTCGCCGATGCCGGTCGTTTCGGCGGGAGCACGGTAGATCTGGATGGGCGGCTCGCAGGAACTGTTGCGCCAAAAATGGAACTGCACGCCCGTGCAGTAGTCCATCGGCAGGTCGGAGTAGACGACCACCTCCGGGACGAGGTTGGGAGTGATCCGCGCCGGGTCGTCTGTGAACTGATGGCAGCAGGTATCGCGGCAGGCCCGTACGTGGTATTCGTAGGGCACTCCCGACTCGGCGGTGGTGTCGACGTAGAACGATTGATTGGGGTACCTCGCGGCTCCGATGATCGCGAATTGTTGGCCCGCATCCGCCCGCCGCCGGTACACCTCGAAGACGATGGACGGTTCCAGCGTGCCGCCGTAGTACCAGCTCACGAAGACGCCGTCGCACGGGCTGTGTTCAATCGCGTACGGAAACGTCGGCCCCGGATCGAAGCACCCCTGGCCGGACGCTGCCATCGAGCACAATCCAGCGGCACACAGCGCTGACGCTTTTCGAAGAGTACTCATAACGGGCTCTCCAGCGGGGACAACTCAGCAGAGGACGTAGCCGCCGAAGAGCGGCGTGCGCAAGAACTGCCTGACGAGGGTACGGACTCTCGCGGCTTGTGGAATCAGATCGTGTTTTGTAAGGAAATAAGGGCGGAGATTAATTCGTCAGAAACAGTTGTGAAACAGTTACGGATGCGATACAGTCGGGGGCGTGGGTGGCGCGTGAAACCGGAGTTTCTCGCACTTCTGAGTCTGGTTTTTTGTATTGCAGAGAGGGTTTGTAGTCATGTTGAGCAATTTCCGCGTCGTAGTCATTGGAACAGTTCTTGTCGCGGCCGGCCAAGCCATGGCGGTTGATGTGTGCGGCAACGGTGGGTTTGAGGACGAAGGGTTCGATGGTCCCAACAGCGCTTTCTACTGGCATTCCTTTGCCAGCGGCGGCCCCGGCTCGGTCTCCGAACGGTCGACGCTGTCGCCATTGACCGGAACCTACGCCCAGCATCTGGTCGCCAACGGCGCCGACGCGATGGGCGGCACCGCCGTGGTGACGCAGAACACGGTCGACGCGACCGGGGGAGTATCCCTCGAACCGGGCACGCCGGTGGTGCTGTCGTTTGATGCCCGAGGCGCGGCGGGTCCGGGCGGGGTTGGGTTCTACGCGCTCCGCATCCTCAACTCGGCGGGCGCGATCGTGTCCGACACCGGCTTGCAGGTGTACTTCCCCAACAACAACTGGGCCCATTTCACCACCCGTCCCCTCACCGTCCCGGCGTTCGGTGCGGCGCCCAACGACGCCTACTTCGCGTACGTTGAGATCGTCGTCGCGGCGGGCGCGTTCGCCGCTTCGACCATCGAAGCCCACATCGACAGCGTCGCGATCGACGCCACCCTGGTCGCCGGCGGGCCCCCGTGCCCGGCCGATTACAACGGCGATGGCGGCGTTGACGGCACAGACGTCGAGGTGTTCTTCACCGATTGGGGCAACGGCGACCCCCGCGCCGACGTGAACGCCGACGGCGGCGTCGACGGCACCGACGTCGAGGTCTTCTTCCGGGCTTGGGAAAACGGCGGCTGCTGAGTTCGCAGCGCGAGCCAGGGCGCTGACGTCCAAACTATTCGAAGAGTCGCCCGACGGGCCGCCGGATCCCCGGCGCCCGTCGGGCGTTTCATTTTCGTAACAATGATGACGCCGCGGGTCCGGTTCGGGCATCGCACCGATTCCGCGGTACATCCTGCAGAACCGGGAGCGGCTCCCGGCTCTTGCGTTCGGACATTGGTCATCTCCGACCACCGGACGGCATCGACTCTGTCACCCAACGACTTCCATCTTGATCACCTCGGGGCTCGTCGTGCTCCCCGCCGCACGACTCTGTAGCTTTCCGATACAAGTGTCCGCGCTGGTTGGACGCTCGCCCCACAATCACCTCGACCGCCAACAATCCGGGCCATGCAACCCACCCGCGCCGTTCAGCGCCGTGCTTTCACCATTGTCGTGATTCCGTGCCTGCTCGCGGTCTCCATGATTATCATGGGCTTCATTCTCGCCGATCGCGCGCCCAGCGCCAACACCCCTTCCGCGGCGTACAACGCGGGCAACAAGGCTGGCTCGTACTTCGGCCCGGTCATCTTCGCCGCCTTCATGCTCTGGCTCGCCAGCCGAATCGCCGAACGCCGCAGCCACTTCGCCGCAAACCTCTGGATCGGCGGGATCCTCCTGCTGGCCAACGTCGCGATGCTCATGAACGTGCTGGGACTTGCCAAACCCGTGCCGCCGCGTAACTCTCTCGCGGGGGCCAGCCAGTCCAGCCCGTCTCGCGACCCATCACCCAATACCCCTGTCCCGCAGCCTTCAACCTCCGCGCCGAGCACGCCGCCAGTCGGTCCGCCTCAATCCTCGCCGGGGCGTTCCATCCCATCCCGGCCCACAGCACCCCCGTCCCAGCCCGCGCCGTCGCAGCCGACGCCCGCGCCCGCCCAGGTGGCGCCCTCGCCCGCTTTCGACGCGGCCCCAACCCTCGCCGCCCTGACCGCCGAACTGGACGAGAAGCGAACCAAGT
>JBGAMO010000135.1:3024-13267 GCA_044222845.1 Phycisphaerales bacterium
AACCAAGTTCCTCGCCGCGGCGACACAGGCGTATGCCACGGCCGCAAAGCCCAAGGCGTTCGTGAAAGGGTTGGATGATCAGATGCAGGAACTCGCCGATGTGAAGAAGCAGGCGACGGAGTTCGAGGCCTTGTCGCAATCGCTGGTCAGCACCGCCTGGGACCGCTTGAAGTCCGCCGGCATGCCGTCGCACGAGGCCCATGGCGCGGCGATGAAGTTCTCCGATGCCTACCGGGCGTTCGAACGCCAGGTGGCCGCGGGCGAGGTAGCCCGCATGACGGATTCCGCCCGCGACTACTTCACAATCGGGCGCGACAACATCAAGAAGATCACCGTCAACGCGCAGGGCCGCTTCACCACGCGCGATCGTGACGTGGAGACCAAGCTGTTCCACGCCGGCGCCAGCCTTGAGTTCGCCCTGAAAAGCAAGGCCGAAACGCTCCGAAAACTCGGCGACTGAAACGCGAGTTGCTCCATCCCGCAAACTTGTGTTCCCGGCGCGGCTCGCGGCCCGATCAATTGGTCCGCAGCGGGGATCACATGTCCACCACCAGAATCATCGAGTTTGGCGCACTGGCGCCCGGCCTGCTCGGCGTTGCGCTGACGCTCTGGTCGATCGCGCGCTTCGTGCGGGCCGTCTTCCATCACACCGACCCCAATCTCTGCCCCGGGCCGCGTCGGTCTTGGGTTGGTTGGTTGACCCGGGCCTGGCTCCTCACCGATTACTGCGGCTACGACCTTTCCGCCACCGCCGCCCGTGACGACGGCAGCCGCCGTTGCCCCGAGTGTGGCGCGGTTCACCCAGCCGCGGCGAAGCTCAAGCGGACTTCGCACCGCGTCCGGCTCGCCCCGCTGGCCGGACTCTGCCTGTTCGCCGCCGCGGCGATGTGGAACGTTCGCTGGATCCGCAACGGCGGCTGGATCCCGTACACCCCGACCCCGATCCTGATCCTGGCCCAACGCCTCAGCGGCCCTCTCTGCCACGACAATATCCGTTGGGAGGTGTACAACCGAGTTGGCGCAGGCCGGTTGCCCGCCTGGCAGCGTCACCTCATCGTGGCGACCGCCATGGACAATCTGCGAAGCGACGCGATCTCCGGCAACGCGGAGTGGGCCATGAGCACGTTGTCCGCAGTGGGTGAAGACTCGGTGATCGCCCTGGAAGCCGCGCTCCGTGGCCCGGAATGGCAGCAACGCCAACTCGCCGCGGAGATCCTTCGTTCCTGGTGCCCCGATGAACGTGGTCCGTGGCAGGTCAGAACCACGCCGACGCCGGTCTACCAGCCCACGCCCGAGTTGTTTGAGGTGACGGTGGAGGGGCTGGCCGACGATGCGCTCCCGTACTCCAACAACTCCACCACCTGGGTCTTCAACGCACGGTCGGGCTACGAGTTCCTCCGCCGGCACATCCCGCAAGCCGCGCCCTACATCCGCGCCGGGCTCAACGCCAGTGATCCTCAGCAGCGGATGCTGTGCGCGCTCCTCGCCGGTCAGAGCCGCGACCCGGCACTGGTCGCCGCGGCGGCGCCGGCGCTGGTGGAGCAACTCCGCGACGACCGTGTCGTCTTCAACGCCAAGTTCGCGTGCGACTCGCTCCTGTGGCTGGGCCGCCAGGGCTTCCGGCACCTCAATCGCGCGCTGGATTCAGCGGATTCCCAGCAGCGGACTCTGGCCGGGCTGCTCGTGCTCGACATCGTCGCCCGCGATCAACGGGGCGACGATTGCGAGCGCCGCAGCGAACTGCTCGCCAAGGGGCGGGAGTTCGGGGCCCGGTACGTCGTGAGCAACGCTTCGTTCGGCGAGTATCCGCCATTCCCTCATTAGTGTCCCAGCCACTCGGCGACGATGCCCCGGGAGTAGACGCCGGCGAGCCCCTCAAAGAACGGCCGGACGTGGTCCTCGCCTTCGTGGTCGGCGTTGTCTGAAATGGTCCGCACGCACGCGAACGCAACGCCGTGCTCGTGGCAGACCTGGGCCGCCGCGGCTCCTTCCATCTCGACGCACAGGGCGTCCGGCGCGGCCCTGAGTACCCGGTCCCGTGCGAGCGGCGAGAAGATCACCTGATCGCCGCTGGCGATCTGGCCCGTGAGCACTCGCGGGGACGAGAGTCCGGCCTGATTCCACATCTCTCCGGCCGCGCTTCGCAAACCGCGATCAACGAAGCGCTTTGCGGCTGCCTCCAGTTCGCGGGCCATCGCCGCGTCGGTCGCGAGCGACGAGACGCCCAGCAGCGGGATTTGCGTGGGAGGAAAGAACGGCGAAGCGTCGAGATCGTGCTGGACAAGACTGGTCGCCACGACGATGTCGCCCCGTGCCACCTGGTCCGATACCGCGCCGGCGATGCCGAAGAAGGCGAGGGCTCCGGCGCCGTGTGCAACGATCAGTTCGGTCGCGGTCGACGCCGCGGCGACTTTGCCCCATCGCGAGTAGACCACGACTACCTCACGTCCACCCAACCGACCGTGATGAAAGACTCTTCCTGCGCGCCGGGACTCCGTGCGGCCCGAGATGAGCGGCAGCATCGCTTCTACCTCTTCGGGCATGGCTCCCATGATCCCCAGTATCCCCGAACTCGGCGGCGTCATGGGCGATTCTTGCGGGCAACGCGGTCGGTTTCTCGTCAAATCCGTTGTTAGGTGACCTCGGCGGTCGGATTCCCGCCGATATTCCGGGAATGAACATCGACCCAACGGTTTCCGCCGCGTTGAGCCAGACAAAGCTCGATTCGGCGATCTCGACCGCCGTGGCGAAGAAGTCCTTGGACGTGGCCAAGGAGCAGGGGCAGGCGGCGGTCGCGATGATCCAGTCCGCCGCGAAGACCGCGCCCGGGAGTTCCTCCGGAGGCGGTCTGGACGTCACGGCCTGACACACCCGTCGAGGCCAACCCCGGCGCGCTAGCCTTGGTTCATGCAAGAGTTGCTGGAAGCAGACCCCCGTTTGACCCCGGTGGCGGACGCAATCGCCGCGTCGCTGCTGCGCGTGCAGCGGGTGTTTGATGAGCAACTCGCCAGCGATCTGCCCCCGGTGATGCAACTCGTGCGTCACGTGGAGCGGTACCGCGGCAAGATGCTGCGCCCCACGCTGGTGATCGTGTCCGGGCTGGCGGCCCACCCGCGGATCGTCGGCGAGACCGACCTTGTTTCGCTCGTCTCCGACCCGCACGTGGCGGTCGCCGCGGTGTGCGAGATGGTCCACATGGCCACCCTCGTGCACGACGACGTGCTCGACGAGGCGGATACACGCCGGCGGGGTCAGACCGTGAACCGGCTGCACGGCAACGAAACGGCCGTGATCCTGGGCGACTACCTGATCGCCTCGGCGTACCACCTGTGCTCGCGTCTGGGCACGCCGCAGTCAGCGCTGGCGATCGGCCGTGCGAGCGCCGTGATGTGCGCGGGCGAACTCCTGCAACTGCATCACCGCGACGACGGCTCGCTGGACGAAGCCACGTACTACGAGATCGTGGATCGAAAGACCGCCGAACTGATCTCAACCGCCGCGGAACTGGGCGCCCGCCTCTCGGGCGCGGAGGAAAGCGTGTGCGAGGCGCTCGCCGAATACGGCCGCTGCGTCGGCATCGCGTTCCAGATCCAGGACGACCTGCTCGACCTGACCGGCGATGAACGAACGGTCGGCAAGTCCGTGGGCAAGGACCTGGAAAAGGGCAAGCTCACGCTCCCGCTCATCCGCTTCCTCGCCACCGCAGAGCCGTCGCAACGCGGCAAGGTGCTCCCGCTGCTCGAGCGCGCGGGCGACGAGAAGGCACCGTCGCAGGAAGCCGCGTCGCAAATTGCCGCGATGCTCGCCCGGTCCGACGCCGTGGCGTACGCGCGAGAGGCGGCGCGCCAGCACGTGGAGCGTGCGGTGCGTGCGGTGAGCGTGCTGCCGGATTCTCCGCCGCGGGCGATGCTCATCGCGATGGCCAACGCGGTGATCTCGCGGAGTTTCTAAGGGGCGGCCTCGCGTGAAAGCACTCCTCCTCGAGTATTACGACCGGCGGATCGTCAATGTCAACGTGAACATCGTGGTGGCCGGGATACTCGCCTTGGCGCCCACCACGGCGATCGCATGGTCGGCCAAGCACCAGTTCGGGATCGACCACCGACTGGCGATCACCGGCATCACGTTCGTCGCCGACGCCATCTCCGACGTGGCCGTGTATTACGCCCTGCACTGGGTGGCCAATCACATGCCCCGCAAGACAGCCCGCAAGCACGTCTCCGCGGCGTACGGGGACATGACCTTCATCAAGGACGCGACGCTGGTGCAGTTTGAGCGAGCGTGCCTGTCGCCGCTGCTGTACGTGATCGCTCTGGGCACGCAGTACACGATGATGCGCTTTGACTTCGGGGTCACGGCGTCGACCATCACCGGGTTCATCGGCGCGATCGCGATCACGCGCGTGCTGCACACCATCTGGATGTACCGAGCCGAATTGCGGGCGATGCAGCGGGCCGCCGCGAAAGATCAGTTGCCTGAATAGGTCGCCAGTTCGCGGCGGCGGAAGATGTACACCGCCCCGACGTACAGCACCGCCGAGGCTCCGCCGAGCACCACCACCCCGCCGGCGACGTCCATCCAGGAAAGAGCCAAGCCGTCGACAATGCGGCCGGTGGGCCGCAAATCGGCGTACACCCGGAACGCGCCCGAGACCACGCCCGCGATCTTCGCGATGAGCGTGGGGATGAGCAGCATCTTGCCGTTGCGGTCCTCGGTGGAGTAGTTCTCGAGCGCGCCGGCGATGAAGCCGGCACCCTCCGCGGCGAGGAAGATGCTGAATGAGACCAGGCACGCGACGGGGAAGGAGAGGAACGTGCTCGCGGCGATCGCCAGCATCGCGAGGAACACGAGCTTGATCCACAGGATGCCGATGCAGCGGAAGAAGTTGGCGCGGAAGCCGCCGGTGGCGTACGACACCTCCAGGCCTTCGTTGGAGAAGGAGAGGTACTCGGCGTTGGCCACCCGCTGCACCGCGTCGCCGTTGATGATCTGCATCGTCAGGACGCCCTTAGCGTCTACGTACGAAGGGCTCACCGGGATCGAATGGAACTGGCCCAGCCCGATCTGTTCGATCTGGGCGCCGCCGCCCGCGAACTCGATGGTGACTCGGTAGTTCTCATCCGGGCGGTTGGCTCCGGCCTCCAGCTTGAACCGAAGGACCAGCGGGCGGTTGCTCTCGCGGGCCGCTTCAAGGCCGCTGAAGGTGTACGCCCGGCCCCGGCCCGGTGGGATCGAGCGGAAATCGGCCTGCACCGCCTTGCGAAGGCTGTAGGCGATCGAGCGGGTCAGTTCTTCGCGCTTGTTGCGGAGCGCTTCGGGGTCGCTGATTGTCTGGGCCAGATTGTTCATCTCGGCCTTGACGCGCTCTTCGACGTTTTTCTGGAACTGCTCTTCGTCGAGTTCAAGGGGGTCGGGCCGCACCGTCGCCCGGGCGGTCAGCACCTGCGTCTCCAGGATGAAGCGGTCCTCGGTGATGCCCGCGCCGGACTGGGCGACGTACGAGGAGGTCTCGTTCATCGCCGGCTGGTTGCGCAAGTGCTCGGTGAAGAGGAAGATGCCCGAGGCGCAGACCAGCATCAGGGCCCCGGCCAGAGCGCTTACGCCCAGCCATTTGCCCAGGATGTACTGCCACGCCGCCACCGGCTTGGTCATGGTCTGCCAGATGATCTTGTCGCGCTGCTCGAATGTCACGCTCGACACCGAGAATGCCAGCACCAGGATCGCCACGAGCCAGAAGCACCCGGCGGTCGAGAACTGGAGGAACGATTGCACCCGGTACCGCAGCGGTTGGTGCGGATCGAGCACCAGCGGCAGGGCCGCGAGCCCGAACACAACGAGCACGATGAAGATGATCGAGACCTTCATCCGCACCGCCTCGGCCAGCACGTTGCGGGCCACGGCCCAGACCGCCGGTGCTCCCCAGCAGCAGACGCAGGGCCTGCATGAGCGCGGCGAAGGTGGCGAACAGGCCCACCAGACCCGCCGCGGCGATGCCCAGATCATCCCCGCTTCCCCCACACGCACAGTCCGACCAGCAGTGCCCCCAGGGGCTGAAGCCCAGGTATGTCAGCCCCAGCCCCAGCCAGATCACCACGAGCGACAGGCCCGCCGCGATGGTCAGGCCCACGCCGAACCCGGCGGTGGATTGTTTGGCCTTGAGGATGTCGTTCACGATCCGGGCGGTCAGGTCGAGTTCGCCCTTGGGAGCCCCGTCCGCTCCGGGCGCGGCGCCGTCGGCTTCGGCCGCGGCCGCGGCGATCTCGGGCGTGATGATGCTCCCGGATTTGTTGGCCGCCGCGGCGACGCTATACGCTATGAAGAGGGCGATCGCCACACCGACGATCACGCACGAGGCAATGATCTTGAAGCCGCGTGATTGCTGAATGCGGTCCGCCCGACTCATGAAGTCGGCGAGTTTCATGCCTTGCCCCCTCCGCCGTTGCCGTCATCGCCCTTGGGGGCGAGCAGCGAACCAATGACGGACTGGTCGACGTCCTTGGGGGATTCGGGCTGCGCGTGCCGGGGAGCGGCTTGGGCGGGCGCGGCGACCTCGGGGGCCTTGACCAGAGAGCCGATCACATCGGTGTCCGGGCCCGTTGCGGGAGCTTGCTCAGCGGCCACCGGTTGGGCCGGGGCTGCCGCCGCGGCGGAGGCGGCGACGAGCTTGTCGATGAGCGCCTCGCCCTGATCGGCGTCGCCCTTGAGGAAGGAAGCGGTTTGGCCGCCGGAGGTGGCGCCGGAGGTTGAGAGCTGCTCGGCCTTGGCCTTCTCAACGATGTCGAGGAAGAGGTGCTCGAGCGACTGGCGGGGCTTGGAGACCTTGACGATCGACTTGTCGCCCCCCGAGCGTGTGCGGATGAGGCGATCGATCTCGGCCACCGTCTGTTCATCGAGGCTGTCGGTCTCGATGCTGGTGCGGGCCTGGGAGACCAGCAGTTCGTCGCACGTGCCCTCGGCGCGCTTCTGGCCGCCGTAGAGGATCACCAGGCGGTCGACGCAGTCTTCGACGTCGGCGAGGAGGTGGCTGGAGAGCAGCACGGTCTTGCCGCGTCGGCCCAACTCGATGATCAAATCCTTGATCTGCTTGGTGCCGATGGGGTCCAGGCCGGTGGTAGGCTCGTCCAGGATCAGCAGGTCCGGATCGTTGATCAGGGCCTGGGCGATCCCGATGCGGCGCTGCATGCCCTTGGAGAACTCCCGCACGGGGCGGAACTGGGCGCCCTTGAGGCCGAGCATGTCCAGCAGTTCATCCACGCGTCGGCCCCGTGTGCGGTGGTCGAGCTCGAAGAGCTTGGCGTAGTACTCAAGAGTTTCGCGAGCGTTGAGGAAGCCGTAGAGATAGGACTCTTCAGGCAGGTATCCGATGCGCTTCTTGACCGAGACGTCGGAGGGGGACTTGCCGAAGAGCGCGACGCGGCCGCTGGAGGGGCGGAGCAGGCCCAGGATCATCTTGATCGTGGTGCTCTTGCCGCTGCCGTTGGGGCCCAGCAGTCCGAAGACCTCGTGGGGCTGGATGTCGAACGAAAGGGAGTTGACCGCCCGAACGCGGTCCCTCATCCAAAAGTCCTTGAAGACCTTGGTGACCTGCTGGCAGACGACGAGTGCATCGGGCATGGCGTGTTCGCGGGAGTTAGAGAATGTCTGTCCGGGCTGTCGGGGTTCGGCCGATCAGCCCGCGGCCTTGATCGAGGTGGTGTCGGTCTTGAAGCGGTTCTTGTTCATTTCCTCCATGCGCTTCCTGACAGACTCGATGCCTTCCTTCTCCTTGATCGACTGGTCGATCTTCTTGAGGATGTCGGGGTCGGCGTTGATCTGCATCCGCATCGTGGCGATCTCCCTGGGGACCAGGGTGATCTGCACGGTGTCGCGGTTGAGGAACGAGGTGACGGCGTCGGTCCACTCCTTGTGGATCATGAGCGTCGGGTTCGCCTTGAACTGGCTGGACTTGGCCTCGAAGCGGGCCATGCGGCCCTTGGCCTGCGTTACCACGGCCGAGCGGTAGCGGCCGGCGTCGGCGAGCTTGGTGGTCACGTCGCCGCTCACCCGCACCGGACCGGAGGCCCCAGGCACCTCGCGCCCCTGCAGCACGGCGTCGATATCGGCGAGCGTCGCGGTGAGGACGGTCTGGTCGTTGCGGAGCGTGGCGTCCTCGTACTGATTGATCAGCTTGACCAACGCCGGGGCTGCCTCGCCAGCGACCTGGTTGAGGCGGCTGGCGCTCTCGCTCTCGGCTTGCTTCACGGCCTTGGCGGCGTTCGCCACCGCGCTCTGCACGCGGGCGAACTCGTTGCGGGTGGCCAGCGGCGGCGTCGTCTGGGTCAGCGTCAACTGATCGATCACAATACCGCTGTCCATGTCGTCCAGCGTCTGCTGCGCCACGCGCTTGGCGCGGCTGGCGATCGAGGCGGCCTGGTCCGCGGACTGCTTGAGCAGTTCGTCGATGGTGGCCTGGGCGCACGCCCGAACCACACCGCGCTTCACCGCGGCGCGAACCATTCGGTCCTCGTCGTCGGGCAGCACGTTCTTGGAGTATTTCACGACGTCGTCACGCCGGTAACCGACGCGCCACTTGGTGTGGGCGATGTTGCGGTCGGCCGTCAGCACCGAGCCGCTGCCGCCCTGGTCGGGCTTGAGGCTCTCGCTGGCGACGAGTTTCTCGATGCTGGTGCCTTCGGGCGTGCCCTCGGGCACATAGACCCAGAAGTCCTTGTCGATATCGATTTCCTTGTAGCCGCGGCTCACCTTGAGCAGTTCGCCCAGCGGGTACGGCGCGCTCATGTGAAAGCCCGGATCCAGCGCGGCTCCCTGGCGCTCGCCAAAGAGCAGTCGCAGGCCCTGTTCGCCTTCTTTCACAGATTGCAGGCCGCTCAGGATGTACAGGCCCGCCAGCACGAACATGCCCAACTGGAGAAGCCCGAGCATGATCTTGAGCGCATCGGCCAGAGACTGGTTCGCCGGGTCCAGCGGTGAGCCGTCGGCGCCGCCGCCTGTGCTCTCGCGGAGCGTGATCGATCCGGCCCGCCGCGGCTGCGGCGTGGGCGCGGCGCCGCCCGGACCGTCCGGTCCGTCGGGGCTGCGGAGTTCGAGGCGTGAATCGATTCTCATTTATCCGCCCCCTTGACACCGTCGCGGGTCTTGGGCGCCATCGCTTCGGTGAGCCAGTTGGAGTCGCCCGGGGCCGGGATCTGGCCGGACTTGAGCTGATCGAGCGCATCGGGGTAGAGCAGGCGGATGCCCGGCGTCGAGGAAGACAGCACCAGCGTGGTGCGGGCGCCGAAGCCCTCACGCAGGAAGTCCATGCTCTGCAGGAAGACTTCCAGTTCGGGGTTGGCGTTCATCTGGGCGAGGTAGGGGGCGGCTTCAAGTTCGCCGCGGTTGCGGATTTCCTGGGCCAGCCGCTCGGCGAAGTCCGCGATCTTGCGGGCGTTGCTGTCGGCCTCGGCCTTGATGGCCTGGGCCTGGGCGGTGCCGCGGCTGTCGCTCTCCTGGGCCAGCTTCTCTCGGGCGGACTTCATGCTGTCGAAGACCGCCTTGGTGGTTTCTTCGGGCAGGAGGATGCGGGTGATGCCCACGTCGACCGCGGCGAGGCCGTAATCGTCCAGACGCAGCCCGGACTTGTCCTGCGAGGAAGCGAAGGCGGACTTCATCGTCGCTTCGAGCTGCGAGAGGGCCGACGACGCGTCGTCGCCGCCGGAGCTGAAGAGCTGGTCCATGCGGTACTTGGAGACCTGGCCGCCCGCGGCCCGCATGTTGGAGGTGAGGGCCTTTTCCGCCGCGCGGTAGTGCTCTTCCGAGGTGTACCCGGCGTTGCTGAAGCGCTGAAAGAACTTGAGCGGGTCAGAGACGCGCCAGGTGCAGAACATCTCGACGATGACCTGGCGGTTGTCCGCGGTCTGCAGCGTTTCGAGCTTGGTGGTCAGCACGCGCATGCGAGTGTCGTACTTCGTGACCGACTGGAAGTACGGCATCTTGAAGCGCAGACCCGGGGTCTTGACGACGTCCTTCTCGTCGGCCTTGCCGAGCGTGGTGACGACCGCCGCCTCGGTGAACCGGACGGTGAACGTGCAGGCGAAGGCCAGCAACGCGACCAGGAAGACCGTCGTGACGAGATAAATCAAAGACTTTCGCACGTGTGCTTGCTCCACAGAACGGTGCGCCCGGGGGCGCGCTGTTCGTTATTTCTGCTCTTCGCCCTTGGTGAAGTTCTTGAAGATGTCCTGCCCGAAGTCCTTGTCCTTGTTGT
>JBGAMO010000136.1:0-1621 GCA_044222845.1 Phycisphaerales bacterium
GAGTGCTTCGCAGTGGTGCGAAGCTACAGCGGCCAGCGCCTCCATCCAGCGAACTTGGAACTTCAGTCCCGTCCGCCTCCACTTGAAGGCTTGTACCGTATTTCCCCCAATCACGGATTCGCGGAGCAAAGCTTGGCGATTCCCGACTCAGCCACGTCTGTGTCACAGTAGCGACCGAGGTTGACTTGGGAGTATTGACGCTCTACCCCTCTTCACATGAGCGGCAAGTATCCGGCCTTTGTGGAAGAGCACCCGTTCGATACCGCCACGTCCTTTTTGGACTTCATCCGGTTATCAAACCCCGTTTGGGACGAGACGGCTCAATGGATCTTTCGCGGCCATGCCGATTCAACTTGGAAACTAGTTCCAAGGTCGCGTAGGCCAGACGGACTTCAGATACTGCGCCCGATCATTCGTAAAGTAATTCAAGAGGAACGCCCCGAGTGGACGCTGGAGCGGTTTGAAATGGCGGTGTCAGATCCAGAGTTCATGCTGCGAGAAGGCACGCACGGGATCGTGATCGACATTCAGCGTAAGGCGGAGCGAGCCGCTCTGTTGCAGTTTGCTCGATTAGCCGACGAACTCGGACTTCGCGTTGATGGCATACTGGACTGGAGCAATGGCTACATGGAGGAACCGTGTCCGGCGATGGCGCTCGCGCAACATCATGGGATACCGATGCCGCTACTTGACTGGACAAGGAATCCAATGGTGGCTGCGTTTTTTGCGGCGGAACAACACGATTCGAGTTCCATTTCCATCTGGGCACTCGATACGGCCAGCGTGTGCGGTCATCCCTCAGAGATTCCGTCGAGAAGCGGCGTGTACTTATTTCAATGCGCAAGATCATCCCACGCGTTTGTTCATGCACAAGCCGGTCAGTTCACCTATGTAGACAATGGGATGGAGCAAGGTTATGTTCACGGCAATGGACGATGGCCTTCCATTGTCGACTTATTAGCTATGACGCACGCAAAACACTCGCAGCCTCGCCTTCGCGTGTGTCACTTGCCCCGGTCTGAAGTGCCGCGATTGAGACGGATGCTCTTTCGCGAACGGGTGTCCCGAGCCCATTTGATGCCCACATACGACAATGTGGCAAGTACTTTGAAGGTCGAATGGGCAGAGCCCCAGCTTGTCGATAAGCCGCCGGTCACTCGCAAGCATATGTGAAGGGAGCCCCGCAAAGTAACTCGATCTCGCAGGCTGAAAAGCCTGAGCGTTCCTGGCTCTCTTTGACAACGAGTTTTGGTCACACTGCGTTGACCTAAAAACGTCCCGACTCCACTTTGTGGCATTTCCTGTTTGCAAATCCATCAACCGCCCGCAAGTTGGTACTTCCGGGAAGACTACCACTTATTGCAACATTGATCGACTCCAACCATGGGTTCAAGATAACTGTCCATCGCTGAGCTATTCTCCGCCGGAGCCATACCGCATGTCGCCCGCTATCTCCGGGACCAATTGCGGCCCCGCTTCGTTGCTCACGCAGCCTGAGTCCACCAGCGCGCAACTACTCCCACGCGCCGCAGAGCACTTCCGCGCCGGTCATCACCCGCCTCGCTGTCCGTAATCCACCCGCCTCAACCGCCGCCGCCGCCACCACCGCCGCCGGAGTTGG
>JBGAMO010000136.1:1674-13675 GCA_044222845.1 Phycisphaerales bacterium
CGGGGTTGATGCGCGGTGCGCCCTGCGTCTCGCCCGCGTGGGCCGAGGCTTCCAGCCGCTTGTACGCGTCGCTGGACCGGTCGATGTCGGGCTGACGCACGATGATCCGACCGAACGCGTCCCGCAGGATCGCCTGGAACCGCTGGCGGTTCTCGCCCGCCAGGCCCGCGGCGTCCACCGCGATCGGCGTCGAATCCAGGAACGTGGCGCTCACGTTCATCGGGTAGTCACGCGGCACCGGCACGTTCAGCCACTCGGGCAACGGGGGCAGCGCGGGCTGCATGCCGCCCGGGCCCCGCATCGGCCTGTCCTCGCCCTGTGTCTGATCGCGGGGCCCCTGCGGCATCTTGCCGCCCGGGCCGCGGGGGTTGGGCATCGGGGGCGGCGGGGGCGCCGCCGGTCCGCCCGGAACCGCGTTGGGATCCTTCATCGCCTCTTCGATCTTCTTCAGATCCGCGAACTTGAGTTCCGGCAGCTTCGCCACGCCCGCGATCGGGTCGCCCGGATCAAGGCCCACGGTCGCCGCGCGGTAGTATCCGTAGTAGAAGAAGTACATCGACGCCACCGCGTGCGGGTTGGGCGAGAGGTCGCCGCCGCCGCGATCGGCGCTGGTGATGAAGTAGTACGCGTCGGGATCGACATCCACCGGCTGAGACCACTCAGACCACGCGCCCTCGATCAGCCGAGACTCGCCCAGCGCCTTCTGCGACTCCTGGAGGCTGCGGCCAAAGAGCGGGTTGTTGATCACCACCCGCATCCGGTAGCGGTACTGCGAGCCCGCCTGCGTCGTGAAGTCGTGCGCGAAGAGCTTGACGTCGGTATTCTCCAGCAGCGGCAGCGCGGGGGTCGCGGCGCCGGCGGCGCGGCCCTTTTCATCCGCCTCGTCCTCCACCTTCTCGCCCAACTCCTGCAGTTGCTTCACCACGTTGTTGCGGCGCTCGGTGAGGTTCTTGAGTTGCATCTCCAACTGCTTGCGGTTCGCCGCGGGGTCTTCCTTCGGGGGCTGGGGCGTCCGCTGAGGGCCGCCGCCACCGCCGCCCTTGCCGGGCCCGGGACCGCCGCCATCCCGCGGCGGGGTGGGCGGACGAACCGTGGGAGCGCCGGGAACGTTGGGCATGTTCTCGAGCTTCGTCTTGATGTCCGCGATCTTGTCGTTCGCGTCCTTGAGCTGCTTCTTGGCCCGATCAACGGCGCGGGTCTTCTCCACGCTGTCGCCCGAGACGTCCGCGAGCGACGGCGCTTTCCAGTCTGGCCCGGCGATCGTCGAGAAATACCGGGGCCGCTGGATCTCGTCGGACATGTTCCGCAACTGCTCGATGTACGGCGGCACGTCGCCGATCGACTTGACGTTGGTGTTCCACAGCGCCATCGTGTCGGTGTTGCCCGGCAGCACCGGAACGATCGTCACCGTCGGCGAACTCGGAGTGGTCCCGTCGGGGTTGCGGAGCGTCTCGCGCTCCACCTGCACCGCGACGATCTCCAAGAGGTCGTTGGCTTCGTTCGCGGCGTCACGCCACCACGAGAGCGGCACGGCCTCCATCGGGCCCGGGCCGTCGGGGTCGGCGAGCAGCACGTCGCGCAGCGACTGGCCGTTGAACACGCCCTCGATGCTCACCGCCGCCTTGTCGAACGGCTGGGCCGCGGGAATGAGCCCCGATTTGGCCAGTTCCGGATGGCGAACCACTTCCACCGGACTGATCGTGGAACGGAACGCATGGCGTGCCGCCAGCGTCGGCGCCGGCACCGCGGGGAGCTTAAACGTCGCCGCCGCCACCGGGCCCGTGCCCTGCGTCTTGCCGATGCCGGGCGCGGGGCCCAGGGCCACCTTCGGCGTCGGGACGGCCTTCACGTCCAACACCAGCCGATCCGCCACCGAAATGGCGGGCGCGGCAAGGCTGTCCGGCAGCGCCGCGGCGTTGAGCTTGGAATCCAGCGCCCTGGCCGCATCCTTCACCGGGTCAAACGCCTGCGCGGGCGGACGCTTGATCTTGTCCACCTCAACCTCGTTGGGACGGACAAACTGGTAGACCAGCAGCCCGGCGCCCGCCACCGCCGCCGCGGCGATGACGATCTTGTCGATGTGCTGCTCGAGGGGCTTGATGCCTTTGAGTTTCATGTCTAAATCCTGGCCCTGGGGCCGTTGCTGTCAGTGAGTTCGTGCGGTGTCTCGTGCTCGCGTCGCCGGTTCCTGCGATCAACCCCCGCCCTTGCGGGGAGGCATGCCGCGCCCGCCGCCGGGCGGAACGCCGCGGCCGCTGGGAGGCGGCGGGGGCGCCGCCGCGGGAGCGTCGGCCTTCTTGCCCGCGCCCAGGCCCGAGGCCACGCCCGGGGACATGTACTTGGTCATCCAGCTCCGCAGCCAGACAGTCTCGATGCCGACTCGGGCCCGCACCACGTGCTCCTGCCCGTAGTAGTACCCGTTGCGCAGATCCTCGAACACGTTCACTTCGCTCAGGTCAAGGTCCGTGACCGACATGAAGTTCGTCCGCGTGATCGCGTCCAGGAACTCGTTGATCCGCGCCGAAGACACGATCACCGTCATCTCCACGCGCCGAATGTCGTAGACCGTGTTCCACTCGCCGGTGCCGCGACCCGTGATCGAGACCTCCGGATCGACGGGCACCATGCCCGGGATCGCCGCGGCCGGCGGGGCCGCGTGCGTCACTTCAGTCGAGCGACCGAAGGCGTCCTCGCTCGCGAAGAGCCCCTCGGGCTCCTTGAGATTGATCGACTCTATCCGCTTCACGACCGAGTCCGCCACGCCGCCGGAGTTGCCTCCGTTGGCCAGCTTCACCGCCGCGATCAGATCCTGGTACACCCAGTAGTCCCACTGCAGGACGTAGAAATAATCCAGGTTGATGTTCGCCGGCTCGATCTTCCCGAAGGGGATGCCGCACCCGCCCTTGACCGCGCCCTTGGGCCACACGTCCAGCGTCGCGTACACCGAGATGTTGCGGGCCGCGTCCTGGTACGCCGCGAGCCGACGCTCGGCCAGCCGCTTCACCAGTTCGCCGTTCTCGTCGTTCGTCAGCGCCCGCTTGCCGGCCGTGATCTTGTTCGTCTCGCGGACCGCCATCTCCTTGATGTCCGAGGCGATCCGCACCGGGTCGCCCGGGGCGCCCGCGTGAACGCTCTTGAGCAGCTCCTCATACAGGTTCGGCTTGCCGCGCTTGGCCAGCAGCGTCTCTTCCATCTCATTCAGCTTGGCCGTTTCGATCTCTTTCGCGCCGGCCTCGGCCTGCCTGGTCCGCTCCTCGGGAGTGAGGGCGTTCCACTTCTCCTCGCCCATCTCCTTCTTCAGCCGCTCGGCCTCGATGTCCGCCCCCGAAGGGAACAGCCCGTCGACCATCGGCTTGTGCTCGCTGCGCCCGACGCGCTTGGCGTCGTCGCCCACGCCCCGGTTGAACTCCTCGGCCCGCTTCACGACCGACCCCGCCGCTTGGCCGAGGTTGTCGCGCTGCTCCTTGAACCAGCGGGTGAGCTCCGCGTTGGGCGCGGTCTTCAGTTCCACCGGCTTCTGCGACGGATCGAACGAGGGGATGTTGTACGTGACCAGCGCGCCCGAGACCTTCTTCATCTCGTCGTTGGCGGCCTTCGACCGGTCCGCACGGATGCTCTCCCGCCAGCCGCTGGCGAAGAAGAACGCCACCGGCAGCGAGATCACGATCAGCGCCGAAAAGACCACGACCAGAAGGTTCGCCTTGACCCAACCGAGAATGTTCTTCACTTCTTACCTCCGTTCGTGTCTGCCGGCGCGGGCTCGGCCGGCTTGAACACCACGTACCACGTCACCGTGATCGTGCCCGTCGGCGCGGCCTTGGGGTCTTCCTTCGGCGGCATGATCGGCGCGTCCTTGTCCAGATCGCTCTGGGCGTCGGCCTGTATCCTGTCCGCCGATTGCTGCGCGGCGCTGGGCATCGCGCCCCCGCCGCCGCCCACCACGATCGCGCCCTTGATGGGCGTTGACTTCAGGCCGATGCCGTACGCCTCGTTGCCCTCGACGATCGAGCCGTCGGCCGTGCGACGCACGCCCGAACCCATCCGCTCGTCGCCCTGGCTCGTCGACGCCACCACCGACCCGTCCTTGGCCTTCTCAACCACGTTGAACACCGGCGAGGACGTCACGATCTCGAACGGAACGTTCGCACGCTTCAATGCTACGTTGGCTTTCAGCCACTTCGATCGTCTCCTGCGCGAACTTCCGCGGCTCGGGCTGGTGCGCGTTGAGCGTCAGCTTGCACATGATCCGCGGGAACGCCCCGATCTTCAGCGGGTCCGGGGCCGCCACCGCGCCCTGCGCGGCCGCCGCGGGGTCCTCGGTCTGCGGAGACAGATACTCCGTGTCCAGCGTCGCCAGCGACAGCGCCGGCAGCGGCGGCTCGGGGGCGTCCTTCGCGCCGTATTCCTTGAACCACGCCGGGGCCTTGGCGTTCCCCGCTTCGATCATCGAAGCCACGTCCGCCGTGATCTGCTGATACACGCCGCGCCGCTCCAGCAACGCCACCATGTTCGCGGCGTCCATGTTCGCCGCGCCCGCCTCCAGCACGCCCGCCGCGGCCGCCTTGTTCTTCAGGTCCGTCGCCAGCGCCACCGTCCTGGCGATGATCGGGTCCGGCGGGTTCGCCGTGATCCCCATCTTGTCCGCCAGCGGGAAGAGGAACATCGCGCCGCTCGCCGCCAGCGCCAGACCCGCCGCCAGCCCGAAGTACGGCACCTTCTCCTTCCACATGCTCTTGCGGAGCACCGACACCGGCATCAGGTTCCCGCCCACCGCGTTGAGCCCCAGCCCCTGCAGGGCCAGGCCGTACGCCGTGATCAGGTTGAGCGAGGCGTCGTTGAGCGCCGCCGCCCCGTCGCCGTCATTCTTGATCTTCTTGAACTCCTCCACGCGGTACACGTCCATCGAGAGCTGCTGCTTCAGGTACTTCCGCAGCCCCGGCAGCCGGAACGTCGAACCCACGCCGATCAGGCGCGTCAGGTTCGCGTCCTTGTTCAGCGACTGGTAGTAGCCGATCGAACGCTGGATGTCCTGCGCCAGATCCGTGAACACCGGCCGCATCGCCTGGAAGACCTGGCGTGCGTGCTTGCTGTCCTCGGCCTCTCGCTTGAGCTTCTCCGCCTTCGCGTACGACAGTTGGAACTGCTGCACCAGCGCGTCGGTGAACTGGTGGCCGCCGATGGGGAACGTGCGGACCCACATGCGCCCCGGCGTCGCGATCACCAGGTCCGTCGAGGTCGTGCCCACGTCAACGATGATCGTCCCCGGAGTCTGCGCCCCGAAGTCCAGGTCGTACGCCAACGCGTTGTACACCGCGATCGGGCTGAGCACCACGAAGTTCGGCGTGATGCCCACGTCCTCGAGCATCTGCAGCCGCTCCATCACCCGCTCGCGGGTGATCGCGAAGATGCCCACCTCGACGTCCGGCGAATCAGGACTGACAAACGTCTGGTAGTCCCACTCCACCTGCTCCAGCGGGAAGGGGATCTGCTGCATCGCCTCGAACTTCACGATGTCCGGAACCTTCTTGGGCTCCACCGGCGGCAGCTTCGCGAACCGCGCGAACGCCGCGTGCCCAGGCACCGACACCGCGATCGACGCCTTCGTCAGGTCGTACTGACTCGTGAGCGCACCCAGCGACACCCGCAGCACGTCGTTCGGATTCACATCCGGTGTCGACAGCGGCTTGGGGTGATTGATGACGGCATACTCCAGCAGCTTCGCGCTGCCTTCGCCCACCGCTTCGAGTTTGACGGCCTTGATAGCCGCGGCACCGATTTCAATGCCCCAACAGACGTTTGACGACGCCATGGGAATCCTCACTAGAGGGCGAGATCGCCCGACCCACAACCCCGAGCACGCCTTACGGTGGGCGTGCGGGTTTGTGAAGGGCGGGATGGTACGTGCCTTCCCGCCCGGATACCAACCGCGCACTCCACACAGAGTGCGCGAACTTGCCACCCCCGGCCAGCCGCCGCCCGCACCCCCTCCTCGCCTCGCCCGATCCCCCTGTTCCTCCCGCCGAACACGCCTGTTCGTCCTTCCAGAATACGGCCCCGCCCCACCCTTGGTTGCCCGTGCCGTGTCACAAGCCTGTAACCACCCCCATCACTCCCCCGCCCGCTCATCGTTCCGCCGCTCCAGCCAATCCGCCGCCCACGACCCCACCACCCCCAACACCACCCCAATCACCAGAATCCACCACCGGTCCAGCGGCACCTTGAGCCCGAAGTACTTCTCCGGCCCGATCCACGCCGCGGCGTGATATCCCATCAACAGCAACCCAAATCCCCACGCCAACCGCGTCCCCGACGACAACCCCGCTCTCCACGCCGCCATACGCCCGTACGCCCCTTCTCCCACCGGCGGCTCCTCGTCCGGCTCCGGCCGATACACGATCAGCCAGAACCCGCTCACCGCCCCCGCGGCCCCCAGCACATAGATCACCACTTTGGCCCATTCAGGTAGTTGCACGTCCAAGGCTAGCAACCCACCGCCCCGAGTTTGAACCCCTCCACCTCAATGTGCTTGCTCGCCATCGCGATCGGCGCCCCGCTCACCACCACACCCGCCGCCCGCACCAGCGTGTCATCCAACTCCAGCACCTCCGCACGCCGCAGCGGCCACGGCTCATGCGCCACCCGCCCCGCCAGAATCCGCCCGCCGCGCCGCGTGAACAAGTAATACCGCTCCGTCAGAAACCGCGCCAACTCCGCCGACACACCCGCCTCCCCACCCCGTGAGATGAGTTCCCCCGTCCGCCACCGAACCCGCGTCTGCCCCCGCGGCCACGGCCCCGCCCGCCGCGCAAGCCGGTAGTCCGTCACGACACCTGCCTCCGTCTCCTCACGCGTCACGTCAAACCGGCTGTATACGTAGTTCAGGCTCCACAACCACCGCCCGCCCAGCACCGGCAGCAGCGTCTGCGCATCCAGACTGAAGAACCACACCCCCGCCACGCCGCGAAACTTCGCGTACGTCCGCACGTTGCACTCAAAGAAATTCGTCGTACTCGCCAGCCGCGGCACGCCCCGAAACGCGCAGTTCGCCATCCGGAACGGCACCAGCCCGATCCACGCCGATCCATCAAACAAGTCCAGTCCCACCTCCTCCGGCACCAGCCGCCGCATCACCGCCGGATCCACCCGCCAGTGCAGGAACAACAGATCGTCCCAGTCCATCCTCACCGCCGGGCCGCTCGGATCTCGCATCTCCAAGATTAGCGGTGATCGCCCTGCTCGCGAATCGGACACCCACGCAATCGTCCGATATCGCCCGCCCGCCGTCCGATCACCGCGCGGCAATCACCCGATTCGCCGACAACTCGCCAATCCGTGCACCCCTCGCGGGTACGCTTCGGGCCGCCTTCTCAACATCACGGCCCCGGAGTTCCACCATGTTTCGTCGCTGCATATTCGTTTCGGCGCTCGCACTCGCCACGCACGCGCTGGCTCAAGGTTCGTTCACAGGGTTCACGTACCAGGGCGAACTCCGCAGCAGCGACGTCGCCGCCTCCGGCCAGTACGACATGCGGTTCGAACTCCTCAACCTGACGACCCCCGCCAGCAGCCCACCCCCGCTCTGCATCGACAACGTCCAGGTCACCGAAGGCCGATTCGCCGTCCAGCTCAACTTCCCCGTTTCGCTCCCCGCCACCTTCGCCGGCGCCAACCTCTCGCTCCGCATCAGCGTGCGTGCCGATACCGGCGCGGGCTGCTCCAACACCACCGGCTTCACCACGCTCTCGCCCGACCAGCCCATCACCTTCACGCCCTACGCCGCGTTTGCCGTCTCAGCCTCATCCGCGACCAACGCCATCAACCTCAACGGTCAGCCCGCCTCGTTCTACACCACCGCCGGCAACCTCACAGGCACACTCGCCGACGCCCGCCTCTCCACCAACGTCCCGCGGCTCAACACCGCCCCCACCTTCACCGCCAACGTCACCGCCCCCACCTTCATCGGCGCCCTCACCGGCAACGCCTCCTCGGCCACCAACGCCGCGAACCTCAACAACCAGCCCGCCTCTTTCTACCTCAACGCCGCCAACCTCACCGGCGCACTCGCCGACGCCCGCCTCTCTTCCAACGTCGCGCTCCGCAACACCGCGAACACCTTCGCGCAGCCGCAGACCATCACCACGCCCATCACCACCGCCGACGCCCTCACCATCAACCACATCGTCGATCTCAGCGCCACCGAACCCGCCGGAATCCGCAGCTCCGTCAACTGGAACGGCTCCGGCCGCGGCTACGGCGGCTTCTTCGATTGCGACAACTCACCCTCCGGCGTCGGCGTCTACGCCCAGGCCAACGCCGCCACCGGCCCCACCCGTGCCCTCTGGGCCAAGGCCCTCAGCCTCACCGGCCACGCCGGTTATTTCGAAGGCCGCGGCTACTTCAGTTCCAGCCTCGGCATCGGCACCACGTCCCCCAGCGCCCCCCTCCATGTGCGTGAAGGCGTCGCCACCGGCGCCATCGCCACCCCCAACGCCTCCGCCGTCTTCGAACGCGACGCGGCCAACTACGTTCAAATCCTCACCCCCGACGCGAGCGAAAAAGGCGTCATGTTCGGCTCTCCTTCCAGCGGCTTTTTCGCGGGCATGTACTACATCCTGGGCCAGTCACTCAACTTCCGCACCGGCGGCAACTTGATCAGGATGCGCATCACCGACGCCGGCGATGTCGGCGTCAACGTCACCACCCCCGCCGCCCGCCTCGATGTCGGCGGCGACATCAAGACCAACACCCGCGTCCTCGCCCCGGCCTACGCCAACGCCGCGGGCCAGTCCGTCGCCCCCGTCGCCGTCGCCAGCTTCGATCAGTTCGGCTCCCCGATAGGCGTGCCCACCGGCAACGCCTTTCTCACCGCCGGCGGCACCGGCATCTGGAACATCTCCTTCGATGGCTACAGCAACGCCAACACCTACAGCGTCCTCATCACCTCCCGCGGCACCACCCCCATCGTCGGCTCCCAGGTCTCCCAGAACGCCTCCAACATCACCATCCGCACCTTCAACCTCGCCGGCGCCCTCACCTCCGCCCCGGTCAATATTGTCGTCTACCGATTGAACTAGCCTCGACCATGAAGACGCGCCCCTCCTCGTCCTAACGGCTCGCAAGGATGTCGCAACGCGTTCATCGCACGCCGGGCGACAGTTCGGCGCAGCGGCACTCTACTTCACGTCGAACCGCTTCACTTCCTTCCACACCACCGGCGCATCCTTCAGGCCGCTGCTTCCCTCCTCGATCACAACCGCTTTGTCAGTCTTCTCGATCACCCAGATTCCAAAGGGCGTCGTCTTGACCCCCTCATCAGCCTTGCCATCGAACCGGGCGGTCTGGAAGGTCGAAGCCATATATCGAACACGGACGCCGTCGCCGTCGACGAGCACGGTCTGGGCCAGCTCGCCATCGGTGTTGGTGGTTGCGCCCGCGAACACGCCGACAACCATGTACCTCGTGAAATCGATCTTCGGCACCGCGTGCCGCGTCGGGGGCGTGAACGATGCATCGATGCCGGTGTGCTCACTCCACAGCAACGCCCAGGCCTTCTCGTCCCTGACAAGAACAAACCGCGGCGTCGCAACACGGCTGTCGTGCCCCACGAACTGAACCGCGGGGAGAGTGTCACCGGCGGGTGCCGGCGGAGCCTTGGCGGCAAGGCCCGCGAATGAAGCAATCAACGCGGCGGCTGAAATGGCAACGGCAAAGGGTGCTGACATGCAAGGCTCCTCTTTTGGAGGATGATACCCGAAGCCGATTTCCACAGAAGAAACTCGTTTGTAACGACCCGGAGTGTGGAGCCGAGGGGCTGCGGAGATCGGTTCATGATCCACGCCACAACCGATCCACACCAACGCCCACCAACCGGCCGCGTTCCACTCCCCTCCCCGCAGGCTGAAAGCCCGCTCGTACCGTCCGCACCTGACCAACACTCACGCACACCCACCCCTCCTGAGCCGCAACGCGGCGGCATAGCCGTAGCCCGGGGCCCGAGCCCCGGGAATTTCGTCGCGTGCCAATCCAAGCCCCAACGGGGCGAAATAACCGCCCGCACGCACCAACGCTCGTGGGCCGACATTCATCGGACCCGATGAGATCCGCACCTTCGTCGGCTTCCTCGGAGAGCAGAAAGCCCACAAGGGCGTCTTCATCACCAGCGGTATTTCTTCACCCTCGCGCTCACCCAATCCGCCCTCGCCACGCACGCCCACTCCCCGCAGTCTGAAAGACTGCCAGTCAATAGCCGGGGTGTTTCGGCCGCCCCCGGGCCGACACCCCGGAAATGCTCGCATCTCCTCCCGCAGTCTGAAAGCCTGCTCGTACCGCCGTATTCTCTGTAAGCGGCACCCGACCGGCGCATCGTCTCCCGCCAATAGATCACATCAATTTGAGCGTCATTCCTCACCGCACCAACCGGCCCACGAGTCATTGAGCGGGCGGCTCCGGCAGCGGCCACGAATCAAAAGCCAATTCCAACGCCGCGATCAGCGGACCGACTTCCTGTGTCGCCACCTGCCACACAATGTCGAGATTGATGACGTCGTACGCATGAACGAGCCTGTGGCGCATTCCCACCATGTGGGTCCATTGGACGGCCGCCATCCGCGCCCGCCCACTCGGGCTCACCCGGGACGCCGCCTCGCCGATTTCCTGGATCGCGTTGACCATCGCTCGGCGCAGCGCCATGTCGGCGTCCAACTCGGCGCGACCTCGCCCTGCCGCGAGCAACGCCACATCGCGAGCCGCCTCCAACATATGCTGAGCTCGAATGCGATCATCAAGGGGGTTCTTTGTTGGGTCACGCGGCATGGAGTAGCTTTGCCTCGCGGAGCACCTCGTGTCGGAAGTACCGCGACAGATCTTGCGGAGTTTTCAGGTCCACGGTGCGTCCCACCATCTCCTGCAGTTCCATGAGCATACCACCCAAGTAGATCAGCCCCGGCGTCCGTCCCGGCAGAAACTCAACCAGCATGTCCACATCGCTGGTCGGGCGGAAGCCGTACCCGCCCTCGGGGGTCGGTTCGCGCAGGATGCTCCCGAACAGCGACAACTTCGCCACGCCGTGACGGCGGCAGAAGTCCGCGATCTTCTCTTCGGGGAAGTTGACGCCGTTAATGACCATGCCCAATTCGATTGTATCTGAGCCCGGCGCATAGGCCATTCCGCTGGCACGGCCGCGGCACCCAAGGAGCCGGCCGCACGCTCAAGACGCCCGCTATTCCAACCACCACCGCCCCCGTGCGCACAACACAAGCCCATCCAAACAAAATCTCCCCCGCCCCCACTCCTCCCACGTAATTGCCACCGGCCCCCCCACCGGCCACCACTCTTTGGCAACCCGCTCTCCCACCGCCTCTCCCACGCCACCAAAATTTCATCGGCGCGGCGACGACACCCAGGCGCCGACATCACCAACATCGCTCGATCGCCAGAGGCGCTCCCCGGGTGGGCCGCCGCTCCGCGGCCGTTTCCGCCAACCCGCAGCCCGAAGCTGACCCCAACGTCACCTCCTCACCCAACGTCGCAATAACCCACCGCACCACACCGCCGCGCACGCGACCAAAAGTTCATCGCGCCCCCACCCATCCGCCCAGCCCCAGTTGTACGGGCTAGCCCGTCCCCTCGCGTCGCACCCACCACCAAAACTTCATCGCACACCCCGGAAACCTACCGGGCGAATGCCCCTGATCCGCAACCTATCCCTCCCCTCCTTGCATAGGCCACCAAAACTTCATCGCACCCGCCGCACTTCTCTCGTCCCAGCCCTTCCGGGCCTCCCACCTTCCCCGCACCCCGTCCACACCGCCAAAACTTCATCGCACACCCCGGGAACCCACCTGGCGAAAGCCCCTGATCAACAAACAACCACCCCCTCCCCGCGCCGCGCACACGCCACCAAAACTTCATCGCACCCGCCGCACCGGTCTCGTCCCAGCCCTTCCGGGCCTTCCCCCCTTCACCGCGTACACACCACCAAAACTTCATCTCACCCACTCCC
>JBGAMO010000137.1:0-12951 GCA_044222845.1 Phycisphaerales bacterium
ACCAAGGGACGCAAGGGCGAGGAACTCGCCGAGATCGAACTCCTCGCCGCCGCCGGCGCTGTCGGCTTCTCCGACGACGGCGACGGCATCGCCTCCGCCGGAATGATGGCCCGCGTCCTCAACATGGTCTCCATCACCGGCCGCGCCTTCATGCAGCACTGCCAGGAACCCACCCTCACCCGCGGCGCCGCCATGCACGCCGGCGCGATCAGCACCCGCCTGGGCCTCACCGGCTGGCCCCGCGTCGCAGAGGAAGTCATGATCGAGCGCGACGTGCGCCTCAACGCCGGCATCGGCTGCCGCTACCACGTCCAGCACATCTCCAGCGCCGGCAGCGTCGACATCGTCCGCCGCGCCCGCCGCGACGGCCAGCCCGTCACCGCCGAAGCGTCCCCCCACCACCTGCTCCTCACCGACGCCGCCTGCGACGGCTACAAGACCAACGCGAAAGTGAACCCCCCGCTCCGCGAATGGAAGGACGTGGAAGCACTCCGCGACGCCGTCGCCGACGGCACCATCACCATCCTCGCCACGGATCACGCCCCCCACTCCCCCGACGAGAAAGCCCTGCCCTTCGAGGAAGCCCCCTTCGGCCTCATCGGCCTGGAGTCCGCCCTCGCCCTCTACGCCCAGGCCCTCGTCGATACCAAGCTCATCTCCTGGCCCCGCCTCATCGCGCTCATGACCATCGAGCCCGCCCGCCTCTGCGGCCTGGACTCCCGCGGCATCGGCCGCCTCCAAAAAGGCGGCCCCGCCGACATCACCATCATCGATCCCGATCTCGCCTGGACCTTCACCCAGGCCGAGGTGCGCAGCAAGTCACGCAACTCGCCCTTCATCGGCCGCCGCCTCCGCGGCCGCGCCGTCACGACCATCGTCGCCGGCCGCGTCGCGATGAACCTACGCGCACCGAGGTGACACGCAGCGGTGCACCAGCCGCATCAGCGTCGCGCCCGCCCGCTTGGGCTCGCACTTCATCACCCGCTCGCGCAGCGCTTCCACCGCGCACCGCTTCTTCGCGCCCACCACCGGCCGCGACAGGTGCATCGCCAGCCCGGCCTGCGACTCCGAAAGCCCCAGCATCGCCACCAGCATGAACGCCTCGCGCTGCGCCTCGGGCAGCATCGCCAGTTCCTCCTCGGCCCAATGCAGACTCGCCCCGTTGGGCGTCTGCTCCTGCAGCGTCGGTTCGCTCGCCCGCAGGTGCCGCGTGTTGCGGTCGCGGTTGCGCTTGGAGATGAAGTTGAGCCCCACGTTCCGGGTGACCGCCATCACGAACCGCACATCCAGGTGCTCGCCCGTCGTGGGCCGGTACCGAGCGATGCGCAGAAACACCTCCTGCGCAACGTCGTCCGCGTCCGCATCGCCCACCAGACGGCGCGCGAAAGCAAGGCTGTCCTTGTAGGTCTCTCCGTACAGGCGCGCAAACCAACCGTCGTGCGCGTCCAACGTATCCGTCGAGATGCACTCCACCATCGGCTGCTGCCTCCCAGGCGCATCCGGCGGCAATCCAACGAACCCGTCATCCTTGACCGGCCCACACGTGCGCCCACCAGAACGGAGGACGCTACCACCGGCGACCTGACTCTCCAACACACTTCCTTGCACCCCAGCCGCCTGCCTGGCGTTTGGAATCACTCTGCCTCATGCAGTCCCACCTGATGTGGGCAGAGTGTGCAAGAACTGTCAACTAGTACCTATCTTCGGACGCGATCCCGCCGCCAAGTGAATGTGAAGAGGGGCAATTCGGGGGATGCGGGCCGATCGGTTATAAGACGCCTCGGGCCCACTGAACCGTATGTACTCGGCCCCGAGCGCCGCATGCGAAGCCCGCGCGACGTGCAGTGATTGAGTGGAATTCCCCATCATTCCACGGCAAAATTCAACGCGAGGCACGCGTCATTACTGCGCATCCTCCGGTGGTTTCCATAATCCCGGCCCACTCTCCCCGCATTCAACGCTCAGAACCGCCGCCCGCAGGTTCGCGACCACCCATTCGGGTAACGATCCGGAATTATCCACAAAGCACCAACATGTGTCGCTATCCGCAATCCGCCCCCCGGCAAACTCCCGCGCAAAACCCGCCCGACCAGGCCGCATGGACACATTCACCGACGCTCCCATCGCCCCCATCGCCCAACCGGCCTCCAACTCACTCCCGCGGCTTCCACACCAGCACCACCGCCTTCACCGTGATGTTCGTCTTCTTCGGCTTCAGGCTCACCCGCTCCAACTCCTCCGCCGCGGCGTTCACCCGCCCCACCGCCGCATCCACCTCCGCCTGAAACTCCGCCTCCAGATCCGCCATCTGCTGCCGCATCGCCCCCACGTTCTCCTCCGCACGCGCCACGTCCGACGATTCCTTCGACTGCTTCGAGAACCCCCGCGCCGCAGCCCCCGCCTTGCTGATGCTCGTCGCGCTCACCATCTTGCGACCCATGAACGCGCCCAGCACCGCCGCGCCCACCGACAACCACGTCGATGTCGCCGCCGCCGACGCCTGCTCCTTCTGCACCTCCACCGCCTGTTCCGCCCGCCGGATGCGGTCCTGGATCGCCGCGATCTTCGACCCGTACTTCTGCCGCAGCTTCTCCGACACCCCGTCCCGCTCCTCGCGCGCCACCTGCGCCAGCCGCGCCTTGAAGTCCCGCTCGCTCTCCCCGGGCTTGCTGCTCACCCCGAACTCCTTGCTGGTGAGCATCTCCAGCGAGTGCTTGCGGAACAGCGCATCGGCGAACCCCTTCTTCCACGCCTCGAACGACTTGGCCTTGCTCGCATCCGCCGGCAGCGGCGCAAACGTCGCCCCCGCCGCGGGCTCGCGCTCCAGATCCGCCTCCGTCAGATCGCTCTCCTCCGCCACGCCCCAATCCGCCGCCACCACGCCCGCCACCAGCGGCGTCATGAACGCCGCGTCGCGCTTCTCATCAATCCCCGCCTTCGCGTCCGCGTAGTACACTTTGCCCAGCCCCAACAGCCACGGCTCGTACACCGGCGCACCCACGCTCCGCGATGGAATGAAGTACTGCGGTATCTCCGCTGGCAGCACCGGCCGCGCGCGCTCCCCCGCCGCGGCTCCCGCGGGCGCCGCCGCCGCCGCGCCATTCCCGCTCCGCTTGGGGTCCATCAGGCGCTTGATCTGCGGCCGCATCAACGGCCCCCGCAGGTACGACAAGCACCACCGCGACTCGAACACCTCCGGCCGATCCTCGTGCACGTTGTTCATCAGGAACACGCGGCTGCCCAGCGACGACAGCGCCTTGTCCGCCGCCGCGCGATCAACCGCCGCCGATGCGCGCGCCGCCGCCCCCTCCAACCCGTCCAGCACCCGCGCCTTGTCGCGCTCCGTCTGCAACCGCCCGATGAACCACGTCCCCGCGTTCGCCAGCCCCTTGTAATCAATATCCACCGGGTTCTGCGTCGCCAGCACGCACCCCACGCCGAACGCCCGCGCCTCCTTCAAAAGCGTCAGCAGCGGCCGCTTGCTCGGCGGGTTCGCCACCGGCGGGAAGTACCACGCGATCTCATCCATGTACAGCAGCGCCCGCAGGCTCGTCGTCCCGCTCTGCGTCCGCACCCACCCCAGGAACTGGTTCAGCAGCAGCGACACGAAGAACATACGCTGCGAATCGTCCAGGTGCGCGATCGAGAAGATCGTCACCCGCGGCTTGCCCTCCTTCGTGAACAGCATCGCCTGGATGTCCAGCGGCTCCCCCTCCATCCACGCCGAGAACCCCGGCGACGCCACCAGGTTGTTCAGTGCCATCGCCAACTCAAACCGCTCCTTCGACGGATACACCGACTCCAGTTCCATCACGCCCAGCTTCGTGAACGGCGGCTGCCGGATCTGCGCGATCAGCCCCGGCACATCCAGGCTCTGCCCCTGGCTCCACGCCGCCCCCAGAATCCCCGACAACAGAATGTGCTCGCGGTTCTGCGCCCCATCGTCCCAAATCCCCATCAACCCCAGCAGGCTCGTCGCCGTCCCCCCCACGCGCTCCCGGAACAACTCCCCATCCTCCACCACCTCCCGCGGCGGCGCATCAAACGACTTCAGTACCGACACCTTCAGCCCCGCCGCCGACCCCGGCGTGTACACCGAAAAATCCGCCGCTTCCTTCAGCCGCTTGATCCGCGCCCCGTCCTGCCCCCACTCGCCCAACCCCTTGGCCCACATCGCCGCCTGCGCCGCCGCGAACTCCGCCACCGTCTGCCCACTCTTTCTCGCATCATCCTCATTCACCCACGGCGCAAAGTCCTCAGGCTTGAGATCCGGAAACGTCAGCAGCAGATTCGACAAGTCCCCCTTCGGATCAATCAAAATCGCCGGAATCCCGTCGATCGCCGCTTCCTCGATCAGCCCAAGGCACAACCCCGTCTTGCCGCTGCCCGTCATCCCCACGCACACCGCGTGCGTCACAAGGTCCTTGGAGTCGTACAGCAACAGATCATCACCCCGCCGCTTCGCCGCCAGGTCGTACACGCGGCCAAGGTAGAACGATCCGAGCTTTTCAAACTCTGCGGTGGGTGATGCCATGGCGTTTCTTCACTCCGTTGAAGCCGTCCCGCCCGAATCGTTGGCAAGCCGCGCCCGCTTCACCGTCTCTTCCTCGGATCCGCCTTCACCTCGATCATCTGCTCCTTCACCACCCCGTCCACCGTCAGCCGCACCGTGTACGCCCCCGGCGCCACAAACGCCCCCAACGGATACAGCGGCGTGTCCTTCCAGATCGCCGAGATCGGCAGCGACCCGTACGCATCAACCTCCTCGTCATCATCGTCCCCCGCCGCGGGCTTCGCCGGCGCCGGCCGCGGCAGCCTCAAGTCCCACACAAACCGGTGCGACCCCGCCCCCTTCTCCAAACTCTGGAACGGCCTCGCCCACTCCGGCATCACCGTCAGCGACTCCGGCTTGATCACCTCCACCGGATCGCCGCTCGAGTATTTCCGCACCACCGCCCCCGCCCCATCCACGATCTCCAGCGTCACGAGCTTCGCCCCTGCCCCCAACCAGTAATCGATCGTCGCGCCGTCCGGCGGATTCTTCCCCGCCGGTTCCTCCGGCGGCAGCGGCGTGTCCGTGTTCGCGTTGCGCTCAAACTGATACGCCCCCGGCGGCGGGAACAACACCGCCCCGCCGCCCGCCGTCGGCAACTCCCTCAACATGCTGAAGTTGTCCAGAATCCAGAACGATCGCCCGTGCGTTCCCACCACCAGATCATCCCCGTGCACCACCAGGTCGCGGATGCTGGTCGCCGGCATGTTCAGCCGCAGCGGCTCCCAGTGCTCCCCGTCATCCAGCGAAAAATACACCGCCAGTTCCGTCCCGCAGAAGAGCAGCCCCCGGCGCTTCGGGTCCTCCCGCACCGTGTTCACCGGCCCCATCGGGAGCCCGTTCACAACTTCCTTCCACGTCGCGCCCCCGTCGTGCGTGCGGTACACATGCGGCTTCTGATCATCCAGCCGCAGCCGATTTACCGCCGCGTAGGCGGTCCCCGCGTCAAACCGCCCCGCATCGATCATCGCCACCTTGCTCCACGAGGTCAGCCCCGGCGTCACATCGTTCCAATGCCCCCCGCCGTCGGTCGTCACGTGAATAAGCCCGTCATCCGTCCCGCACCAGATCACCTCCTGCTTCACGTACGACGGCGCCACCGAGTAGATCACGCCCCGCCGCTTCATCGTCCCCATCTCCGGCGTGCGATACTTGCCGATGTTCTCCGGCACTTCCGGATGCTCCCGCGTCAGGTCCGGGCTGATCTGGTCCCACGTCCGCCCGCCGTCGCGCGTCCGCATCAGCACCTGCGCCGCCAGGTACAGCGTCTTGGGATCCAGCGGCGAGAACAGCAGCGGCGCAGTCCGCAGATACCGCAGCCCCAGCTTCTGCCGGTCCGGCCCCACGTGCTCCAACTCCCCCGTGTCCTTGTGATACCGCGTCACCCGCCCGCCGTACACCAGGTTCGAGTCCAACGGGTCCGGCGCCACATACGCGTACTCCTCCGCCCCCACCGGGTGCCAATCGTGGAACGTGATCTGCCCGTCATTCCCGCGGCTGCTCACCCCCGCCGATCCGCTCTCCTGCTGCCCCCCGTACACCCAATACGGCACCTGGTTGTCCGTGCTCACGTGGTAGAACTGCGCGGTCGGCTGGTTGTACCAACTGCTCCACGTCTCCCCTCCGTTCACGCTGATCGTCGCTCCCTGGTCCGACGCCAGCAGCATGATCCCCGTTTGCTCCGGATTGATCCAGATCGTGTGATAGTCGTCCCCGCCCGGAGCGCCCTTGAAGCACGTCCAAGTCTTGCCCGCGTCCGTCGACCGGTACGAACTCGTGTTCGCGACATATACCGTGTCGCGGTCCTTGGGGTCCACGCGGATCTCCGCGAAGTCAAACCCCCGCCCCCACAGCCGCCCCTCCCCGCTCACGAACGTCCACGACTCACCCGCATCGTCCGACCGGTACACGCCCCCGCCTTTCGTCGCATCCACCACCGCGAACAACCGCGAGCGATCCGACCGCGAGATCGAAAACCCGATCCGCCCCAACCCCTCCGCCGCCGTCGGCAACCCCTTGGTCAACTTCTTCCACGTCGTGCCCCCGTCAACCGATTTGTACAACCCGCTCCCCGGCCCCTGCCACGACGCGTTCTCCCACGGCCCGTGCCGCGACTCAAACATGTCGGCATACACCGTGTTCGGGTCGCCCGGATCAATCGCCACCGCCGCGGCACACGTATCCGCATCCGTATACAACACCTTCTGCCACGTTGCCCCGCCGTCGAGCGAACGAAACACCCCGCGCTCCTCGTTCGCGCCGTACGGATGCCCCATCGCCGCGACGAACACCCGCTCCGGATTCGTCGGATCAACCTCAATCCCCGCGATCTGCTGCGCATCGCGCAATCCCAGGTGCTTCCACGTCTTGCCCCCATCATCCGATCTGTACACCCCGTCGCCGGTCGAAAGGTCCGGCCGCTGCAGCCCCTCGCCGCTCCCCACATACAGCACCCGCGGGTTGGAAGGCGCCACCGCGATCGCCCCGACGGAGCCCGTGGGCTGATCGTCAAATATCGGCTCCCACGTGCGCCCCGCATCGGTCGTCTTCCACACCCCCCCGTTGTTCACCCCGATGAAGAACGTATTGGGCTGATCGGCGATCCCCGCCGCGCCCACCGTGCGTCCGCCCCGAAACGGGCCGATGCACCGCCACCGCAGGCAGTCATACATCGAAGGATCGATCTGTGCGAACGCCAGGGATGCAACAAGAGCGCAAAGCATCGGGGGTTGTAGTGACCCGACGCGAGCGTGTCAATGAACGCCGCCCCTGTTTGGTCCTTTCCGCTCAGGCAAAACCACCGGTTCAACAGCCCGCTCCCCGCCTCACGCGCGCGTCGCCGTCAGCAGCGCCGCCGGCGTCGTGATCGAAACACCCGTCGCCTTGCCGTTCTGCACCGTGAACGCGATCGCCACATCCGGCGCTCCCGCCGGATGAAACGTGTTGTTGCCCAGATGGAATAGAGCGCGAGGGAAATCCGAACCGCGTTTGATGCCCAGCCGCTCCTGCTTGTCAAGCACGACGATGCTGAAACGTTGGTCCGCTCTGGCCCCGTACGCATAGTCACCCACGTACCTCTCGCGTTGTTCCGCGGGCAGCGGCTGCTCGGGGTAGGCGATATCGGCGTCGCCCAACGAGGTCAGGTATTCCGCAACAGCCCCGGACGCCTCCCCACCCGCCCGCGCGTGGTGCAGCAGCGTCAGCCCGTGCGGACCACGCGTCCGTTGAAGCCCCGGCCGCGCGGCGATCATCGCCTTGACCACCTCCAACTGCCCGAGCATCGCCGCACAGAAAATGTCCGGCCGCGCCCCATGTTCCAGCAGCATCGCCGCGATCTCCCGCCGACCCGTGTGTGAAGCCGCGCCCAGCGCTGTCTCCCAATCCCCGAATCCCCAGTCGTACGCCGCGTTCGCCAGCCGCGGCACATCCTTCAGCAACGCCCCCACCCGTTCGATGTTCCCGTGCGAAGCCCCGACGATCTCACGCACCAGCGCACGATCCTGCGCAGGAAACGAATCGCTCACCCCCGCCGGAGCCGACGCCGCCGGTTGCTCCGCGCTCACACGAACTCCCAGCATCGCCGCGGCACCCACCGGCACCAACCCCACGCACGCGCGACGGCTGATCAGTGCGCATCCCGGATCAACGACAGACAGCATGTGGGCCATGTCATCAAGGAGTCCCCCCAACCCCCAAACCGTCACGGATTCGATCGCCGTTCCCCCCCGACGCCCGGTCTGAACGCAGGCTCTGCGCAGTGAAGGCCGGGATGGCACGCAGCAACACCGCACCACCCCACCCGAACACCCATGTACAGCAGTCCATTGGTTTCTTCCACCCCCCGCACTCTCCATGCCTGAGCACCACCGGTGCGCCGTAGCCATAACACAAGTCGCGGGCCCGAGGTTCGTTCAACCCTAATTCCCACCGCATAAGATCATGCCCACCGCGTGCGCCCGAGCGCCCGGAGATCTCGTTGCATGTTGAACGGAGGACCAACGTTGCCAAAGGACCGATCGAACTCCAGAAAAGGCTATCGCCCCCGGACGTTGTTGTACTGGGCAGCGGGATTCGCGGTTCTGATCATTCCTGAGTTCAATGGAGGCGAGTTTCTTCCCATCCCTATGGGTGCGTACCGGTCCTTCGTCAACGATGCGCCGCCCTCGACGGTTCTGGTGGTGTGCATGGTCTGCGTAGTGGTCTTGTGGACCTGCGGAGTTGTGTCGCATCTCGGCGTCTCTAAACAACTGCCGGCGCGCATCATCATGCACTCCGCCTCCTTCGTGGCGTGTGGTGCCGCGCTCGCAATGACTCTGAACGCGGCGGGCTTTTCCTTCAAAAGCCCCTTGGACGGGTTCGCGATCATCGTCCTGCCGCTGCTCGTCTGCTTCCTGCTGAACATGACGGACCTGATCCTGCTCTGGCGCTCGTGCTCGCGACAGTCTCCGAACAGTTGCAAGGCGTGCGGATGCAACGTGACCGGACTGCACACCCCCCGATGTCCCGAATGTGGCGCCCAACTTCCGACCACGGCCCAGCTCCCCCAGGACACCACGAGCGCACCCGAATGAAATCGCCCGTTATGGCCAAGCCCCCACGCCCGGTCTGAACGAAGGCTCTGCGCAGTGAAGACCGGGATGGCACGCAGCAACACCGCACCACCCCACCCCAGCACCAACGGACGGCAGTCCAATCGCCTCTCCCGCGTCCGCAGCAACGACCCCGCAGGCCCTCAACCGCTGCCTCTGCACTACATTCCCGCAGCGATGCCCCCCGCCAGCGCTCGGCCGGGCTGTACTATTCGCGCCGATCATCGAAACGGATGACCCAGTCTTGGAACAAGCATTTGAAGCCCTCGCGATGTCAGATTGCTCCGCGGGGCCGCGAAGCAATCAAACGAGCGTGATACATGAATGAGCATCAAGATTCATCGAATTCTGCGCGGACCGGGACTTCGCCCGCCGCCCCCGTCTGCCCAGATTGCGGGTATTCACTGCGATGCGAACCCCAGGTGTGTTCCGAGTGCGGAACAAGCTGGCGGCTTGCGCCAGTGCGAACTCTTGACGATCGGTTGGCGGATCACCGAGCGATCGTGAGTGTTGTGTCGACACTGCTCGTCGCAGAGTGTATCAGATGCTATCTCGGAATCGTCATCGCGAACAAAGGTGGAGTCGCCTCCTTCGCGGGACTTATCAGCCTTTGCGGGGAATCGGTGGTACATCAAGGCATTCTGGACCCGTTCTCAGTCCTAATTGTCTTGGTGAACGTATTTCTCGGAATCGCCGCGCTCCTGATAATCGCCTTTCGCCCTATGGTCGCGAGGGCAATTGCCGCCCTGTTCTTTGCCACAGTAATGGCTATGTTTATTTTGAGTATAGGATTGACTTCGGGTTTGGATCTTAATCTATTGGTTCAAACCAGCCTACCACTGCTTGTTCCGCTTGCAACCGTAGTGGTAATATCAATCGCAATTATCCGATATAGACTGGAAACCTGAAATAGCGATCGGTATCGACGCCCCTCTGCCATCGAGGTCGTCGTCCTCGACGACCTCGATGCCGAACGTGCAAACCCGCCCGTAGCACCCAAGCCGCGACGCCCGGTCTGAACGAAGGCTCTGCGCAGTGAAGACCGGGATCGCCCGCCACAGATACCGTCGCCCTAGACGACTCCGAGTGCCGAGCGCCCTCGCCCCCACCATTGCCCTGGACAAGCCCAACGCCCACCCAGGTCCCTCCGTCAGAATCTCAACCACCCGCTCATCGTCCGCAGCCGCGCCCACAAATCGGGGGGCAGGTCCGCCGGGCGATGCCGCAACCGGGCGGGGTCGGCCGGATGCGGGGCCAGTTCGATACCGCCGCGGCCAAGGTCATGGAAAAGTTGGCGCTGTTGAGTCATCGCGTCCTATCCCGCTCGCTACACTCCACAAAATGCGGGCCCGCTCGACACAAATCTGGCGTCTCACGCGGCGTTTCGCTTTGGCGGCGGTACTCCTGATTGCTGTGACGTGGATCGGTAGCCTGTGGTGGATGCTTGGCCACCGGACGAGTGGGGGCACGACGTTTGATCTGGGGTGGGGAGCTATCACGCTCCACATCAATCCAGGTAGTGGCCGGGGTGGCATCACCTACCTTTCGAGAATCAGCGGTTCTCCCGTCTGGTGGCCGGCTTGGAGTTCGTCGCACGGAACGGGACAGCAGGGGACAGTTTGGGGGACGTGGTTCAACCTCAAACTCCCGCTTTGGGTTTTCCTTCCGCCGCTTCTCGGGCTGTACCTTGTAGCCCGCCGCCGAAGCCTTTCTCGCGTCGTTGATCAATGCGCGAAGTGTGGATACTCGCGTAGTGGGATTCAATCCGACATTTCGTGCCCAGAGTGCGGTGTGAAATCCGAGGGATCTGTTGGGTGAGCGGGCGGCTGGCATCGATCTCCCCAAGCCATGGCAAGTCGTTGCTCTGAACGACCTCAATCCCGAACGTGCAAACCCGCCTGTAGCACCCAAGCCCCGACGCCCGGTCTGAACGAAGGCTCTGCGCAGAGAAGACCGGGATAGCACGCAGCAACCCCCACCCGAATTCCTATGGACCGCAGTCCGGGGACTTCTCCGCGCCCACCCCCGTGCGCACAACCCGCCCCCTCATCATCCCCCTCCAGAAATTCCCAAAACAAAGTCCATGCCACTCGCGTCCGCCCCCGCCACTACAGCCCAGCGTGCATCAAAAAAATCTCTCGCACCGCCCCGCACGTACCGCGCATCGCCCGCCTTCGTGCGCACGCTCCACGGCACTCCACTCCTCGCCGCGCGCAATTACAGAGGCGCACCTCCATCGCGCCTCAGCGAACAGGAGTGCCCCAATGCCCGCCACACCTCTCTGCAACATCCCTCATTCCAAACTCGACTGGCTCATCCCCAACCTCATCCCCCGCGGCAGCATCACCCTCCTCGCCGCCGAGCCCGGCGCGGGCAAGTCCACCTTCGCCCTCTCTCTCGCCGCCCAACTCTCTACTCGCTCCGCCCCCGACGCCCGGTCTGAACGAAGGCTCTGCGCAGTGAAGACCGGGATCGCCCGGGGCAACGACGCGAGAACTCCCCAACACCCCAACAACCTCGGACAGCAGCCCCCGGATCCCGCCGCGGCGAATCAGCGTGCGCCCATCCCGACCGACTCCGATCTCGCGCACGCTGACCACGCCCCCGCGCAAACAGACTCGCCCACTGACTCGCCCACCGATGCGCCATCATCACCGCGCGAGCTGAATCACCACGCGCCCATCGCCAACGACTGCAATGCCGCAAACGGCACGGGCGCTCCGCCCGCGCCATCGCTGAACAATATCGATGACACTCGCACCGCCCCGCCCGGCACCTCCCCTCATCTCCCCATCCAACTCCCCTTCGAACCCCACGACACGCTCCTCCTCAGCGCCGAGGATCACGCCTCCACCACCCTCATTCCCCGCCTCGCGGCGTTCGGCGCAGACCTTTCCCGCATCCACCTCACCCACCGTTCCCGCCGCATCTTCTCCCAACCCGATCCCTACGGCCATCTCAAATCTCACACCCTCTCTCAGCGCCTCTACGACGCCGGCACCCGCTGCCGCGAGAACCGCATGACCACCGAGGACCTCCGCCTCCGCGCCGATCCGCCCCCGCCCACCGAGGACCAGCGCCGCAACCTCGACCTCACCGACTCCACCGACATCGAAGACCTCCTCATCAGCCTCGACGAACTCCCCAACCCCGCCCTCATCATCGTCGACACCATCGGCGCTCACCTCGGCGACAAGGACGCGGCGTCAAACAAAGCCGTCCGCAAAGCCCTCGACACCCTGGGCACCATCGCCCGCACCCGCAACATCGCCATCCTGGTCCTCTGCCACCTCAGCAAGACCCACCGCAGCGCCGCCGTCCACCGCGCCGCCGGTTCGCTCTACCTCGCCTCCGTCGCGCGTTCCATGCTCACCATCGAGCGCAACACCACGCTCCCCGAGCACCCGGCGACTCACTTCCTCATCCCCATCAAGTCCAACTTCACCGCCCTCACCCACGCCATCCCCTTCTCATTCACCAGCCCAGCGCAACGAGCACACCAACCGCAACCCGCGCAGCCATCGCCAGTACCCACCCCGCACTCCCTCTCCACCGCCGCCACGACCGCGCCCTCTTCCGCCACTCAATCCTCCTCCGCTCCAGTTTCTCCCGCTTCCTCTCCCTCCGCGCCGACTTCTTCCGCTTCCTCTCCGATCGCGCCGCCCTCCTCCACTTGCACTCCACCCGCCCCCGCTCCCTCCACTCCCCATGTCCCCATTTCCGAATTTCAACTTTCCCCATTTCCCGCCCTCGCCTTCTTCCCCGCCGTCGACCTCAACCTCCTCTCCCCGCAGGCCCAAAAGAACTCCC
>JBGAMO010000138.1:0-12690 GCA_044222845.1 Phycisphaerales bacterium
CCGGCATCTCCAAAACCGCCTCCCACCACCGCGCACACCACCAAAACTCCATCGCCGCCACCCCGCGCCGCCCCCGGCATCTCCAGAACCGCTCGCCCCCCACCGCACACGCCACCAAAACTTCATCGCCGCCGCCCCGCGCCGCTCCCTCTTCATTTCCCCCTTTCCCAATCTCCCCATTTCCCGATTTCCCCTACCCTCCCCCATGCCCCCAACCAAACCCTTCATCGGCATCGATCTCGGCGGCACCAACATGCAGGTGGGCGTGGTCTCGACGGAGTTCAAACTCCTCGCCCACTCCAAGCGCAAGACCAAGGCCGATGAAGGCACCGACGCCATCATCGGCCGCATCATCGGCGGCATCGAGGAGGCCTGCTTCGAAGCCAAGGTCCTCCCCGCCGACCTCGGCGGCATCGGCATCGCCGCCCCCGGCGCTGTGGACCCCAACCGCGGCGTCGTCCTCGAGGCCGTCAACCTCCGCTGGACCGACCTGCCCCTGGCCGATCTGCTCACCAAGCGCATGAAGGTCCGCACCTACCTCGACAACGATGTGAACGCCGCGGTGTACGGCGAGAACAAGCTCGGCGCCGGCAAAAACTGCGACAACCTCCTGGGCGTGTGGGTCGGCACCGGCATCGGCGGCGGGCTCATCTTGAACGGCAATCTGTATTACGGCCACTATTGGACCGCCGGCGAAATCGGCCACACCATCCTCTTCCCCCACCACGTCCGCGGCCAGCGCAGCCTCGAGCACAACTGCTCCCGCACCGCCGTCGTCGACCGCCTCACCCGCCTCCTCAAGGCCAACAACAAGTCCCGCATCATCGACGAGCTCCGCGAGAAGAGCGAGAACGGCGAGCCCGACTTCTCCCGCATCAAGTCCAAGATGCTCGCCCGCTACTACCGCGGCGGCGAACGCGAGGACGCCCTCGTCATCGAGGTGCTCGACCACGCCGCCGAAGACCTCGCCGTGATGATCGCCAACTTCGTCACCGTCCTCTCCCTCCCCCGCGTCGTGCTCGGCGGTGGACTCACCGAGGCCCTCGGCAAGCCCTTCGTCGACCGCGTTGAAAAAGCCGTCCGCGAACTCGCCTTCCCCGAAGCGCTGCGCCAGGTCCAGGTCGTCGCCAGCAAGCTCGAAGACGCCGCGGGCGTCTACGGCGCGGCAATGATCGCCATGGAACGCGCCGAGGAGAAGAGCAAGTGACCCGCGCCGCCGCCCTCGGCCTCGCCTTGCTCGCCTGCTCCGCCGCGGCACAGCAAACCGCAACGGTCGATCAGGAGCGCCTGCTCGCCACGATCCGCTCCCTCCCCTTGAAGCGCGCCGCCCTGAGCGACGCCGAACACCTCAAGGGCCTGCGCGAGACCGAGGCCCTCCTCCAGAAAAACCTCACCGACCTCGGCTACACCCCGGTCGTGCAGGAGTTCACCTGGACCTACCCACTCCGCAAGATCAGGCAAGACCCCGCGGAACAACCGGTTGACCAGAAGACCGGTCAAGGCGCCGACACACCGCAGCCCGACCCCAAGCCGGCTCAAGAGCCCCCGCCCGACCCGGCCATCGCCCAGCACCGCAACATCATCGCCGATCTCAAGGGCACGCAACTGTCGCGGGAAGTGATCCTGGTGAGCGCCCACTTCGACGCCGTCCCCCACGCCCCCGGCGCCGACGACGACGGCACCGGCGTCGCGGCCGTGCTGGAGATGGCCCGCGTCCTCAAGGACCAGCCCGCCAAACGCACCATCCGCTTCGCCCTCTTCACCCTCGAAGAAGCCGGCCTCGTGGGCGCGCAGCATTACGTCACCGAGTTCGTCAAGGCCTCCAAGCTCCCCGACGCCCCCGACGCTCCCAAGGAAAAGATCGTCGGCATGATGAGCCTGGAAATGCTCGGCTTCTTCACCGACGCCCCCAACAGCCAGAAGAGCCCGATCCCCAAGATCGAAGGCGTCTTCGATCCCCCCACCGTCGGCGACAGCATCGTGGTGGTCGGCATCGCCAAGCACCAGAAGTTCAGCCACGCCCTCTTCTCCCAGATGCGCGAGGGCGCGCCCGACCTCAAGGTCACGCTCATTGATTTCCTGCCCGTCCCCATCCCCGACATGACCCGCTCGGACCACCGCCCCTTCCTGCTCGCCGACATCCCCGCCGTGATGGTGACCGACACCGCCAACTTCCGCAACCCCAACTACCACCAGCCCACCGACACCATCGACACCCTGGACCCCAAGCGCTTCACCCTGACCGTCAAGGCCCTGACCGCCGCCGTCCGAGCCCTCGCCGACGCGCCGTGAGGCCGCAGATCACTAGTTCACTTTGAAGCATGTGATTGAACTAGCCCCGGCCGCTGGTTCAGTCGGTTGAACCAGCAAGTTTCACTAGTTCAATTTGGCTGTCGAAACTGAACTAGCTCCGCACCGACCGCAGTACACTTCGCCCATGATCTCACTCCTCCTGGCCTGCGCGATCACGCTCACCCCCCCCGCCACCACCAAATCCCCGGTCACCGACACCTACCACGGCGTCACCGTCACCGATGACTACCGCTGGCTGGAAGATTGGTCCGCCCCGGCCGTGAAGGAGTGGAGCAACGCCCAGAACGCCCACGCCCGCTCCGTGCTCGACGCGCTCCCCGCCGTCGACAAGGTCCGCGAGAAGGTGACCAAGATCATGTCCGCGCAGTCCATCTCCTACTCGGCCCTGCACCAGGCCGGCGCGACGCTCTTCGCGATCAAGCGCCAGCCGCCCAAGCAGCAGTCGATGCTCGTCACGCTCGCATCGGCCAACGACCTCTCCTCCGAGAAGATCCTCCTCGACCCCAACACCCTGGACCCCAAGGGCCTCACCTCCATCGACTGGTTCGTGCCCTCCTTCGACGGCACGCTCGTCGCCGTCTCCCTCTCCAGCGGCGGCAGCGAGAGCGGCGACGTGCACGTCTACAACGTCGCCACCGGCAAGGACACCGGCGAAGTGGTTCCCCGCGTGAACGGCGGCACCGCCGGCGGCAGCCTCGCGTGGAACAAGGACGGCACGGGCTTCTTCTACACCGCGCGCGGGCGAGCGGCCCGAGGCCGACATGGATTTCTACACGCAGGTGTACTTCCACAAGCTCGGCACCCCCACCAAGGACGATGTGTACGAACTCGGCCGCGAGAACCCCAAGGCCTACCTCAAGATCAAGCCCGAGCACCCCAAGGAATGGTCCCTGGGCCGCAAGTCCGGCTTTGAACTCACCCGCATCGCCGAGATCATGCTCGCCAGCGACGACGACACCGGCCGCGTCCTCTGCACCGTGCAGCACGGCGACGGCGGCACCTTCGCGATCTACGTCCGCGACACCAACGAGATCTGGCGGCACATCGCCGACTACGACGACAAGGTCGTGCAGGCCGCGTTCGGCCCCGGCAACACCCTCTTCCTCATCTCCCGCCAGGACGCGCCCCGCGGCAAGATCCTCTCGCTGGAACTCGAAGGCCCCGCGCTCGTCGAAGGGGTGAAGGCCGCCAAGGTCTTCGTGCCCGAGGGCAAGGACGCCATCGTCTCGGACTTCACCGATCCCTCCGTGCTCCTGTGCTCGCCGCACGCCCTGTTCGTGACCTACCAGTTGGGCGGCCCCAACGAGATCCGCGTCTTCGACCACTACGGCCACCCCGCCGCCGCCCCCGCGCAGCTGCCCATCGGCGACGCCGGCGGCATGTGCGTCGCGGGCCTCAAGGTGCTGTTCAACGACACCTCCTACGTGCACCCCCAGGCCTGGTTCGAGTTCGATCCCGGCACCGGCAAGACCGCCGAGACCGCGCTCAAGGTCTCCGCACCCGTGGACTTTGACGACTGCGAGGTCGTCCGCGAGTTCGCCACCAGCAAGGACGGCACCAAGGTGCCCGTGAACATCCTGCGCAAGAAGGGCATCGCCCTCGACGCCTCGCACCCCTGCCTCGTCACGGCGTACGGCGGCTACGGCGTGAACATCACCCCGTCGTTCCGTTCCACGCTGCGCGTATTCATGGACGAGGGCTTCGTGTGGGCGCAGGCCAACATCCGCGGCGGCGCCGAGTACGGCGAAGAGTGGCACCGCCAGGGCGCGCTCCTGAACAAGCAGAACGTCTTCGATGATTTCTACGCCGCGTGCAAGTTCATGGTGGACAGCAAGCACACCAGCCCGGCGAAACTCGCGATCGAGGGCGGCAGCAACGGCGGCCTGCTCATGGGCGCGGCGCTCACGCAGCACCCCGACGCCTTCCGCGCCGTCGTCAGCCACGTGGGCATCTACGACATGCTGCGCGTCGAACTCTCCAGCAACGGCGCGTTCAACATCCCCGAGTTCGGCACCGTGAAGGACGAGGCGCAGTTCAAGGCCCTCTACGCCTACTCGCCCTATCACCACGTGAAGGACGGGGTGAAGTACCCCAGCGTGATCTTCCTGACCGGCGCCAACGATCCCCGGGTCGACCCGATGCAGAGCCGCAAGATGACCGCCCGCCTCCAGGCCGCCGGCGCCGACGCCCTGCTCCGCACCAGCGCCAACAGCGGCCACGGCGGCGGCACCGCCCTCTCGGAGCGCATCGAGCAGCAGGTCGACGTGGCCTCGTGGCTGTTCGATCGGCTTGGCGTGTCGAAGAAATGAGCCTCAACCCGCACCCCCCCATCCCGGTACACCCGGTTGATGGGCCACAGGACTTTCGCCGCAGTGACCTTCTTTGAGTCCACTCTCGCCGCGGTTGGCCGATCGCTCGACAGGGTGTGCGAGAGCGTCGCCGCGCTCTTCCACAAGCTGACCGACGGCTACTGGGTGCGCTCCCGGACCCGCGCGGCCAAGGAGTGGATGGGCGGCGCCGCCGACGCCGCGGCCCAGGGCGCCCGGCGCGTCTCCGAAAAGGTCAAGGACCAGTTGCAGGAGCAGGAGTCGGGCCCAAAGCGGACGCCGTGGCTGCACATGACCGCCGCGGCGTTGGCGACCGGCGCGGTGGTGTGGGCCATCCTGCACTTTACCCGGCCGGACACCGGCGCAGACCTCTCGCCCGCGTTCACTGAAAGCCTGGTGAAGGCCCGCAAGGCCGCGGAGAACACCGGCATGGGCACGCCCGCCGCGATGAAATCCGTGGAGGCCGTCAAGCCCGTGGAATCTCCCAAGCCCACCGGCAAGTAGCGCCTTTGGGCTCGCACCGGGCCAATCATTCGAGCGTGAACACCAAGGACCATTCAACGCGAACGTACGGCAGCGTCTTCGACATGCTGCCCGACGAGGACAATCCCACGCCGTTGGTGCGGATCAACCACCTCAACCCCGCGCCCGGGTTCGAGCTGTGGGGCAAGCTCGAGTGGATGAACCCGTTCGGCAGCGTGAAAGACCGCGCCGCCTGGGCGATGCTCCGCCAACTCGAGGAACGCGGCGAAGTCACCAAAGACCGCGGCATCGTGGAGCCCACCAGCGGCAACACCGGCATCTCGCTCGCCGGCCTCGCGAGCGCCCGCGGCTACCACATGCGGGCCATCGTGCCCAACAAGGTGCCGATGGAGAAGAAGGTGCTTCTGCGCATCTTCGGCACGGAACTGGACGTGATGAACGACAACCTCTGCCCCAGCCCCGGCATGGGCGAGGGCGCCATCGGCATGGCCCGCAGCTACGCCAAGGCGATGCCCAACAAGTACGTGATGCCCAATCAGTACGAGAACGTCGCCAACCGCGAAGCGCACGAAAAGACCACCGGGCCCGAGATCTGGCGGCAGACGCAGGGACGCATCACGCACCTGTTCGTGAGCCTGGGCACGTGCGGAACCGTCTCGGGCCTGTCCCGCTACCTCAAGGCGAAGAACCCCGCGATCAAGGTGGTGGCGGTGCAGCCCAGCGAAGGGCACGACGTACCGGGCCTGCGCAACGTCTCGGAACTGCACGTGAGCAAGCTCTTTGACCCCGCGCTCATCGACGAGATCCTCGAAGTGGACTTTAACCGCGCCTACAGCGGCGCGCTGGCCCTGTGCCGGCGCGAGGGGCTGATGGCCGGCCCCAGCAGCGGCCTCATCCTCGAGGGCGCCCGCGACGTGCTCACCCGCGACAAGCCCGCGTCCGGCCTGGGCGTGGCGATCTTCTGCGACAGCATCCTCAAGTACGTCTCCAGCATGATCAAGCACCTGCCGGAGCTGGCGGTGGAGTCGTAAACAACGCATGCAGCAGGACGCCCCCACGACTCACGGCGCATCACGATACTGGGTAGCGGCGTGGTCGTGGCCGCCCTGCCTGATCGCGCTGGCGCTGCGCGTGCTGGTGATCGGCCGACCCCCGTTCACCGATGACGGGTGGTACACCTCGATCGCCTGGTTCGCGCACGAAGGCCTGGAACCCGCGATCCACAGCCCGGTCACGGCCTACCCGCGGCTGCTCTCTTGGGTCTTCTCGATCACCGATCGTCCCCTGCTCTGGCTCCGCGCCATCGACGGGATCATCGCGGTGCTGGTCGCCCTGGTGGTCTTCAAACTGCTGCGGACGCTGGTGCCGCGGCGAGCGGCCTGCGTCATGGCCTCGCTCTTCACCCTGCTGGTCAACCAGCCCAAGTTCATCGACGCGGGATTCAAGAACCAGATCAACGCGGCGACGCTGCTGCTGGCCCTGGCGCTCATCGCGGCGTTCAAGCCCCGCACCCGTGGTTGGCCGATCGTGAGCGGGGCGCTCGCCGGAGCGCTCGTCGCCGGCGCGGTGCTGCTGCGCGAGGCGTTCGTACCGTTCGCCCTCGTCGCCGCGGCGGCGTGCTGGATGCGCCATGGCTGGCGCGGGGCGTGTGCGTTCGCAGCGACTTCGGTAGTCTCGGCCCTCGCGGGCCTCAGCCTGATCGCCCGCGGTCCCGGGCGCATCGGCGAGTTGCTGGCGCAGTGGAGAGAATCAGCCACCGCGCTCACCAACCTTGAATCAGCCACCGCGCTCACCAACCTTGCGACGGTGATGAAGCGTGACTGGACGGCGGTGTGGATGGACTCTGGAACTCAGGCGTTCGCGGCGGGCGGCTGGGGGCTTGTCTTTGTCGCGCTCGGCGCCTCGGCGGGGCTCGCGGGATCGTGGCGCTGGGCTCGCTCGGGAGGCATCGGCGCGGGGCGGGCGGTCTCGGCACGGGGCATCGCGCCGATCGTGGGGCTTGGATTACTCCTCGCGCCCGCGCCGGAGATGCTGGCCAAGCTGGCGTTCCCGTACCACTTCGCGCAGTTCGCGTTCGGAACCGTTGTGCTGTGCGCCTACCTGCACCGGCGGATGAACCTTGCCTCGCGGCGGATCGTCTGGACGATCGCCGCGCTCATCGCGGCGTACCCGATGTTCACCTCCGCACGCTACGCCATGGACCCGTGGCGTGAATCGCGCCGCTGGTGGCCGGTGATGGTGCAGGGTGTTCAGGATGAACCGCTCATCCGCGACTCATTCTACCTCCGCCTGACCGACGCCCTGCGCCGCGCCGCCAAGCCCGGTGATCGCGTGCTCTGCTCGGGGTTCTACTTTGGGCCGCTCGCGCTGGCGCGGGTGCATCCCGTGCGCGGCGACGCGGCCGACGCGTCGTTCCTCACGTGCCTCCCGGAGAGGGGCACGCGGAAAGAAACGGCACTGGCGATCGCGCAGGCGATGCCGCGGATCGTCGTGGAATCTTCTCGCATCAAGACCGATTTCAATGAGTTTGTGCCGGGCTTCCCGAACGGGTACACACTCTTCGAGCGGATCGAGCCGGGGACGTACTCGTCATATTCGCCGTACGACGCGCGGGTGTGGGTGCGGGACTAACCCAGGATCTGCCCCAACGACGCCTCTTTCCATTCTTCCGGCGGCAACGCGTACGGCCGGAACTTCTCGATCGTCCCCAGTTCCTCGCGGTAGAGCAGCGCGCGGTACCGACCCAGCGTCGCCGCGGCGGGCGAATCAATGAGCTGCGTGGAGTCGTTCGCCGACACCTGGAAGAGCACGCGGGCCTCGAACTCGCGGATGGTCTGGCGTTCGAGCGTCCGTTCCAGGTTCGCTGCGGTGTCGCACCAGGCGATGGTGTGGATGCCCACGGCCGGGCCGTCGCGCAGGATCCTGGCGAACTGCTTGTCGGGCGCGGGCTTGTCGCTGTCGCCGCCGAAGGAGAAGTCGTCGCTCTTGCGGATGTCGCGGAAGCGGTGCAGGCCCATGATGATCAGGAACATGGGCGGGGCGTTGTTCGCCGGGTTGGCCTCGCGTGCGGCGAGTTCCTCGGCGATCTGCGCCACCGTCGTGCCGGCCGAACGCGGGTTGGAGAACGGGCGCGGCCCTGTCGCGTTCGCGCCGCCGAGCCGCTCGGCGAGTTGCGAGAGCACCATCGCGTCGGCCGAGTCGGCGGGGGTGGAGTCAAAGAAGACCAGTTGCGGGGCCAGCGTCTTGTGGGCCGCGAGACTCACCGCGCTGCTCACCAGCAGCGCGATCGCGGCGTCTTCCTGCTGGCCGATGATGAGCAGGTTGCTGGCGCTCTGCCGGCGGAAGACCATGCTGGTGGGGTCCTTGATCGAGACCGCGTCGCCGAGCCAGGCGTTGGGCGCCGCGTTGGACGAGAGCTTGGTCTCACCCGCGAGGAGCGCCGCGAGCACGTGGTTGCGGCGGATGTCGGCGGGGATGTTGCCCTCAAAAACGATCGCGGGCGGGCGACGAACGATCTCGCCCCGCGCCGCCGCGGGCTCGGCCCGATGGCGGATCGAGGCGAGCCGCTTCTCGCGGGTTTCCTCCGAGAGCCACACGATCTGGAAGGGGCTGTTGCCCTCGAGCATGCCGCTGGCGTCGTTATAGATAGCTTCGCCCGGGCGGTTGAGCAGGCGCGGGGCGTTGTTGTCCTCGGCCATGATGAGGTACGAATCCGCCTCGCTGCACTGCAGGGCGATGCGCACCGCCATCTGCCCCAGCGTGCTGCGGGCCAGCGAATACGCCCCGCCCAGCGTCTGGCTGCCCAGGATCACGTGCATGCCGAAGGCGCGGCCCTGACGCACCAGCCGGTCCATGAGCAGCGCGGCCTCCTGCGCGAGCTTGTCGTCCTCAACGAAGAACTCCTGGAACTCGTCGACGATGAGCAGCGTGCGGGGCAGCACGGGCAGCGTCGCCGCGCCGTTCACCGGCGCGGATCGCTCCCCGGCGGCCCGCCGGTACGCGGCCAGGTCCTGCACGCCCAGGTCGCGGAACAACTGGCCGCGGCGGGTGAGCTCGCCATCGAGCCGACGCAGCACCGAAAGCCCGAACTCTCGTTCGCTCTCCACCGCGATCACGCGGGCGTGCGGCAGCGCCTGGGTGGCGTAGGCCTTGAACTCCACGCCCTTCTTGAAGTCGACGAGGTACAACTCGACTTCGTCCGGGCTGCACCACAGGCCCAGGTTGGTGATGATCACGTGCAGCAGCGTGGACTTGCCCGAGCCGGTTCGGCCCGCGATGAGCGCGTGCTGCGCCGTGCCCTGCCCAAGCGTGAGGTACTGGAGCTTGGTCGCCCCCGCGCGGCCCAGGGGGATCCGCACCTGTTCGGCGGTGCTGACCGACCACTCCTGCCCCGGCGGGGGCGCGACCATCTCGAACGGCACGCGGACCTTGCCCAGGTCCTTGGCCATCTGGCCGATCTGCGTGAGCAGGCGTGTCGTGGTGTCCTCGTTGGGCGGGGCTTCGAGAGACACGGGCCAGGGCGCAAAGTCCTCGTCCTGATGAACGAAGCGCCCTTCCTTCCACGACAGCATCACCGCGGCCTTGGCCATCTCCGCCGTCGGCAGCCACGCCGCGGGCTTGGTGCGCGCGTCGTGGGCGATCAGCGTGTACACGCCGCATCGCGGGCCGCTGGACACGATGCTCGCCAGCCGCTTGGCGGCCTGCTCGGTCATGTTCGCCGGGAAGTCCGCGATCACCAGGAATCGGTACGGCTCGGCGACCTCGCCGGCCTGCTCGTTGTATTCCTGGATTGAGCCGAACTCGTTGCGCAGGTACTTCTGGATCACGGTCTCCATGTGCTCGGTAAGCTCGCCCAGCTTCTGCTCGATCTGCCGCGGCTCGGTCCAGATGCGGTCGCTCACCAGTTGCTCGTTGTGATCCGCCAAGTGCATGAACGCGGCGAACGACTGGCCCAGACCCACGGGGTCCAGGAGCGTGAACCGCACCTTGGCGGGCGGGAACGCAGTCAACAGCCGCATCATCGTGTCGTTGAGCGCGGCCAGGGCCGCCGCTCGCCCGTCCGAGTTGTGCCGCAGGAGCAGAGATGCCTTCTCGTGCAGATCAAGCACGAGCGGCAGCCGGAACCGCGTCGGACGCGCCGATTGATACCACGGCGGAACCCCGCCGGGGAGCGCGGCCAGGTCAACCTCGAACGAACCGAACGCCACCACCGGGGGCACCTCGGCGACCGGCGCGAACGATTGCCACTGGGGCAGGTCCCACGATGGGCAGAGCGCATCGGCGCTCGCTCGGATCCCATCCGCCGCCCGAGCAAGCTCCTCCAGGCTCTGCGAGAACTCCTGCACGAGCGCGGTGTGGTCGCGCTGCTGCGTAGCCTTCGCGATGCGGGTGGCGCGGGCGTGGTCTTCATCGGCCTGTGTGGCCGCGGTCTCGAAGCTCTTCTCCGCCGCGGCCTGGCGGGAGGCTCTCGCGGCGTCGGCCGCGTTCTGCTCGTTCTGGGCCTTTACTTCGATCGCCGCGATGGTCTCGGCGTGCCGGGCCCGCAGCGCGGGCTCTTCGACCGTGCGGCGGCGCTCGATCTCGGCGCGTTCGACGTCGAGCCGCTCGCGGGCGGTCTTCACTTCGCCGTCGCGCTTGGTCTTCGCGGCGGCGAGCGCGGCATCCCGCACTCCCTCCGCGTCCTTCAGGCAGCGCTTTCCGGCGCCCGCGGCGCGGGAGAGCGCCGAGGCGAGCTGCTCGGCCGCGGGCTTCACACGGGCACGCAGCGCCACGCGGAGCACGGCGAAGACGATCAATGTCGCGACGATGCCAGCGCCGGCGCCCCCGCCGATGGTCGCCGCCGAGACCGGCTTCACGATGCTCGCGCCGCCGATCGCGGCCCCCACCGCCGCGAGGGCCGCGGCGCCGATGATGAACCCGGGGTTCATCACGAACGGGCGGACGCGCCGGCCCAGCAGATCAAGGGCCACCAACGCCCCGGACCCAGCTTGTTCCAGGTCGGCTCGCGGATCGGCGCCCGCGGCGTCGGTCTCGCGGGTGATGGCCGGCAGCGGCGCGTGCTTGTACGCCTTGAGCAGCGCCTGGGCCTGCGCCTCCATCCCGGCCAGCTCCTTGCTGCGGGATTCGAGGGCGGCGCGAGCGGCGTCGAAGTCCTGGCGGATCTTCTTCCCGGCGGATTCCAGCAGCGTGTCGGCGAGCCAGGCCTTCTCTTCGCCGCGTTCCTTGGCCGTGACTTCCATCACGTTGGTCTGGGTGGTGTACTCGCGGACCTGTGCGTCGCGTGCGGCGACCGCCGCGGCGTGATCGGCGGCGAACTTCCCGGCGATGCGGCCGCTCAGAGCCCGGTGTTCCAGGTCTGAGCTCTTGAGCTCCTTGGCGAGTTGGGCGTCGGCGTCGGCGCGGCGGGCGGCGAGCTCGCGGTTGGCGGCCACGAGCGCGTCCTGGGCCGCCTGCGCGATCATGTCCTCGCGCCGAGCGCGTTCCGCCGTGAGTTCGCCGAAGCGGCGGAGCAGGTCGCGTTGTTGCTGGGTGAAGGTCGGTATCAAGGAGGGCAACTCGGGGTTCGGTCGCGGGTCGGGATCATCCGACGAGACACGAACCGTACACCCATTCTCCCACTGTTGCGCGCGGAGATCAATCACGCTGGGTTGTACGTGCCCAGGCCTGGGTTGGGTGCAGGATTTGTCATCCGGCTCCAATGGGAGATAAAGATGCCGCTTCTGTCTCCTTCTTCGGGACGCGATGATCACCGCGGCCATCGCGCCAAGAACGCCGCCGATGGCGCCCCCGCTGCTGCCTTTGGACTTCTTGCGTCCCTTGAACTCCTGGCCGGGGTCGATCTTGACAGACGCGAGGAACGCATCGAACCCGGGCTTGGCGGCGTCGAACGACTCGTCGGGCGCGTAGCAGTTGAACTGCACGAGGCCCGAGGCGGTCAGGTGCATCACGCAGTGGGCGCGCGAGCCCTTGCCCGCTGGCGTAGTCATGTGCATGCCGTAGATCACGCGGTTGTTGTCGCGATCGGCGACGGGGGTCTCGAACTTGGTGCCCGCGACCAGCCCTCCCGAACTTTCCTTGATGGTCTCTTCAACGCCCTTGGTGGCCCCGCCGGTGAGACCCTTGACCATCTCGTCGATCGTCATCGCCGAAGTGTCGAAGGTCTGCGCTTGCACGAGGATGTACGGATCGTTCTCCTCGAACGGCCATCGCGGCGCGAAGCACGCGATGTACCGCTGCATATTGCCCTTCACCACCCGCGCGAAGTAGTCGTTGATCTGCACCAGTTGTTCGGGCGTCGCGGCGAGCCACCCCTCGGGCACGTTCGCGGACCAGTGATTGACAGGGTCCTGGTACACCTGTCCCCACACCCGCGCGCCCAGGGTCAGCACGAACAGGATCAGAATACTCGCGAAGCGACGGGGGTGGTGCATGTGCGTCTTCAGTTGGCGACCAGGTTGCGGACCGTGGCGAGGCGGGCCGCGGCTCTGGAGTTCATCTCGAGCGCCTTCACCCATGCGCCCACCAGGCCGGAAGCACGCACGCCGGTGGCGCCGGTCAGCGCCTGGCG
>JBGAMO010000139.1:0-12600 GCA_044222845.1 Phycisphaerales bacterium
CAGCCCGGCAACGAATCCTCCTCCGCCGTTCTCATCGTGCGCGAAGCAGAGGGCGGGGGTGAGGAGGGGCGCCAGGGCGGCGATGCCCCGGCTGAGCCGGGAGTTGATGCGGAGCGCGGGGTGCGGCGTGCGATGTCGGCGGATTGGAGGCGTGTGGGTCATGGGCTACTTCGGGGCGGTCTGCACCATGACTTTCGGGGCCGGGGATACGGCGGTTTTTGTCGCGGAGGCGGATTCGCGGCCGTGCGGCGAGAGCGTGCCAGCGCTGGGCGGCCGCTGCTTCGGTCACGAGCCCGCGGCGCTGCGCATGAGCGTTTCAAAGGTGCCCAGGGCGGCGGGCGAATCCGGCGCGGCGTTGGGGGGGAGCACGCGCCGGTTGTATACGCCCTCGCCGGAGAGATCCCAGGCCTGGCGGTGATCGGCGAGGTGCACGCTGAACATTTCGTGAAGTCGGGCGCGGGCGTCGCGGTCGCGGACGGGGATGGCGACCTCCACGCGGTTGGAGAGGTTGCGGTACATGAGGTCGGCGCTGCCGATGTACCAATCACCGTCGAGGGGGTCTTCCTGCCCGGCGGCGAAGTGGAAAACGCGCGAGTGCTCGAGGAAGCGGCCGATGATGCTCATGACGCGGATGTTGTCCGACAGCCCGGGCACGCCCGGGCGCAGGCAGCAGAAGCCGCGGACGACCAGGGTGATGCTCACGCCGGCCTGCGACGCGGCGTAGAGGCGCTCGGTGGTCTCGCGGTCTTCCATCGAGTTGATCTTGGCGATGATGCGGGCGGGCAGGCCCTTGCGGGCGTTCTCGACCTCGCGGTCGATGAGGGCGTTGAATTTGGAGCGCATCGTGTGCGGGGCCACCAGGAGCGCCTGGTACGACTGCGTGCCGGAGAGGCCGGTCAGGAAGTTGAAGAGGTTGACCAGGTCGCCGGTGATCTCCGGATCGCAGGTGAGCAGGCCGACGTCGGTGTACAACTGGGCGGTTTTGGGGTGGTAGTTGCCGGTGCCCACGTGCGCGTAGCAGCGCAGGCCGTGGCGCTCACGCCGGACGACGAGGCTGGTCTTGCAGTGGGTCTTGAGCCCCTGCACGCCGTAGGCGACGTGGACGCCGGCCTTTTCGAGCGTTCGGGCGAAGCGGACGTTGCGGTCTTCATCGAACCGGGCGCGGAGCTCGACCAGGCAGGCGACCTGCTTGCCGCCCTCGGCGGCGCGGATGAGATGCTCGATGAAGGGCGAGTCGGGGCTGGTGCGGTACAGCGTCTGCTTGATCGTGAGCACGTCGGGATCGCTCGCGGCGGCGGCGATGAAGCGCTCGACGCTGGCGGCGAAACTCTCGTAGGGGTGGTGGACGAGGATGTCCTGCTTGCGGATGGCGGCGAAGAAGTTCGCGGAGGCCTTTTCGTGTCCGGGCTGGAGGGCCGCGCCAGCGAGGCGCGCGGGGACGACGGGCTTCCAGGGCTTGAGCTTGAGGTCGGGCCGCTCGAGTTCGTACAGCTCGCTGATGCCGGAGAAATCGGTGTCGGGCGCGAGGTCGTAGGCGTCCTTGGTGTCGATGTTGAGCTTGTCGAGCAGCCAACGCTCGATGGTGGGGGAGGCGCCAGGCTCCAGTTCGAGGCGGACGACGCGCGCGAACCGGCGCTGCTTGAGATCGGCCTCGACGCTGTGGAGCAGGTTCGCGGTGTCGAGGTCGTCCTTCTGGATACCGGCGGAGCGGGTCACGCGGAACGACGCGGTCTCGTTGAGCCGCATGCCGGGGAAGAGATCGTCCAGGTTGTTGCGGATGATGTCGTGGGAATGGACCAGACGCAGGGCCTTGGTGTCGGACTTGCCGTCGCGCTGGGGGAGGGCGATGAACCGCCGGATGTTGGGCGGGAACTTCAGACGCGCGAACAGATGTTCGGCGCCCACGTGACCGGCCGGGGGCTCGGCGAGCACGGCCAGATTCTCCGAGAGGTTGGAGATGAACGGGAATCGGTGGGTGGGGTCGACGCCCAGCGGCGTGAGGGTGGCGAAGACGTTGGCGCGGTACCACTCCTCGGCCCAGGCCTTGTCCTTGGCCGACAGGTCGGCGTACCGCACGATGAATATGCCGGCGTGCTCCAGGGCGGGCTTGATCTGTTCCTTGAATAGACGCTCTCGCTCGTGCACCAGATCGGAGACGACCTCGCGGATCGCGGCGAGCTGCTGCCGGGGGGTCATGCCGTCGTGCCCGGCGGTCTCAACACCGGCGTGCATGGCGCGCTTCAGCAGCCCTACGCGCTTCATGAACATCTCGTCGAGGTTGCTGGTGAAGATCGAGATGAACCGCACCCGGTCCATGAGCGGGAGGCCGGCGTCGGCGGCCTGGGCCAGGACGCGGCGGTTGAACTCCAGCCACGAGAGGTCGCGGTTGAAGAAGCGCGGCGCGGCGGCTTCGTCGGCGGCTGCGAGGGAGGGCTGTGCTAAGGCTGTGCGTTTGGTGCTGGGCATCGGGGCGGTTGTTTGTTTCGGCGCAGTTGATGAATCGGTGGGAGAATATTCGCGGTTTTCGGGTTCAGCGGCGGGGCTGGGGTCGGTACGTCGCGGCACAACCCGCGGCTTCGGTGACACGCACGGCGGCGACCCGGGCGTGGGGGGCCAGGCTGGCGTCGAGCCGCGACGACAGTTCGCCCGCGATGTGCCGCGCCACATGCTCGGCGGTTGGATTGACCTTCGCGAACGCGGCGGAGGTGTTGAGGTCGTTGTTGCGGAACGGAGCTACAACGTCGGCGAGAACCTCTTCGACGGTATGAAAATCACAGAGCAGACCGTCGGCGTCCAGGGTTTCCCCCGCGATGGTGGCGGTCACGTGCCAGTTGTGTCCGTGGTTCGGCTCCCTGACCCCGCCGATCGTGATGGCGTGCGCCGCGCAGAATGTAGTTTCAACGCAGAGTTCGTACATGGACGGGCCAATGGTAGGAAACGCGGGGCGGCGACGGAGGTTTGGCCGTTGGTCGCGCCGCGTACGGTCGTCCTAGCCCCGGGGAGATTCGATTGCCAACGCTTCGATCGCGCGGGTAAAGCGTTCGCAGAACGATGGGGCGTCCAGGAGCGGCGAGGACTGCATGGTGCTTCGCAGCGAGCCTCTGAGCGAAGCCAGGCGAGCGGGATCGCCGGCCAGAGCCGCGGCGATGGAGGCGAACTGCGCCGGGGTGCTCGCGATCAACTCGGGAAGGCCGATGTTGGAGAGCAGACTGACCCCGACTCGTGCGGCGTGGCGGTCTCCGGCGAGCGTGACGACGGGGACACCCATCCACAACGCCTCGCAGGTCGTCGTTGTTCCGTTGTAGGGTGTTGAGTCGAGCGCTATGTCGATGCGTCCGTACACACCCAAGTGCCCGTTGGGGTCGTTGACGTAGCCGACCAGGTCGAGCCGGTCGCGAGAGACGCCCCGGGCCGCGAACCTGGAGGCGACGAACTCGGAGGTTTCGCGTTCGTCGAGGCCCTGGGCTTTTAGTAGCAGGCGCGAGCCGGGAGTCGCCGCGAGGGCGGCGGCGAAGAGATCGATCGAGGCGTCGCTGAGCTTGCGGAGGTTGTTGAAGGAGCCGAAGGTGATGTGACCGGATGTCGCAGAGGGCGGCGGGGCGGGCGGGGGCGCATTGGCAGGTGGCTGGTAGCAGAGGAAGCAGGGATCGATCCGGATGAGTTTCTCGGTGGCGTGGGTGTCGCTCGCGCCGGGCGGATCTGTCAGGGAATCCACGAATCGGTAGCCGACGGAGGGCAGGCCGGTGGTATTGGGGTAGCCCAGGTACGTGATCTGTGTCGGGGCGAGGCGGCAGCGGAGGATGTCGAGCGAGTGGCCTCGGGTGTGGCCCGCGAGATCGATGAGGACGTCGAGATGGTCCGCGGCGATCGCGGCGGCGAGGGCGGGGCGGGTGGTGTTTTCAAGGCTGCGCCAGTGATCGGCCAGGGGGCGCAGGCGGCGGGTGACGGCGTCGGGACGGATGTACGTGAAGTACGCTAAGAGTTCGATGCGGGTGCGATCGTGTTGAGCGAGGAATGGCTCGATGAAGAACGCGACGGAGTGGTCGCACAGGTCCGGGCTCATGAGGCCGACGCGCAGCGCGCGGCCTTGAACGGGGGGCCGGGGATTTGAACTCGCGGCCGCGATGGTCTGCGTGAACCGGGTCAGCACGTGGGAGCAGGCCTGGTGGGTGGCGAGGCTCTGCGACGGGAGCTGCCCCGATGGGTAGTTGGTGTAATGCGCGATGTTGCTGTGCAGGCGGACATCGGTGGGGTGACGGCCGGCAAGGGCTTTGAGCAGGTCGATCGCTTCCGTGGCCCTGGACATCGACGCCAACGCTTCGGCCTTGGCGCTGGTGAGTTCGTAGTCGTTGGGGAAACGGGAGAGCGCGGCGTCGCAGCGGGCGGCGGCGGCCCAGTACCGGTGGCCCTGCATCAGCGCTTCGACGGCGAGGATGTGCGGCTCGTTCCAACCGGGCTCGATGGCCGAGGCGCGGTCGAGCGTCGCAAGGGTTTCGTCGAGATTGCCCGCCGCGGAAAGGGCCCGGGCGAGGTTGGCGAGCAGCGGTGCGGACTGGGGCCGGGCGTCGCACGCGGCGCGAGCGTGGGTGATGGCGTCGGCGAAGCGGCCTTCGCGCATGCGGAGGTAGGCGAGGCAGTTGTGGGCTTCGATATTGCCGGGGTCGGCGGCGAGGGCGGCCGTGCAGACTTCGTCCGCCTGTGCGAACTGAGCGGAGGCGAGCAGAGACGGGATCGAGGCCAGATCGGACATGCGGCGGCTCGCGCGGGGTCAGAGCCCCTTCATCGCCCCGGTGCGGCGGGCCTTTTCGTAGCGGGTGAGCGAGTCCTCGATGACGGCGTAGGCGGCTTCGGCGGGCATGATCTCGTCGACCTCGACTTCCTTGCCTTCGAGCGTCTTGTAGTCCGCGAAGAACCGCTTGAGCATCTTGAAGATGTGCTTGGGGAAGTCGCTGGCCCGCTGGAACTCGTTGTAGATCGGGTCTTCCATGAGGACGGCGATGATCTTGTGATCCGGGTCGCCGTGGTCGATCATGGTCATGAGCCCGGTGGCGCGGGCGTTGCACAGCGTGAGGGGGGGGATTTCCTCGGTGCAGTAGACGAGCACGTCGAGCGGGTCGTCGTCTTCGGCGAGCGTCTGGGGGATGAAGCCGTAGTTGGCCGGGTAGTACACGGCGCTGGAGAGCACCCGATCGAGCTTGAGCAGACCGCTGGGCTTGTCCAGTTCGTACTTGTTGCTTGAGCCTTTGGGGATCTCGATGACGGCGCGGAACTGCTTGGGGAGTTCGTGACCTTCGATGCCGGGGGTGACGTCGTGCCAGGCGTGAATCATGGGGCAAAGAGCGTAGGAATGAAAAGAGCGGGGAGGATGAGTCCCTGCTTGGAGTCGGGGGTGGGCGATCTGGCCGGGTGTTGGTTGAATGTGTCCGACGTGAGGTTGGTAGCATGCAATGATTCGCGATGCACTCCCCGGCTTCCTCCACGTTCGGTTGGCGCGTCGCGTTTGTTGTGTTGGCCTGGGGAGCTGCGTGGTGCGGGTCATCCGCGCCGCACGGAGCGCCGACGGCGCCGGGAATCAAGGAGGTGGCGCTGCCGCCGGCGCCGGTGCTGACTCCGCAGGAAGCCAAGCAGACGTTCGTGCTGGCTCCTGGGATCGATGTCGCGGCGGTCGCGGCGGAGCCGGTGGTGCAGGCGCCGGTGATGGCGACGTTTGATGAGGATGGCCGCTTGTGGGTGGTTGAGATGCGAGCCTACATGCCGGATGTGAAGGCCACGGGCGAGGACTTGCCGACCAACCGCATCAGCGTGCTGGAGGATCGTGACGGGGACGGAGAGTTCGAGACTTCCACGGTGTTTCTGGACGGCGTCACGCTGCCGCGGGCGATCGCGCCGTGCTACGGCGGAGCGCTGTTGCTGGAGCCGCCGAACCTGTATTTCTGCAAGGACACGGATGGGGACGGCAAGGCGGATGTCAAACGCAAACTGCTCGACGGGTTCGGCGGGCTGGAGAACCCCGAGCACGCGGGCAACGGGGTGATGTGGGGCCTGGACAACTGGCACCATCTGTCTCAGCACAAGCTCGAGGTGAAGTTCGATGGGGAGAAGATCGTCACGCGGCCGACACCCACGCACGGGCAGTGGGGCATCACGCAGGACGATTGGGGACGGTTGTACTACACGCCGAATCCGAGCCCGCTGCTCAACGACTTCTTCCCCAAGCACCTGGCGGTTCGCAATCCGTACCTCGCGCAGGTGCCGGGCATGGGCGAGCTGATCGCCAAGGACGCCAGCGTGTGGCCCGTGCACGCGACTCCGGGAGTGAACCGGGGGTACATGAAGGGCGTGCTGCGGGAAGACGGCACGCTGGCCAACCACACCGCGGCGTGCGGGCCGACGATCCTGCGTTCCGGGCTGTTCGGGGAAGAGTGGCGGGGCAACGCGTTTGTGTGCGAGCCGGCGGGGAATCTCATCAAGCGGCTGATTCTGCGGGAGAAGGACGGCCTGCCCGAGGCGGTCAACGCGTACGCGGGGCGCGAACTGCTCGCGAGCACCGACGAGCGGTTCCGGCCGGTGTGGGCGACGAACGGGCCGGACGGCTGCGTGTACGTGTGCGACATGTACCGTGGGGTGATCCAGCACAAGATGTTCCTCACCGAGTACCTGGAGAAGCACGCCAAGGCGCGGAAACTGGAGACGCCGCTCAACATGGGGCGCATCTGGCGGATTTCGCCGCCGGGGTTCAAGCCTCACGCGATGCCGCGGCTGTCGGTGCTCAGCAACGAGCTTCTGGTTGAACTGCTTTCGCACCCGGACGGGTGGCAGCGTGATACAGCGCAGCGGTTGCTGGTTGAACGCAAGGCCGTTGGTGTTGCGGGGGCGCTCCGCACGATGGTGCAGACCTCGCCGGATTGGAAGCCACGTCTGCACGCGCTGTGGACGTTGGATGGGCTGGGGATGCTCACCGGGGATGACCTGATTGTCGCGGCCAGGAGCGGCGAGCGGCCGTTGCAGGCGGCGGCGTTGCAACTGAGCGAGCAGACGGTCAGGATGGGCGAGAGTGCGGAGTATCGGCGCCTGGTGCGGGAAGCGCTGGGCGCCACCAACGACATGTCGCTGGTGTTGATGCTCGCCTCGACGGCCAGGGCGGAAGATTCGAGCGCCACGGGCGGCGCCGAGGCGATGCTGCTCAAGCGGGGTGGCAACAAGTACGTGCGTGCCGCGGCGTTGAGCACGTTGACGGATGCGCAGGCCAATGTGTCGATGCTGGGCAGTTTGCTGGCGAACGCGTCGTGGCCCGAGACTTCGGCGGATCGGGCGGTGCTGACGGACCTGCTGCGCTGCGTGTTTCGGACGCCGGCGGCGACGCGGCTGACAGGCGTGGAACTGCTGGCGCCGATTCTTGAACAGAACGGCTCGCGGGCGGAGGCGGTGATCGGGTGCTTCGCTGATGCGACAGGCATCGAGGGTGAACGGGCCAAGCCCATCGGGCTGAGCAGTGAGCCCGCGAAGTGGCTCGCGGCGGCGGCTGGCAAGGCGGAACAGGGCAAGCGGATGGCGATGATGGCCGAGTACTTTGACTGGCCTAATCGGCCGCCGGCGAAGCGGGCGAAGGCCGCGAGATCGATGACGGTGGGGGAGCAGGCGATGTTTGAGAAAGGGGCGGCGATTTTCGCCAAGTGCGCGGTGTGCCATCAGGAGACCGGGCAGGGGTCGCCCGGGCAGGCTCCGCCGCTCGCGGCGTCGAAGATCGTGCTGGGGAATCCGGAGGCCCCGATCAAGATCGTTCTGCATGGGCTTGAGGGAGAGTACCCGTTCGGCGACATCACGTACCGTGGCTCGATGCCGGGGTCGCAGTTGGAGACCGACGATCAGATCGCGGCGGTGCTGACGTACATCCGCCGCGCGTGGGACAACACCGGGGATCCGGTGGACACGGCGACGGTGTCGCGCGTGCGCACAGAGACCCGGGGCAGGAACAAGCCTTGGACACGAGAGGAGATTGGGTATGGCAAGTGAACTGAACGCGGTGGCGCGGTGGACCGTTGGGGCGGTTGCGGTTGGGGCGACTCTCGCGCTGGGCGGATGTGATTCAACACCCCGGGCGGCCGGAACGTCTGCCCCGAAGGCGTTGTTTGACGGGCGGACCCTGGATGGATGGGTGCAGCGGGGCGGGGCCGCGGCGTATCGGGTGGAGGATGGGTGCATCGTGGGCGAGACCAGACCCAACCAACCTAACTCATTCCTGTGCACGAGCGGCGAGTACGGTGACTTCACGCTGCAACTTGAGTTCAAGGTCGACGAGGGGATCAACTCCGGCGTGCAGGTTCGCTCGCAGTGGCGCGACGAGAAGGGGATGCAGCGGGTCTTCGGGTATCAGGTCGAGATCGATCCGTCGGAGCGGTCGTGGACCGGCGGCATTTACGACGAGGGGCGGCGTGGGTGGCTGGCATCGCTTGAGGGGCGCGATGCGGCACGCGGGGCGTTCAAGCATGGCGAGTGGAACACGATGAAGGTGGAGTGCCGCGGCGATCACATCGCCACGTGGATCAACGGCGTGCCGTGCGCGGACCTGACGGACTCGATGACACCCCGAGGGTTCATCGCGCTGCAGGTGCATGCTGTTGGTGCGAAGGCCGAGCCGCTCCGCGTGCGGTGGCGGGCGATTTCGCTGACGCCGTAAAGCGTTGGACGCATGAAAAAACCGGCCCGATCGGGCCGGTTTTCATGAGGATCGGGCGAGGAGATTACTTGGTCGCGAGGGCGACGGAGGCCTTGGGGTTCGCGACGAGCAACTCGGAGCGGCCCTGCATCGGGTCGCTGCCCTTGACAATGAGATCGATGGTCTGTTCGGGCGTGAGGCTCGGCTTGAGGGCGATGAGCTTGGCCGCGAGGTTGGTGATATTGGGCGAGGCCATGCTGGTGCCGCTGTACTTGAGGCGCTTGCCGCCGGGGACGTAGGACTCAACCTCGAAGCCGTTGGCGTACACCTTCACGTTCTTGCCGAACGTGGTGAAGCCGGTGGGCTTGCCGGTCTGATCGACGGCGCCGACGGTGAGCAGGTTGGGCAGCGTGAAGCCGCTGGGGATGACGTCGGCGAACTGGTTGTCGTTGTCGCTGTTGCCCGCCGCGGCGACGAAGAGGATGCCGGGCGCGGACTTGATGGCGGCCTCGAGTCCGTCGCGTTCGATGGCGAAGAGCTTGCGGGCGATCTCGGCGCGCTCCGCGGCGGACTTGCCCACGCCCGGCCGCGCCAGGGCGTGCTCCAACTCGGCCGTGCTGTTGCCCCAGGACAAGTTGACGACCCGCACGCCCGCGGCCTTCATGTACGCGACGCTGTCCATGTCCATTTTGGCCGTGGCCTTGCTGAGTTCTTCGTTGGGGGTGAGCAGCGGGATCTCGCGGAAGTCGAATGTGAGGCGACAGGGCAGGAGGCGGGCGAAGGGGTTGCCCGCGGCGGCGATGCCGGCGACATGGGTGCCGTGGCTGTAGTTGCCGTAGAGCGAGAGGTCTTCCATGAAGGGCTTGACCTGGTCGGCCTTGAGGCCGGTGACATACTTGCGGAGGGACTCGGCCTCGGGCGTGTTGAGGGAGGCCTGCAGGTCGCTCATGCCCTTGGTGTGCGACTCGACGAGGTAGAGATCGCCGCGGAGGTCCTTGATGGAGTGGAGCAGGTCGGTGGTGGGCTTGTTCTCGAGATCAAAGGCGATGCCGTTGATGTCATCGACGAAGCCGTTGCCGTCGTCGTCCTTGCCGTTGGGCTGTTCCTTGGGGTTCACGTACAACTGGCCGGCGAAGGGTTTGATATCGACGCCGGAATCCCAGATGCATATGACTACGGGGGAGGCGTGGTCCTTGTCGGTGAGCGTCGCCTGGCGGGGCGTCCAGATGTCCTTCTTTTCCGTGGTGTTGGCTGCGATCATGGCGCCGTAGACCTCCGCGACCAGGTGCTGGCTGGGCATCTGGATGTCGCGTGTGACGCGCATCGCGATCAACTGCCGGGCGATGTCGCCGCTGATCTGGCCCTTCTGCTGCTCGACGACGGGGTCGACCTGGCCCTGGACCATGCCGTTGATCATCTCGGCGCTCACCATCTCGGCGCGGGCCTTTGCGGCGGAGACATCGTCGCGCACCAAGTCCCAGGGCAGGGCGGAGACGTTGGCGCGGAGCGTGTCCTTGAAGACCTTGTCCTTGGCGGCCTGATCGCCCGGGGCTTTGGTCGCCGCGGCGAGGGCCCGGAGGCTCTGGCCGACCATGAGCTTCTTGGATTCCTTGGCCTCGACTGCCTTGATCTGCTCGATGTAGCCGAGGGCGTCGTCCCAGCGGCCCTCGAAGACCGCGATCATCTGGAGGGAGCCGTAGTAGCCCTGGAGCGTGGCTTTATCGGAGATGTCGTACGCCGCCAGGTCGGCGAGCGTGTCGGCCTTGACCTTGGCGAGCAGCTCCTTGAAGGGGGCGTCGGAGTTGAGGAACTCGGAAGCCTTGCCGGGGATCTGGTACGTGTGGCGTGGGAGGTCGTCCACGCTCTTCACGGGCTTCTTGGCGGCCGGAGGGGGAGCGGCGGGGGTGGTGGGGGTCGTGGGGGTCTGGGCCCAACTGGAGGCGGCCAGGGCGGATGTGAGGCAGAGAGCGACGAGGAGGGTGCGGGCGGTCATGGGGCGAGAGTTCCGAAAGGGGGAGGGGGTGCGGAGTGGCCCAGGAGCGGTCACGGGGCTGCCGGGGCGTCTCGAGTCCGTCGGGAAGGAGGCAGTACGTCAGAGAGGCGGGAGTCTATCGTTTCCGGCAGCGAGGCGGCGGCATGTGCCGGCGGCATCCGAACGCCGTCCGTACTTATTTTGATCGGTAGATGTCATGCAAACGAACCCAAGAACGAACGATGAAACTTCCGCTGGAAAAACAGGGGTTTTGAAAAAATATGACGATTTGGGAGGTCTGTCCGCTTGACGTAGCGAGGGGTGTTCGCTTACACTCCCGCCCTGCCGAAATTCGACAGGCAAACGAATGCGACCGACCAAATCAGTCGCACAGTTGTCCTGCCCGAGTTCAGCAGCCTGATCTTTGACAAGTGAACAGTTGGGATACCGCACGAGAGTGTGGTGTCGGTGCATGGTCTGCATGACCAGGTCGTCAACCCGATTCGCACCGGCACGATCCAAAAAATCTGTCCGTGGCCCGTACAAGCTAAAACTCCCTTGAGGAGTACTCGGAGCAGATGGTTGGTCCTATTTTCACAGAATGGGACGGTTTACTCTCGTGCAACTTTGCGGTGGGCGTCAGACCCCCGCCGCAAAGGTAACGAGTAATGCCAATTTTCCGCCGGGTGCCAACCCGGCGGCGGTAGAGTCTCTCCCCCGAGAGACGCTATCGGAGACCGCCTCGAGCCGGAGTCGAAAGACTCTCGGAGCGAGGAACATGGTCTTCTCTCTTTGAGATCATCCGGTGTCTGTCGCAAGACAGCGCCGGTTCAAGGAAATCAACTGAAGAGTTTGATCATGGCTCAGATTGAACGCTGGCGGCATGGCTAAAACATGCAAGTCGAACGTGCCCGCAAGGGTAAGTGGCGAAAGGGTCAGTAATACGATCGAACGTACCCCGAGGTGGGGGATAGGGTGGGGAAACTCACCATAATACCCCATGATCTCCCCGGAGCAAAGGTTTACCGCCTTGGGAGCGGCGATCGTCCTATCAGCTAGTTGGCGGGGTAAAGGCCCACCAAGGCGAAGACGGGTAGCGGGTGTGAGAGCACGGCCCGCGACATCGAAACTGAGACACTGTTCGGACTCCTACGGGAGGCTGCAGTAACGAATCTTCCGCAATGGGCGAAAGCCTGACGGAGCAATGCCGCGTGTGGGATGAAGCGTCTATGACGTGTAAACCACTGTCAGGGGTCGGAAACAATGATTGACCCCAGAGGAAGTGGCGACTAACTCTGTGCCAGCAGTCGCGGTAATACAGAGGCCACAAGCGTTAGTCGGAATCACTGGGCTTAAAGGGTGCGTAGGCGGCTCGAAAAGTGCTTTGTGAAATACCTTGGCTCAACCAAGGAACAGCAGGGCATACTGTCGAGCTTGAGGCAGGTAGGGGTCGCGAGAACTGTAGGTGGAGCGGTGAAATGCGTAGATATCTACAGGAATGCCGATGGTGAAGACGCGCGACTGGGCCTGTCCTGACGCTGAGGCACGAAAGCGTGGGGAGCAAACAGGATTAGATACCCTGGTAGTCCACGCCGTAAACGATGCGCACTAGACCGGTGCGGTTTTGACGCCGTATCGGTCGGAGTAAAAACGATAAGTGCGCCGCCTGGGGAGTACGGTCGCAAGGCTAAAACTCAAATGAATTGACGGGGGCTCACACAAGCGGTGGAGCATGTTGCTTAATTCGAGGCAACGCGAAGAACCTTACCTGGGTTTGACATGTACGGATCAACTCTATGAAAGTAGAGCCACAGTCGCAAGACCGGAACGTGCACAGGTGCTGCATGGCTGTCGTCAGCTCGTGCTGTGAAGTGTCAGGTTAAGTCCTTTAACGAGCGCAACCCCTATCGTTAGTTGCTCGGCGCAAGCCAGTACTCTAGCGAGACTGCCGGTGTCAAACCGGAGGAAGGTG
>JBGAMO010000140.1:0-12517 GCA_044222845.1 Phycisphaerales bacterium
GCATGATCTCCGGCAACTTCACCGGCCCGGGCTCCGAGGGCGACAGCAGCATGATGCTCTGAGCCGATCACACCATCACCCCGCCGCCGCGCCGTTCAACACGCCGCGGCGGCGGTTTTGTTTTTGCGGTGTCCCCGCGACGCGTCGACATGTCTCGCGCCGGCGGCTCTCGCGGCAACAGGTATCGCACACCTCCCGATGCCCAATCCCCAAAGTCAGATGCCTTCTCCCATCACATCCCCCGCCGGCGCATCACCCGAACCCACCGCCCGTACTCCAGGATCGAACGCACCAGCACCCACCGCGACGCCGGCATCCCGCGCCCGAACGCCGTGTGCATCCGCCATCGCCAGTACGCGCCCCGCAGCCTGAACCGCGACAGCACCGCCAACCGTGCAAGTTCGTACAACGCGCCGATCATCGCCACCAGAGTAGACCCTGCTCTCCTCCGCCGCGTGTTTCACCCCGCCGCCCGCAGCGCGGCGATCACCCACGCCGGCGTCCGCTCCACCATCAGCCGCACCACCCCCGTGCGCGTGAAGTAGTACCACGCCGTCAGCCCCGGCACCACGATCCCCGTCACCGCCAGCCCGCCGTACAGCCCCAGCACCACCGCGTCCGTCACGCGGCTCACCATCGCGTCCATCTCCGGGTCGCCCGTCGATCCACCCGCCGCCGCCAGCGGCGACACCTTGCTCGCCGCGTACATCGACCACGCCGCGTACACCACGATCACCGCTCCCAGCCCCAGTTGGTTGTACCCCAGCAGCGCCGCGCCCCGCGCGTCGAACCGCCGCAGCATCGAACCGCCCCGGATCTCGTTGAACGCCGCCACGCCAAGGCCGATTCCCAGCAGCAGCGAAACCACGTCTCCGAACAGCGCGCCCACCAGTGTCACCGTCGCAAAGATCGCCAGCGACCACCCGCTGAACGTTGCGAACGCCGCGGCACGCCGCACCTTCTTCGCTCTCGCCCGCCCCGCCTCCAACTCCATCAAGTGTTCCGCCGACAACGGCCCCCCGGACGCCGCGTTGATGACGAGCGCAGTTCCGGACGGTACCGGCGGCGGTTGTGAGTTGGACGCAGCGATGGTGAAAGAGAGGTTACGGGCCGCGCCGGCCCCGATCCACAGCACCCCATGCTCCCAGCCCGCGCACTAGCATCCTCCATGCTCCGCTCACTCGTCGCGCTCTTCATGCTGGTCGCCGCCGCCCACGCCGCGCCGCCTGTCCAAGCGTCCGACCGCATCTCCCACCTCGCCCGAGGCGTCAACGTCTCCAACTGGTTCTGGTACGCCAGGAGCCTCGAGCCCGACGCCGTGCGCGCGTTCATCACCCCCGACGATGTGGCCCAACTCAAGGCCGCGGGCTTCACCCACGTCCGTGTCCCCTTCGAGCCTTCCTTCGTGTGGGATGACACACAACACGCGCTCAAGCCCGACCGCGTCGAGATCATGAAGCAGAGCCTGGCCTCTTTCACCGACGCGGGTCTCGCGGTGATCGTTGATGCTCACCCCAACACCACAGCGTGGGTCAAGCGCGGCACCGCCGAGTTCACCGACGAGTACGAGAAGTTCTGGTCCGCCCTCGCCGCGTCATTCAGCACCACCAACCCCGAGTTGGTTTTTCTGGAGATCATGAACGAGCCGCACGATTACAAAGACAAGGCCCTCTGGCCCGCGCAGCAGGCCCGCTTGGTAAAGGCCGTCCGCGCCGCCGCGCCCACGCACACCATTATCGTCACGGGCGAAGAGTGGGGGGGCATCTCCGGTCTGTGCCGCCTCGCGCCCTTGGACGATCCCAACCTCATCTACTCCTTCCACTTCTACGAGCCCATGACCTTCACCCACCAGGGCGCCACCTGGGGTGCGCCCAACTGGAAGGACCTGCGCGACGTCCCATACCCGCCCACGCCCGAACGCATCGAAGCCTCCTCCAAGGCCGCGAAAAGCGACAAGGCCCGCGACGAAACCAACTGGTACGGCAAGCAAGGCTGGGGCCCGGACAAGATCGAGAAGCAGATCGCCCAAGCCGCCGCGTGGGCCAAGGAACACAACGCCGCCATCTACTGCGGCGAGTTCGGGGCCTACGCCGAACATTGCCCTCCCGCCGATCGCGCCGTCTGGCTCGCCGATGTCACCGGCGCGCTCGCCAAGCATCAGATCGGGTGGGCCATGTGGGATTACGCCGGGGGGTTCCGCATCCGCGTGGAGTCTTCCGGAAAACGCACGCTCGACTCAGTTGTTCTGAAGGCGTTGGGGCTTCCGCCCGCTTCCAGGTGAATCCCCGAACGATTCCCCGCGCCGTACGTACTGTTGGATTCAGATGCTCCGAACCTACTTCAATCAACCGTTGGCGTGGCTTGTTTCCCTCCTCGCCTGCGTCTTCCTCGCGGCCCCCGACGCCCTCGCCCAGCCCGAGGGCGAGAGTCACGTCAAGGTGACGCTCTTCACCGACCGCGATGCCGTCTCCCCCGGCGGCCAGTTCGCCGTCGCCGTCGTCTTTGATCACGACACCGGCTGGCACGTCCAGTCCAACGATCCCGCCCCCGACTTCATCCCCACCCGCATCGAACTGACGCCCAACCCGAGCGTGAAGCAGGGCGCCATCCAGTGGCCCCCGGTCGAGAAGCTCACTCAGGGCTCGGGCAAGTACGCGCTGGAACTCAAGGTCTTCGCGGGCCACGCCGTGGCGTTCGTGCCCCTCGTCGCCGACCCTTCCGCATCGGGTTCCATCACCCTGAAGTTCAAGGTCAGTTACCAGTCCTGCGACGACCAGATCTGCATGCCCGAGGAAGAGAAAGAACTGGAAGCCAAGGTCCGCATCGTCCCCGTGGGAGATCCCTCCGGCCTGCAACTGAACAAAGACCACTCCGAGACCTTTAAGAACTTCGACGCCTCGGTCTTCAGCCGCATCCTCGCGGGCGAGGTTGCCTCCGCGACCTCCGACTTTGATGCCTTCGGCCGCAAGTTCAAGATCGATTCCTCCGCCTACGTCCTCATCCTCGCCATCGCCTTCTTCGCCGGCTTCCTCCTCAACTTCACGCCCTGCGTGCTTCCCGTCATTCCGCTGAAGGCCCTGAGCCTCCAGCAGCAGGCGGGCAACAAGGCCAAGCTCACGCTCTTCGGCACCGCCTACTGCCTGGGCATCATCGCGACATTCCTCGTGCTGGGTCTGCTCATCTTCGGCATCGTGACAGGCGGCCAGAAGCAGGACTGGGGCCAGATATTCACCAACAAGTGGTTCACCATCACGATGTCCGTGGTGGTCTTCGTGATGGGCCTGGGCATGATGGGCCTCTTCACGATGCGGCTCCCCGATTCGCTCTACATGCTCAACCCCTCGCACGATTCGGTCTTGGGCAACTTCCTGATGGGTGCGCTCACCGGCATCCTCTCCACGCCCTGCACCGGCCCGTTCCTGGGCGCCACCATCGCCTGGGCCGCCAAGCAGCCCGCGTGGCTGGGCCTGCTCACCCTCGTGGTCATGGGCATCGGCATGGCCGCTCCCTACGCCGCGCTCATCGCCTTCCCCAAGCTCGTCGACCGTCTCCCCAAGTCCGGACCCGGCGGCGAACTGCTCAAGCAGGTTCTGGGCATCTTCCTCATCGCCGTCGCCGCGTTCCTGGCCTCCAACCTCGTCGCCGAACCCTGGACGTGGTACGTCATCGGCGGCTTGGGCGCCCTGGCCAGTCTCTGGGCCATCGTGGGCGCCTGGCGCATGCTCCGCAGCCATCGGGCCAAGGTCATCACCACCGTGTGCGCCACCCTCGCTCTCGCCATCACCGTCGTCGCGACGCGCAGCCTTGCCTACGAAGGCCCCATCTCCTGGAAGAAGTTCCGCAACCGTCCCGACGCCGAGATCCAGGAAGCCATCAAAAAGGCCAACGCCGAAGGCCACACCGTCGTCATCGACTTTACCGCCCGCTGGTGCAGCAACTGCCACGTTATCGAGAAGACCGTGCTGAACAGCGACGAGGGCGTCGCCCTGCTCACCCGCCCCAACGTCCGCCCCTTCAAGGTCGATCTTTCCCAGGCCGGCGAGAATCAGGGCTGGGGCACACTCAAGGGCATCAGCGGCGGCGGCGGCATCCCCGTCATCGCCGTCTTCCGTCCCGGCGCTGCCAAGCCGATCTTTTTCAACAGCTTCTTCCCCATCAGCGACCTGGTCGCCGCCGTCGACGGCAAGAGCTGATCCCGGTGTCAGAAACCGGCGTCAGAATCCGGTCGTCAGGCTCGCCGCCAACGCCCGCGACTCCACGTAGTTGAGGAAGTCCCGTACCAGGTCCGGATCTGCGTCCGCCGGTCCCGGCGTCTTCGTCACCGGCCCGAACACGTGCCCGCCCGCCCCGTCCGGCTTCACCGTCACGTAGTAGTTCGCGTCCAGCTTGATTCCCGTCGAAGGCACCGGCGCACCCGACGCGTCCAGCAGCGTGCAGTTGACCGGCATGCCGCTCGTCGAACTGATCACTACGACCAGGTCCGAGTCGCCCGCGTCGTTCACGCGGATCGCGTACTCCGTGCCCTCGGTCCCCACGATCACCCGTTTGGAGCGAGAGATCGGCATTTTCCCGATCCCGTAAATGAACGCGTCGCCCGCCAGCGCCAGCGTCGAGACCGAGTTGTGCAGGGTCAGCGTGACCGGCGCGCCCATTTTCGGGTACGGCCCCGCCAGCATGTCGTAGTCGCGCCCCGACGAATCCTGGCTGCGCAGCAGCACGTTCTGGTTCGTGGAATACCCCACGCCCGGCACCAGCACCAACCCGGTCTGCACCAGCCCCGCCTGCCCCGGCTTGTTCACGATCGCTCGCGGCGACAGCGGCGGCCTCGTTGTGCAGCCCGCCAACGCCATCCCCGCCAACGCCAACGCACACGCCTTCAAGTTGGTTGCCATGACTCCGCTGCTCCCGATTCCGCGAACCCTTGCGTCCGCAGTTGAACTCGCCCCAGCATCAACCCCATCAAGCCCGCGGCGATCGCCCCGATCAGCGGCGGCGCCGGGTTCACGAGGTACCCCGCGAACCGGTACGCAACGAGGCTGGTGACAATAGCACCGGTCACCACCATCCCGGCGAACACCACCCTGCCCATCGGCCTCAGCCGGCGCGACCCCATCGCCACGCCCAGCACGCACCCCAATCCGATGATGAGGGATGATTCAAGCTCGCTGGGCGCGAACAGCGTCGCGTCCGCCGCCAGCGATTCCAACGCCACCGCGTTCGCCCAGCACCCCGGCACCCGCCGGCCATCCTCGGTGTCTTTGATGTCCCCGCCGCGCCTCCCGATCGTGATCAACATCCCCGCGAACCGCTGCTGAACCTCACGATCGTCCATCGTCAGCAACTCTTCGGCGGTCACCGTCGCCTGTTCGAAGTAATCATCCGGCGGCAGTTCGCACTTCAGCACCGCCACCGCGTCGCCCCCGCGCAGCCCCGGCACCTCGACCGAACCGTCCACCGCCTTGCGCACCTCGTGCCCCGTCACCCGCAGGTGTTCGGCCTTGCGAACGTCCCGCGGCACGCCAACGCCCGCCACCGTCGCCTGCTTAAACGTCAGCAGCGCCCTGTGCTCGCTCTCCGGGATCACGCCCGGGTCAATGTCCGTCCCGCCTTCGCGCCTCGCATACGCCTGCAGCGCCAGCGAGAGAATCGGCGAACTCCCCTCGGGGTGCGCGAACAGTTCCAACTCGCAGTGCCCCGGCGGGAACGACGCCCCGATGCCCCCGAACGGCATCACCTCGCTCAGCGCCGTCGGCGCCGAAGCGCCCGGCACGATCGACCGATCCCACCCTTTGAGCGCGCTCACCACCGCCACGCCCCGACGCTTCGCCGTCGTCACCGCCTCCGCGAGCCGTGCCGTTGCCTCCGCACGGGCCGGCACCCACGCCGCCGCGTCGGCATCCGCCGGCAACCGGTCCACGAAGTACTGATCAATCTGGATCACCGACACGCCCGCCCCCGTCAGCCGTTCGACCACGCGCGCCAGCACCCCGCGGCTCAACGCCGTGCGCTTCATCCCCTCCGCGTCCGCCAGTTGCCCATCGCCGATGCTCTCCTCCGGCGGCGTGAACTCCGCCGCCCGATGCGCTTCCACCGAAATCCCTAGCCGCCCGGCGACCCCCTCGAGTTCATCCGGATCGGCGAGCATGACCAGTCGGCTGTGTGCCGGCGACCCGCCCAGCCTCGCCACCCCCGGCGTGCGCGAGAGCGCCCGCCAGTACGCCGTGTCCGTCGCGGTCCAGTCGTACACCAGCGGAATCCCCACCAGCCACGCGAACACCCACGCCGCGACAGCAGCCAGCGTCCTCGCGGCCCACCGGTGCTTGCGACCCGCCGCCGCCGTTTTTTTGCTCACGCGGTACACGCGGCTCCGAGACCGCGCCTCCACCGGCTCGCCCCGCAGGATCCGGTCAAGATCTTCGCCCAGCGCCCGCGCGGACGGGTACCGGTCCGCGGGCAGTTTCGCCAGCGCCTTGGAAACCACCGCGTCGATGTCCCCGCGCAGCGTCGGGTTCACCAGCCCCAGCGGCCGGTGCGGCACCGTGCGGATCACCCGCGTCGACTCCCGCGTCACGTCGCCCTCGTCCGGCAGCGAGTAAGGCAGCCGCCGCGAGAGCAACTCGTACAGCACCACCCCGAGCGCGTACACGTCCGAACACGCATCCAGGTGCCCGCACGCGCACTGCTCCGGGCTCATGTACGCCAGCGTCCCCGCCAGCCCCGGCACCGGCTCGCCCTGCTGCATCACCGGCGACGCCACGCCGAAGTCGATGATCTTGGGCTGAGCCTGACGCGGGTCCGCGCACTCGCCCACGATGATGTTGCTCGGTTTGAGATCGCGGTGGATGATCCCGTGCTCGTGCGCGGCGTGCGCCGCGTCGCACACCTTGACGAACAGCCGCAGCCGATCCGCCACGTCCAGAAGGTGCCGATCCGCGAACCGGTCCAGCCCCGAAGCCCCCGCGATGTACTCCATCACGAAGAACGGCTTGGGCCCCTCGGCGGGCCTCAACTGCTCCATCCCGCAGTCGTACACCCGCGCGATACCCGGATGCTCGAACTTCGCCAGCATGCGGGACTCGCCCAGGAATCGTTCGGTCGCCGTCTTTGTCACCAACGCCGAACGCACCACCTTCACCGCCACCATCCGCTCCAGTTGCGAATCAAACGCCCGGTACACCCGCCCCATTGCGCCCGCGCCAACTTCCGCCTCCACGACATACCGCCCGATCCGCGCCGGCGCAGATCGAGACGGCCGCGGCGGCGGCACCGTCGGCCACGTGGTGCCGCCGGGCACCGTCGTCGCCATGTCTCCCGGCTGCGTCCCTTCCCGGAACGGTCGCAGGTCGGTGGGATCCTCGGATTGGTTTCCCGGGTCATCGGACGGCGGCTCGTCGGGCCGCGAATCCGATGATCCCTGGTCATTGTTCGATGACACGCGTCAGCCCTCGTTCGGCGCGCCCGTCCAGCTCACCCCTTCGCCGCCAGGACGGGAACGCCGCGACGTACGCGCCGCGATCCATCCGGCCATCGGGCCGCGGAGCCGCTCTGCGCGCATATCAACCTCAGAGAGACACAGGTGCCCCGTCCCGGCGCGCTCGGCCAATGCGCCAACGCCATCCGAACGGCTCCACCCTTTTCCCCGCGAAGTGTGCCAAAGGCCCCAACCCTCACTGCTCGGTCGTGCCGTTCGAGAGCCTTGTCTTTTCAACCCGCTTCTCGATGATCCCGAGCGGAACCAGAACCGTCCAGGCGATCACCGTGCCGATCACCGCGAGCCACAGGTACCCCAACCCCGCCGAGACACCCAGCGCCGCGGTCAGCCACGTGCTCGCCGCCGTCGTCAGCCCCTTCACCTCCGCCCGGTCGCTCAACTTGATGATCGTCCCCGCACCCAAAAAGCCGATCCCTTGCACGATCCCCTGGATCACGCGGCTGATCCCGTCGTTCCCGAGCGCCGCCAGGATCGGCGCCAGCGTGAACACCGCGCTGCCGATCGAGACCACCATGTGCGTCCGCATCCCCGACGTCTTGCGCAGCCGCTCGCGCCCGCTCCCCAGCACCAGCCCGACGCTCGCCGCCAGCGCGAGGCGCAGCGTGATCGTCGTCAGCGCTCCGGGCGGCAGCGAATGAAACGGGGTCGACACGTCTGTGATCATGGCGGTGCCTCGAAGTACAGCGGCGCTCAAGCGTAGCCGGGATAGGCGGTTTGGCCGACACAAACGGCATACACCGCGCACGCGGCACACAACCCAATCGGTCCGCCCACGCCCCGCTGGTGAATCGCCGGCCACGAACCGATCCGCACGCAGGCGCGACCCCGCGCCAGTCACGGAACCACCGCTTGAACTTCAAACTCTCGATCTTCGCCCTCGCAGGATTGTGCGCCATCGGCGCCGGCCCCGAACAGCACGGCTCCGTCAAGCCGGTGGAAAAGCCCGCCGCGCCCAAGGTCTCCGAGCCCGGTACCAGGGTCCCCGCCCGCGCCGCCATTCCGCCCAAAGAGGCGACCGAGCCAAGGACCACCAAAGAGCCCGCGCCCACCGTCTCCGCGCCGGCACCCGCCGCGGCGTCCGCGGCCAACGAAGCAGTCGACGCCGACAAGGCCCTGGCCCTCCTCAAGGAAGGCAACCTGCGCTGGGTCGACGGCAAGACCACCGCGCCCAACACCGAAGCCGCACGCCGCGAAGCCCTCGCCGAAAAAGGCCAGAAGCCCTTCGTCACGATCGTCACCTGCTCGGACTCCCGCGTCCCCGTCGAACGCACCATGGACCGCGGCCTGGGCGACCTCTTCGTCGTCCGCGTCGCCGGCAACCGCGCGGGCGCCGACGAGACCGGCACCGTCGAGTACGGCGTCGAGCACCTCAAGACCCCGCTCCTGGTTGTCATGGGCCACACCAAGTGCGGCGCCGTCGCCGCGGCCGTCTCCCACGCACCACTCCACGGCAAGGTAGCCGAACTCGTCAAGGGCATCGAGCCCGCCGTCGAACGCGCCCGCCGCAACAACCCCGGCGCCGACGAAAAGGCCCTGGGAGCCCTGGCCGTCAGGGAGAACGTCTGGCAGACCATCTTTGATCTGTACAAATCAAGCGACACCCTCCGCGAAACCGTCGAGCACGGCGAAGTCAAGGTCATCGGCGCGATCTATGACATCTCTACCGGCAAGGTCGAGTGGCTCGGCGAACATCCCTGGCAGGCGGAACTGCTTCATGCGATGTCCCCAAAAACCGATGAAACAGCCGCGGCTCAGCCCGAGTCGCCCTGATCGTCCCTCATGAACTGCAAGGAGCGAGACCCTGCCGCGGGAGCAGGGTTTTACTTTTTTTGGGCCATCACGCCCGGGGCCACAGCCAGCCGTACACCCCCGCCGTCAGCAGGGCGTACACCAGCGCGTCGACGAGTTCCGTGAGCGACGACGACCACTTGAGCCCGCCCCAGATCGAGCCCTTGGCCCACATGCCGCCCTGCGCCAGCAGGGTCACCGCGCCAACCACCTGAAAGACCTTGAGATACTCGACCTTGGCGTGCAGCGGCAGCGCGTGCCCCGCTACGTACGCGATGAACACCGCGAGCACGACCTGGTGAACGAACCACGCGATCAGGCACTTCGCGAAGTTCGGCCGCTCCGGCGGGATGATGAGCGTGCCCCACGGCCCCGCGTTCATCTTGGCCTGGTGGGCTGGGTCCTTCCAGTCCTTGCCGCACCACGGGAACATGTACCGTCCCGGCGTCAGCCCCTTGACCAGATTCAGGATCCCGCCCTCGTCCGGCAGTCCCATGTAGTCCTTCTTGTGCAGCGGGGTCGCCATCCAGAGGATCGAGGACGCGAAATAGACGATGACGGCGCTCACGACAATCGGCATCCACAGAGCAGCGATCTCGTTCATGTGCATCTCCACGATTCGGGTGTGCCGGGGCCCCCAAGCCCCGTGTGAAGCCCCAGCGTAGCCCGCACCCCGCCCCCGCCCGGTGGCCGGCCTCAAAAACGCCACAACGCCCCGGGGACGATTCGTGGTCCTCGGGGCGTTGGGTTGTTGGCTGTGATGTCGCTTGAATCCGCGGCTTACACGCAGCCGCCCGACTCCCACGCCGCGAAGAAGAACTCAACGTCGGTCCCGTCCACGCCGCCGTCGGCGTTCACGTCGGCCGAGGCGTTGCCGGCTTCCCATTCGGCGAAGAAGGCCTGCACGTCCGAGCCGTCGATGCCGCCGTCCTGGTTAAAGTCCGCCGGGCAGGGCGTCGCCTCGCACGGGTTCACGTACAGGGTGCAGAAGCCCGAGGCCCCGTTGTACCCCGTCACGCGGATGTAGTACCGCACGCCCGCGTCGGTGTGGAAGGAGAGCGAGGAGTTGGTCCCCGCGCCGCTGTCGTCGTCGCACGCCACCTCGTTCGCCACCGTGCCCGGGCACGCCGTGTGGATCGAGAGCACCGTGTCGTACGAAGCCTCCCCGGTGTACATCGTGACCGTGCCGGTGCACGGCGCCAGGTACGAGTACATCACGTCGGGGCTCGCGTTCGAGTTGCCGCACGTCGAGGAGCCGTCGGCATACAGGCCGAACGTGTCGATGCCGAACGGCCCGATGTTGAGGTCCACCGTCACGCAGTCATCAACCAACCGCAGCACCGAAGACCGCACGTACGCGTCGGAGGTCGTCCCGTTGGTGTCGGTGCCGTCCAGGTTTGTCGCCGCGCTCGTGAAGCCGACGTGGTCGCCGAAGTACGAAGCGGTGGGGGAGGCGCTGGCCCCGTTGGCCTCCGCGCCGGCCGCCGTGACGCTCATCCGCTCCGTGGTGCTGAGCCACAGGTTGCGGGCCAGGATGTCCTTGGCGTTGTTGGTGTCCCCGTTTACCAGCGCGGCCGTGTGGTTGGTCGCCGTGCTGGCGAACGCCACCACCATGCCGTTGGCCGAGATGCTCGGCGAATCGCTGTCGCCGTTCAGGCGCACCTCGCTGCCGTTGGGGAACGGCAGGGCGCTGCGGCCCATGCTCGCCATGATCGTGCTTACACCGCCAGCCTCGTCGAACACCCCGTCGTTGTCCGTGTCGCGGTAGCGGACGAAGATGTCCGAGTACTGCGTGTCGCCCGCCACCAGACCGCCGCGACCCGAGGAGAACGCCACCGCGTCGCCGTTGGCCGTGATGCTGGGGCTGAAGCAGTCGCCCGTGCCGCCGTCGTCCCCGCCCGTGCTCACGCTCACGCGGGTGTTGGTGCCCCCGCCCGCGCCCAGGCGATCAAAGACGAAGATGTCCGAGTACGTGTTGGTGTCGCCGAACACCACGTGGTCGGAGTTGCTGACATAGGCCACGAAACGCCCGTCGCCCGAGATCGCCGGCGAATCGCTGAAGCCGTCGAACTGTGCGCCCACGCAGCAGACCTTCTTGCTCACAAGCGTCGTAGTCGCCGCATCGGGCGAGCCGCCGTTCTCATCGAAGACGCCGTCGTTGTCCGCGTCGCGGTCACGCAGGTAGATGTTCGTGTACGCCACGCTGGTGGCCGTCAGGTTCGCCCCGGAGACGAACGCCACGAAGCGCCCGTCTTCAGAGATCGTGCCGCCGTACGAGTAGTGCGTGCACGTCCCGTTCGGGCACCCGCCCGTCGCCTGCACCTCGCCGCTCGACACGCTCACGCGCACCGTGCGGGTCTTGCCCACGCCCGGCTCATCGAACACGCCGTTGCCGTCCAGGTCGCGGTCGCGGACGAACACGTCCGACACCCCGTTGGTGTCGTTGGCCACCAGGTTGGTCGCTTCGCTCGTGAAAACCACGAACCGGCCGTCGTCGGTCGCGCACCGCGCGCCGCTGTGGCACAGCGAAGAAGCGCCGTTGGCCTGCGCGTCGGGCATCGAGGGGTCGGGCACGCTGACCCGCACCGTGGTGTTGAACTCGCGGTTGCGGCAGAAGATGTCCGCGACGCCGTTGGTGTCCTGACCCGCCGGCAGAAGGTTCGAGGCCGAGCTCGCGAAGTAGGCCATCCGGCTGTCCAGCACGGTGAACGCCGTGCCCGATCCGGTCGTGGCGATCGACCCGGTCGTGGACTTGTCCACCCGCTGGGTGTTCTGGCCCAGGGCCACCCCGGCGAGCAGCGTGAGCATGAGAGGAGCGGTCAGAATGTGCTGTACGGTCTTCATGGCGTAAATCCTTGTGTGTGCGGCCAATGTGTGTGCTGCGTCAACCGCCGGATCAAGTGCGAGAGATACCCGCGAACGCCTCCGGCGATCGCCGTTGCGGGCTGTGTTCGTTTCAGTTGTTCTGAGTTCGATGCGAGAGTGGAGCGAATCGCTCGACGCGGCTCCAAGAGCCAATGCGAGATCGGACCGGGAGCCGTCTAACGAATTGAGTCTTTTTTCTCAAATCACCCGCGCGGGTTCCTTGCCCATCTTGACAAACCCGTTACACGCATCCCCCCGTTCACCCCGTACACCTATGCGGATACCCCCGTATCCACGATCGCCAGTGAACCCCCCGGCCTCAGTCGGCCGCCATTCCAACGGAGCCCCCAATGCCAGCCCCAACCCCCCGCC
>JBGAMO010000141.1:0-12494 GCA_044222845.1 Phycisphaerales bacterium
CGCGCGGCGGCCGGGCGCTCGGCGGGAAAGAACGCCGCGGCGTCACCGAACTCGGCTCGGGCGGCGAGGCGGTCATCGGCGAGCGTGGCACAACCCGCGGCGAGAGAGAGCAGCAATCGCTCGCTGTACGAATGCGTGAACTGTGTCGGCCCCCAGGCGAGGCAAACACGGGACGCGGCGAGCACCGCAGGCAGATCCTGATACGGGACTTCACATTTGTATTCGATGGTGCCGCTGCAGTGCGGGGCCCAGGCCTGCGGACCGACCACGACGGTGGGCACGCCCTGCATGGCCGACAGAATCGAGAGCCGCCGTTCTCGATTGAGCGCGGCGGTGGTGTACCGCCAGATGGCGGCGAGAAGTTGCCAGTGATCCGGGGACACCATGCCGGGCGTGAGTGCGAGATCGAACGCTTGTGAGAACGGCATGTGGGGGAACCGCATCTGCATCGCCACGATGTCGTCACACACCGGGTGGATTGGCGTCGGCAACTGTGCACGGAGTGCCGCCAGTTCTTCGGCGGAGTGAATTGAGCCGGCGATCAACAGCGGGATGGGGCGTGCGCCGGGTTCGCCGGGCCGGGCGTTGTGTCCGGCTTCAAGAGTCTCCGGATCGCAGAGGGCCTCCTGAGGAACGCCGTGCGGGCAGGTCATGTGCCGCAGCGTGGGCCAACGCAGCCGCAGCAGGTGCGCATCATCGCGGCACGGCATGAGCATGCGGTAATCGGCGCGGGCCGCGAGGGCATCGATGTGGGGAGCAAACAGGGCCAGGGGGTGATCAACGAAAAAATGGAGTAACGCGACCTGATCGTCCGAGGTCGTCTCACGGATCCAGCGCCAGAGTTCATGGATGTTCGCCGGGAAGTTGAGCAGGACGAAGAGCGCCGGTCCCGGACCTGGGGGCGGATTGACACGCCAACCAACCTGCGCAAAAGCCCGGGCGATCTGCGCTGCCATGGCGTCCAGAAGGCTGTAGCGGGAGACGAACTTCGGAGGGATGTACAGGCGGCCGGACATGCGAAGAGGATACTCGGGCTGCGAGCGGGGGATGGAAGCCCACGAGGGCGCAGGGGCGGCGGTACCATCCGCAACCTTGCGATCACTGCGTGATGCCTTCTCCTTTTGACCTCATCATCCTGACTGCGTCCAACGAGGCCCAGGCCCTGGGCTATCGCGTGCAACTGTCCAGACGCGGGTTGACGCCTGAAGGTGAAACACCGTGCGTGGTCATCGCAGATCCCAAGGGCGTACGGGTTGGTTCGGGGGCGGCCACACTGCTGGCCATGGCGTACGCGATGAAGAAGTTCGGATGGCGCGGAAAGACCGCGGATTCGGCTGGGGCCTTTGCTGGTAAACGCATCTTGATTTTGCACAGCGGCGGCGACAGCAGGAGGCTTCCAGCCTATGCCGCCCACGGGAAAATTTTTGCGCCCCTGCCCTCTGCAATTGGCACGCCGTTGGCGCTGTTCGATCTGATTCTCAAAGACCTGGAGGGGCTGAGGCTTCCAAATGGGGGCGGCGTGCTGGTGGCCGCGGGGGACCTCCTCCTGAATGTGTCACGGACACCGCCTGTACTCTGGTCGAGCGGCGTGACCGGTGTGGCGTGCCGCGGCGACGCGGCGCGTGCATCGCGGCACGGGGTGTACGTCGTTGGCGCGGGGCACAGAGTTCGAGACTTTCTGCAAAAACCATCGCGAGAGTTGGCGAAGAGCCGCGAAGCGGTGACGCGGGATGGCTCGCTGTTGATTGACACGGGGCTGGTTCATATCGGCGCGGCCGCGGCGGCGGCGTGGGTGGAACGGTGCGGCGCGATGCCCGGCAGAGCCAAACCGCGTTCGGGATCGCTGCTGGCGGACATTGCCGGGGCGAAATGCCCGATGGTGGACCTGTACGAACACGTGCTGATGGCGCTCGTGCCCGGACGGAGCACCGCCGAATATCTCGCGGGATTGCTGAAGCCGCCACAATCAGCGGCCGAGTCTGCCTGGCTAGCCCGGCTGCGGGAAGCGCTGCTTCCGGTGGAGTTCCGCGCGAGCATCGCAGACTCGTGCGATTTTGTGCACCTGGGAACCACACAGGAGTTCCTCCGCGAGGCATTCAGGATCGTTCCAACGCCTCCGGGGCTGCTCATCGCGCCCCAAACGCTCGTGTACAACAGTCGCGACGCTCGTGTCGAGTCGGACGGGTCGGGTGCGGTGATCGTCGAAGGATGCAACGGTGCGAGACTGAGTCGGACGATCCGGTTGCGGGGGCCGTCGCTCGTGGTGGGCGTGCCGTACGCGGCGACCACCCGGGTGCATCTGCCCAAAGGTGTGGGGCTTGTGTGTCTGCCGATCGGACCGGACGCCTGGGCGGCCGCGGCGTTCGGCGTTGAGGACGATTGCAAGACGCCGATTGATCGCGGCGGCACATGCTGCAATACGCCGCTGTCATCGCGATTGAAGGCGATGAAGATTCCGGAAGAGTTGCTGTGGCCCGACGCGGGCGAACGATCGCTGTGGACTGCGCGGCTCTGGATCGTGGGCGGCGCGGATGACGCGATCAACGCCGCTGTAGCCCTGGCGAACGGCGCTGTGCCGCCGGGCGCCTGGAAGAACGCGCCGAAGGAGTCGTTCGCCACGCTGATGCAGCGTGTGAATCACGAAAGACTGACGCGGCATCAGTTGGTCGATGATCTACCGGAGTTCCTGGGCGGGAACATCGTTGCCGATGGTCACACGCCGGGTCGATTCATCGATGCGCACTCGCAGGTCAAGCGCATGAGTTCAAACGCGCAGCGATCCGCGGCGGTACGCAACCTGGAGTGGGAACTCTCGAAGCGGCACGATCCGCTGACGCGGGCCAGACTCGCCGCGGCGATGGAGTTATTGCGGGGCCGTGGCCGGACGAGGCGGGCCGATCGTGACTTCGCGGCGACTGCCGAGCAGGGTGTGCGAGAAGCGGTCTCCCGTGGGTTCGAGCTTCCAAGAAGCCCCCCCACCGCCGCGATCCTCCCGGGCCAGCACGTTTGGGCGACTTCCCCCGCGAGGATCGACCTGGCGGGCGGATGGTCCGACACTCCCCCCATCTGCAATGCGTACGGAGGGAAGGTCGTCAACGCGGCGATCACGCTGAACGGCGCCGCGCCGATCCAGGCGGTGGCGACGCTTCGTCCGGATTCGCGGTCGCTGCGCATCACGAGTATTGACCTTGGTCGTTCGGTGGAGGTGACGAGCACGGCGGAGGCTCTGGACTTTCGAAATCCGGGTGACTGGTCCGCGTTGCCGAAAGCCGCGCTCGTGCTCTGTGGGTTCGCGCCCGGGGACACCACGACCGACCTCTCACGCTGGATCAAGCGGTTCGGCGCGGGCCTTGACCTCACGATTTTCGCGGCGCTCCCCAAGGGTTCGGGGCTTGGCACCAGCTCCATCCTCGGGGCGACGATTCTGAGCGCGCTGGACCGCGTCGCCGGTGCGGAATGCGATCGTGACTCGCTCTGCAGGCGTGCGAGCATTCTTGAGCAGATGATGTCAACGTCCGGGGGATGGCAGGATCAGGCCGGAGGGATCAGTCCGGGGATCAAGTACCTGGAAACCGCGCCCGGACCTGATCAGACTCCCTCGGTCACGCCGCTCGCGCTGCCGCGTGGAGTCATCGAGCGGAGCCTGTTGTATTACACCGGCTATACGCGTCTGGCCAAAAATATCCTGCAGGGAATCGTGAGCCGGTTCCTGCTGGGACACGCGGCCACGCACGCAACGGTCGAGGCGCTGCGAACGAACGCGGACACCATGAGGCGTGCGGTGAACGCCCAAGACGCGTCGGGGTTCGTACGAGAAGTCGCCCGGTACGGCCAATTCAAACGGAACATCGATGCTGGCTCGATGACCCCCGCCATCGAACGGATGGTCCGGCCGATCGCCAAGCATCTTGATGCCTACGAGTTGACGGGCGCCGGTGGGGGCGGGTTCATGTTCATGATCGCCAAGTCGCCGCGACACGCCGCGAGCATCCGACGGGTTCTGGAAGGACGCCCGCCCAACGAAACCGCCCGCTTCTACGACTTCGCAATCGACGAAATCGGGCTGTGCGTGCGGGTGCTGTAGGGTGTTTACCTCTTCAATGGCGCGAACTCGGACGCGGTCGGCAGCGAATGATGCACGGGAGGAACGACTCGGACCACCCTAGGACACCTCGTGGACAAGTGGGGTTGCACACCCTGCACCGCCCACGACGTTCGTATGAGTCCGATATCATCCCTGCCCTGCACCTCACCAAAGATGCCTTGATCGTGACGGAATCCTGAACCGATGCAATCCAGATCATCTGGCGACAACCTCACCGTTGTCCCACGCGCGATTGAAAGACCGTTTCCCCGGAGACCCCTCATGCCGATGTGGCTTCGCTCGTCCGCAACCTTCGCCCTCGCCGCGGCGTTTCTCGCCGGCCCCACGCACGCACTGGGGCAACAAGTGGCATTGGCGGCGAAACCCAACGCGGACCTGACCAAGAACCTGTGGGGCAGCGCCCGGGCGGGCGATTGGCAGAAGTTCGACGCGTCCCTTGACTCGCTGGCTGTTCACGCGGCCGACGGCGGCGCGGCCGCGGCGGCCAAGACGCTCAAGGAGCATTTGGCTCAACGCGAGGCCGACCGAGAGAAGCGAATCAAGGAAGTCCGGGAGCTGTTCGACAAATCACTCGAAGGGGCCCAGACAGACTTCACACTCTCGAAATCACTTCGGCACGCCACCGAGCTGCAGTTGCTGGCGATCGACAAGGACGCCTTCGCCAAGGACGAGCGGATCAAGGCTCTGATTACGCGGGCGGACAAGGCGGCGCACGAGGCCGAGACCCGCGGCGACATTCTGACATCCTACGAGCTGTTTTCGCTTCTCAACGCCTTGCTCGAAGAGCAGGGCACGTACAAGCCTCAGGTGCGTCGGCTGAGTCAGCGTCTGGAGATGATCCGGCTGTATGTTCCCGAGACCCTGTGGCAGATGCGCGCCGACCGCCAGAAGGCGGCGGGCGAAGAGGCATTGCCACCGTACAACAAGTTCGGCGATGACTACCAGGTGAAGCTGGCCAGCATCGACCAGACGATGCTCCAGCGTGCCCTGGGCCGCACGCGTCAGCACGTGGAGCAGGCCTCGGTGAACGAGGTGCTGTCGAGCGGGTTGGAGGCCGTCAAGACGATGGCCACCACGCTGGACCTCAAAGGCGCGTTCCCCCGCATTGCGGATGACGCGGCACGCACCCAGTTTGTGTCCCGGATCGATGATGAAGTGGCCAAGATCGCCGCGGCTCAGCGCCCCCTGGACCAGATCCAGATCGAGGGCGTGATCGACCGGGTGCGTAAGGCTAACGACGCGACGATCGCCGTGCCAACCAACGCCCTTTTCCATGAGATGGGCAACGGTGCGATGGCCAAGCTGGACGAGTTCTCCGCGATCATCTGGCCCGATGAGCTGCGCCGCTTCAACAAGATGACGCAGAGCAGCTTCGTGGGCGTTGGCGTTCAGATCGAATACGACGAGCTCTCGAACATCCGCGTCGTCACGCCGCTCGAGGGAACGCCCGCCCAGCGTGCGGGCATTCACCCCGGCGACCTGCTGAAGAAGGTGGATGGCCGCGAGATCTTCGGCCTTTCGCTCGATCAAGCGGTCGAAGTGATCACCGGGCCCGAAGGCACCAAGGTGACGCTGACGATGGAGCGGAAGATCGATGGGGCCCAGCCCGACGACAAGGGCAAGGCCGCGACGGAGCTCAAGGACTTCACGCTCACCCGCTCGGTGATCAACGTGGCAACCGTCAAAGGATGGAAACGCACCGGCATCAAGGAAGATGATTGGGACTGGTTCGTCGACAAGGACGCGGGGATCGGTTATGTGCGTCTGACGCAGTTCGCGGACAACACCGGGCGAGAGTTTGACGCCGCGGTGCGGTCGATGCGCAAGTCTGGCCTCTCGGCCCTGATCCTGGATCTGCGTTTCAACCCGGGCGGATTGCTCGACCAGGCCGTGCGGATCTGCCGGCGGTTCATCAATACTACCGGCGGTTACGTCGTAATGATGCAGGGCCCCGGCGGTGTGGTCGATCAGCCCGAGTACACGGTGCCCGCCCAGGCGTCGCTCGCCGGGCTGCCCGTGATCGTGCTGATCAACGAGGGCTCCGCCTCGGCGTCGGAGATTGTGTCCGGCGCGCTGCAGGCGTACCAGAAGAACGGCCCGCTCGACGGCAACCTTGATCTGCTCGTGCTCGGCGCTCGTTCGTTCGGCAAGGGCAGCGTTCAGAACGTCTGGGAACTTACCAGCGAGGCCAAGATGAAAGTGACAACGGCCTACTACATGTTGCCCGATCGCCGCATCATCCACCGCCGCCCCGGCGCCGCGGTGTGGGGCGTCGAGCCCAATCTCAAGGTCGAGATGCTTCCCAAGCAGACGGTTGACTCGGTCACGCTGCGTCGCAACGCCGACGTCATCGCGATCGATGAGACAGGGCAGACCAAGGCGGCGTTCCTGAAGGAAGCCAACCCGGACGACCTGCTCACCAAGGGTCTGGATGTGCAGTTGGAATCGGCGGTGGTCCTGCTGAAGGGCAAGCTTGATTCCGGCAAGTCGGCGCAGGCGGCGGGCCCGGGCAAGTAACTCGGACATTCGAGAGGTCACACAGAACGCGGCGCGGGAAGCGCCGCGTTTTTCTTGCGCCGGGGGAGAATGGGGGCAATGAGGCAACGCGGGCCTTCGTACTGTTGGCTCATGATCCTGTACGCCGCGGCGGACCTCATCTGGGCCACGAAGATCAAGGGCACGGCCGATGCGCTGGGAGTGGCGGCACGCCCGGCCCGCACGCTGGAGATGCTTGAAGCTCGCCTGGCGGACTCGCCGGTCACGGCGTTGCTGGTCGACCTGGAGAAGGGCGAGGAGGCGCTCACGCTCATATCGCGGGGCAAGGCCGCGGGCGTGCGGGTGCTGGCATGGGGACCTCACGTGGCCAAGGAGATGCTCCAGGCCGCCCGAGACGCGGGTGCGACTGACGTGATGACCCGGGGAGCGTTCGATCACAACCTGCCCGAGTTGCTGACCCGTCTGGGTGCGGAATAACCGGTTTGGTCCAGTCAAATTCCGTACTTTGTCTGAACTGACGGACACATACCCGGTCAACATCAATAACATTGGAGTGTCGGGAAGCCGGTTTTCCTCACCCCATCAATCTGCACGACCATGGTTCCGATCGTTTTCTATTTCTGCGTCACCGCGATCATCGTGGGCCTCTGCCTTGCGTGGATCGCCCTGCGCGGCCGCAAGATCAATGACCACCCGATCTGTCGCTGGTGCAACTTCGATCTTCAGGGTGTGTACCCCGAGGGCGTCACTTGCCCGGAGTGCGGCGCAGGCCTCAAACGGGATCACGCTGTTCGCATCGGAGCAAGGGTCCGACGGCCGATGCTCGCGGCGTTCGGGGTCTTGCTCGCGGCGGTGCCGCTGATGCCCGCAGGGGCGATCGGCTACGCGGCGATCACGGGGCAGGATATCAACAAGTACAAGCCGCTGGGTCTGCTGTTGTGGGAATCGAAGCACGCGGAGAAGAGCCAGTCACTGCGGATCGCCGACGAACTGATGGCGCGGTGGCTCGCGGGCAAGTTCTCCACTGATCAAACGGCGAAGGTGGTCGAGGCGGCGTTGGCGCTGCAGGGCGACCTGAACAGACCCTGGACGGAGAACTGGGGCGACCTCATCGAGCGTGCGAAGCTTGACGGCGTTCTCACCAATGCGCAAAGCCAACTGTACCTGAAGCAGGCCGCGCCGCTTGCGCTGGAAACACGGGAGAGGACTCACGCCGGCGCGTCCTTGCCGCTGCTCATCAAGGCCGGACAGCCGCGGGTTTCATCGTCGGAAGCGGCGACGTTTGATGTCGCGCTGTCGAACGCGAGGGTGGGAGAACGGAAATCGCCTCAGATCGTGGAAGAGGGTCCCGGGTCACAACCCGGGTTCTGGCCATCCAACCTGCTGCCCGGGGTCGGATCTGAGAACTCGATCGGCACGATTTCCGTGGCCGGTTCGAGATCACGCGGGGCGATATTCGGCGGTTCCGCCGCGAACGAAGCGGGCGTGAAGGTCAGGGTGCCCAAGGATCTTCCTCCCGGCGTGTACGACGTGGACGTGGAACTCAATCTGACGGACCTGACATCCGGCGGAGGGGGCCGGATCATGGTCTTCGCGGGCGGTCGCTCCCGCACGATGGGCGGTGGGGCGTCGTCCTCGCACACGGTGTCACTACGGACCAAGATCGAGATTCTGCCTGAAGGCGTGCCCGCCGCGGCGGCGATCGCGGCGGACACGAAGCTTTCAGATGGAATCGAGGACGCTTTGCGGCCGGACTTGGTGAGCGTGTCGCGAGATGTCTTCGGCTTGACCTCCGGCGGCGGCGCGAGCGAGACGGCGCGGATCGAGTTCGCGGAGAAAGATCTGCCCGCGCCGATCGCCTACGACGTGTACATCCGCGACGCCTCGGGAAAGGAGCAACGAGTGGGCCCGCTCACATCCGGCAAGACCGGGCCGCCGAAGGACGCGGGGCTCAACAGTTTCTTCTCATCGAGTTTCACGGTGACGATCAATGGATTGACCACCACCAGTTCAAGCCATTCAGGCACGGGCGCTCGTGCGGTTTCCGGCAGCATCGAAGCCCCCCGATCCGACACCGTGGATGTGATCCTGAGGCCGAACGCGGAGGTGGCGGAATCGACGTTGGATCTGTCCAGGTTTTATGGCGGCGAGATCATGTTCAAAGATGTGCCAGTCACTGCGGCGGCTCCGAGCTTCGGTGAAGACCCCTTCAAACAGATGATGCCGCGGTTGTTCCAGCAGATGAATCCCGCAGCGCCTGGGCTTCCCGCTCGCAAATCGCGGCGCACGAATCCGCCGGGGTGATGCTCAGCAGCCGCCCCGCTGCCAGACGATGAAAAAGGCTTCCACATCGGCGCCGTCAACGCCTCCGTCGAGGTTGGTGTCGGCCGTGACGTCTGACATGGACCATGCGGTGAAAAACGCTTCGATGTCTGCGCCATCAACGCCGCCGTCGCCGTTAAAGTCCGCCGGACAAGCCACGGAGAAGACTTCCCCCTCAAGACGGAACGCAAAGTCCTGCGGAACATCGAGGGCGAGCGGTTCGGGCTTTCCCGAATCGAGTACGGGCAACCAAGCACCGCCGAGGCTGGCTGGCCGGAACTGCAGCGCGTTGGCGTTGGGGGCCGATCGTTGACCGGCGTTGGTCGCGGGCGGGCAGAAGACGGGGGCATCGGCGTCCACCGCCTGCATCTGCCAGTCGATCCAGTAGCGGCCGGGCGCGAGGTAGACGTTGAGCAGATCGACGGACACCTCCCAGATCGGCCGAGATGTGTCCGCTGCCGCGGCGTACGGCAGCGGAGTCGTGTTGAACACCCGGTAGAAGCCGGTGTCGGCAGACCGCGCCAAACGGTTGGTGATCGTGTCGCCGAATACGATCATGCTTCCGGTCGCCCCCGGGGGGCCATTCCAGATACGAACGTTAACCGACGCGATGGGAGTGGCTGTGGAACCGCGCCCGGGCACGTAGGCGTACAGCGCGGCTTGGCTCAGACGCCACCCGAACGCGGCGGTAACGGTGAAGTCATCGGCGAATCGGAACGCTGCGGTGGGCGCGGAGTTGAGATCGCCGTAGCACGAGAACCCGGCGAACAGATTGGCATATGCGCCTTGCCGGGCGACCTCACTCCACATGTGCCCGGCGGGAGCAACAGCGCCGCTCTCGGTCGTTGCCGAGGGGGCAAGAGCGGGGACGGCGGGATTGGTGCTGCCGTTGCTGAACAACGGCTCGGCGCCGGCGGCGGCGCACATCGCGCCAAGACAGGTGATCAAGGGAACTGACCGGCTCAATTCGTGACCCCCCGGAAAGTGGCGTCGTATCCCGGAAACACAGTTCCCAGTTCGTAGTTACCGAGGCGGAACTGGACGATCTCGGCGAGAATATCGCGGTAATCGATGGTGACCTGCAGGTCCAAACCCTCGAAGAGTTGATCTGTATGGAGCCCGGGCCAATCGCGGACCACGCGCCCGCCCAGGATCGCGTTGCCCATGGCGAGCATGGCGCCGCCGTGGCCGTGATCGGTGCCGCCGCTGCCGTTCTGGGCCACCCGCCTGCCGAACTCGGACATGACGAGCACGACGAAGTTGGGCGCTGTCGCGGCCGTCATATCGCGATAGAACGCGGCGAGGTTGTAGGAGAGCGTGTAGAGGAGGTTGTAGAGCCACCCCCCCGCGGCGGTGCCGTGGTTCGCGTGGGTGTCCCATCCGGTGTAATCGATCGCCACGGCCTCAACACCGATGTCGGCCTTGATGAGAGCGGCGGTGGACTTGAGCGCGGTGGCGAAGGCGACGTTCTGGTACGTGGCGCCGCCCGCGGGCTGGTACGTGGAGAAGTTGATCTGCCGCAGAAGATCGATCGTCGCGAGCGTGATATCCGAGGTGGATCGCAGCGGATCGGCGACCTGGTCGTGCATCACGCGGAGAGCTTCCTGGCGAGCGGCGGCGGTGCTCTGTGCGCCGGCCAGCCCGAAGTTGGCCAGATCAGGCACCGCGATGGTGCTCGGCCCGCCGTAGAGGGCACGTTGGAGCCCCATGGAGATTCCCACGCCGCGAAGCAGAGAACCCGGGCGCGACGGTCCGGTCACTGAAAGATGGCGGCCAAGCCAACCGGTGGGTGTGGCAATTTCGCCGCCGGTGCCGGACTCGATGAACCTCTGGGCGTCGAAGTGCGAGCGTGTGTCGCTGTTGATGATGCCGCAGGCATGGACAATGAGAAGTTTCTGGTCGGCGTACGCCGGGAGCAGAGGCGCCATCGCGGGGGGAAGACCGAAGAAGCCGTCCAGATCGATGCAGCGGCTGGAGATTGTGGTCTGGTCCGGACGAGCCACGGCGATCGTCGGTCTCGCCGCGTAGTACCCGCTGTCGCCATACGGCACGCACATCGTGAGTCCGTCGGCGGCTCCCCTCAGGAACACGCAGACGAGCACGTCCCGCATCGACGACCGGTGGCTTTCGGCCAGCGCGACCCTCGGAAGCCACGCGGGCAGCACCGCCGCCGCGGCGCCGGCGCCCGCGGCGGCATGCAGGAACCCGCGTCGCGAGAGTTCGGCGTATTCAGCGCATCCGGTGCATGCTTCGGGGTTCATGGTGTTCTCGCGTTCATGCTACACACATCGGACTGCTCAATACCACTGGAACCCCGGCGACGCGACCGCCAGCCCGATCGCGTCCTTCTGGAGTTGCAAAGAGCCGGGGTCGGGGGCGAGATACGCGCGGAGCACTGCCGCGTCGGATTCGGGCATCCCGCCGCCGAACATCAGGGAGTTCAGGCGTGCAACGATCTGGTCCGCGGTAGTCAGGCCCGCGAAGAGCGTTCCCGGGTTCACGGTGACGCCGGCGAGACCACCCGCCATCATCAACGCGCCGTAGTTCCATCGCGGAAGGATGAGGCCGGACCAGAAGTCGATCGAGTCGGGGTAGCCATCGGGCGGGCCCCACGACATCGGAACGTGCCCCGCGAGTTGCAGTTGCTGGCGGATCGGCCCGCCGGCGAGACACTCGGCGCTCAAGGAACGCAGTGCCGAAACACAGGCGTGCAGAGGCCTCTTGAACTTCAACGGCGCGTCGGCCAGATGCTCGGGCGCGAGCACCTTGCGCATCATGGCCTTGATGTCGCCGCCGGTGGCGGTGTAGACCGCGGCGACCGAATTCACGACACCGTCCGGCGGCGAGTACGACAGGAATCGCTTGCAGAGCTTCCTGGCGATGAACATCGCGGTGCTCGGATGATTCGCGAGAATCTGCACCACCATCGCCGCGTCGTTCTGCCCGCCGCCCTCGGGGATCACGTGCCCCAGAACCAGCTTCGAGCCATTGTCGTGCATCTCGGGACGGAACCGCAGCGTGCCGGAGCGAGAATCGCCGACCACGTAGGGGTAAGCGCCCCAGCCGGTCAGGCAACGGGCGACCTCGTTCACATCTCGCTGGGTGTAACCGCCGTCCACACCCAGAGTGTGGAGTTCCATCAGTTCGCGGGCGTAGTTCTCGTTGATCGCTCCGGCGGTGCTCAGTGCGTTGTCGAGGTAGTACATCATCGCGGGGCTCGCGACGCTCGCCGCGAGCAACTGCGGGAAGAACCCCAGTGCGTTGGGCCGGATCACGTCGCGGTCGTCCACCGTCTTGAGATACCGGGCCTGGCCGTTCTGAATATCGATGTTGAAGTGGTCCGTCCAGAACTCCACCATGCGTTCGTACAACTGGCGTTGGCTGAAGATAGCCCGGATGATGGTTGCGTCGATCAGTTCGGTCAGGACCTGCCCCGACGAAACCGCGTACAGATCCACCGGAGCCATCGCGAGCGTCGTCAGAAACCGCAATCGCGTCGGCATCGAGGTGTCCGCGATGTTCTGATAGTCGAGTTGGTAGTCGATGTACCCCGAGTACCCGCGCTGCGCAG
>JBGAMO010000142.1:0-12243 GCA_044222845.1 Phycisphaerales bacterium
CTACAACGTTCGGCTCTGGCCGGGCTTTTTCGTCAGCCTCACACTCTCAGACCAGGAGCGTGCCAACTGGATCGGTCCTCGTCTCTCCACCGAGAACGCCGACGTGGTGGCGGTGCAGGAATCATGGGACTACAAGCTCGACTCCGTCGACGCCAGCGCCCGCAATGACGCCCTTCGAGGCGACTACATATTCCAGTACTACGGCTCGCAGTTCTACTCAGGGGATAACGTCAACTGCGGCCTGCTCACCCAGTCCACTCATCCGCTCTTCGGCGGCACGCAGTTCAAGTACACCGAGTGCGACGGCAACGATTGCCAAGCGAGCAAGGGGTACACGCGGGTGCTGCTCAGCAAGGGCGGCTTCAACATCGCCGTCTACAACACCCACACGCAGGCGGGCAACGACGCCAGCAACCCGGCCACACGCCTCAGCCAGATCACCGAACTCGCCAACGACGTCGTCATCTTCCGCTCTCTGAACCCCACTTACGCCGTCTTCGTCGCCGGAGACTTCAACATCGACGGCTACACTTCCGAGTTCTCGGGGAACATGAGCCTCGCCCTGGGCGGCATCGCCGGCCTGGCCGACGGCGCGCTCAATGAGCAGTGCAGCCCCAAGACCGGTTCATGCACTACATGCACCTACAACACCATCAAGGCGATATTCGGCAACGACGGCATCAACGCCATTCTCGACCACATCCTGTACATCGGGTCTCTCGACGGACAGGTCAAAGTCCTGCCCAAGAGCTACGACATCAAGCAGTACCGCCGCTCGGACGGAGGGCAGTGGTGCCGCACCGTCACACCCACGGGGTGCGCGAACGATTTCTCGGATCACGAGCCGATCATGATGGACTTTGAACTGCGCCGTATTACGCCCTGAACAGCACGCCCCACCTCCGACGTCCGCGGCGAAGCCTTTCAACCGGCGACGCCGCGGACGCTTTTCATGCGCCCAACTTCAACCAATACGCCGGCCAATCGTGCTTCGCCGCCAGAGTCCACGCCGCGTTCTCGTCGATGACCCACGAATCGTCCCATCACAGCACGACTTCAAAGTCGATGAGATCCCGCAACCGCAATCTCGCAGCGCTATCTGATCCTCTCCAGAGGTAGACCGCGCCGTCCCTGGGCACGCCCAATCGCGTCAACGCGCGGCTGATCGGTTCGGTGTGACTTCGGTACGTACCTTCGTCCCCACGGGGTGGGTCCATCCGCTCCCACGCGAAGCGGCACACGCGATCGAGACTCATCGACGACGGCCGCTTCCCCAGGCTCTGGCCCAACATCCAAGCGAGTTCCTCGAGCGCGGAGATCGGCACCAGTTCGTACCACGGGGCGGACGGTTGTACCGTCTCCTGAACTCGGCCGAGGCGAGCGCGGCGTCTTCGAGAACGGGAATCGGCATCACACCAGCCGATCTTCTTTCGCGATTCCCAGGGCGGGCCGTACATCCACCTGCACCAGCACGCCCCCGCGCTCTTCCTGGAGTTTCTTCGCCGCATCGGGATCCACGTAGTCGCTGTGGCATCCGGCTTTTCCGACCTGGGCCCCCACTGCCTTCTTGGTCTTGCTCGCCAGGCGGTGGATCTCGTCCGGGCTCAGGACCCCGCGTTTGGCGAGGATTTCCTGCTGCTCGGTCGTCAGCGCAGCGCTTTTCACGGGCGCCCCTGCCTTGCCGTTGGCGCCGACTCTCTCAAACCCGTCGGCCTTGCCGCTTGCGAACTCCTGGATCTCCTTGCTGATGCGGACGCTGCACCAATCGTGGCCGCACATGGCACAGAAATCGGTGTCAACGTCGAGGTCTTCGTCGTGGTACGCGCGGGCGGTGTCGGGATCGAACGACAGTTCGAAGTGCTTCTCCCAGTTGAGCGCGGCTCGAGCCTTGGTGAGTTCATCATCGCGGTCGCGGCTGCCCGGAATGCCGAGGGCCACATCCGCTGCGTGGGCCGCGATCTTGTAGGCGATGCACCCCTGCTTCACATCGTCCTTCTTAGGCAGCCCAAGGTGCTCCTTGGGGGTCACGTAGCAGAGCATCGCCGCCCCGTGGTAAGCCATCGCAGTGGCGCCGATGCAACTGGTGATGTGGTCGTAGCCGGGGAACACGTCGGTAACCAGCGGTCCCAGCACATAGAACGGCGCGCCGTGGCAGAGCGTCCGCTGGATCTTCGCGTTGTACTCGATCTGGTCGAACGGCACGTGCCCCGGCCCTTCGATCATCACCTGCACGCCCCTGCGCCAGGCCCGCTCGGTGAGTTCGCCAAGCGTTTCCAGTTCGGCCAACTGCGCATCGTCCGTCGCGTCCGCCAGCCCGCCGGGGCGGAGTCCGTCGCCGATGGAGAAGGTCACATCGTGCTCGCGCAGGATGTCGCAGATGTCGTCCCAGCGCTCGTACATGATGTTCTCTTTGTTGTGCACGAGCATCCACTTGGCGAGCAAAGAGCCGCCCCGGGAGACGATGCCGATCAGGCGGTCTTTGACAAACTTGAGGTGACCGCGGCGGACACCGGCGTGGATCGTGAAGTAGTCGACGCCCTGCCGGGCCTGGTGTTTGAGCGAGGCCTCGATCGTGGGCCAGTCCAGATCCTCGATCTTCTTCCCGATGATCATCGAGTAGATCGGGACCGTCCCGATCGGCACGGTGGAATGCTTGCAGAAAGCGTCGCGGCAGGCATCGATGTCGCCGCCCGTGGAAAGGTCCATCACGGTGTCCGCGCCCCACTTCACCGACCAGTCGAGCTTCTCCAGTTCCTCATCCGTGCCGCTCGAAACCGGGCTCGCGCCCATGTTGGCGTTGATCTTCGTCTTGCTCGCGCGGCCGATGCACATCGGATCGAGCTTGTGCTTGAGATGGTTGATGTTCGCGGGGATCACCATCCGCCCGGCCGCGATCTCGTCCCTCACCTGCACAGGCGTGAGGTGCGGCTCTCGCTCGCTCACCCGCCGCATCTCGCGCGTGATCTCTCCCAGCCGCGCCCGTTCCAGTTGAGTCACCGGCGTGAAACTGGCGGGATATGTCACTCGCACCTGCAGTCCGCGCGCCGTGGTGAACGCGGCGACCTTTGCGCCCGCGGGGCTCGCACCGGACTTTGCCCCGAAAGTCACGCTCCATCCCGCGGGCAGGAAGTCCCACGCGGTCTTCTCGCTCGGCGCGGGCATCCCGGGGGTGTCCGGTGAAGAGAACATCAACGGGCCCCCGATATCCGGTGCGTTCGCGAAGGATCCCGGCGTCGTGACCCCCGTGGTGTTTCCCGGGTTCGCCGCACCGCGCAGCGGCACCCCGAACTTGCTCGTTGGCGTGAGGGAAGGCGTGATGGCGGGACTACCGTTCGATGCAGTCATGGCGAACTCCAATATCGCCCGGAGGATCGGCCCAAGACCTGTTCCGTAATGGAGTGCGATCCGGCCCGGGCTGAAGCGCCCCGCGTGGCCCATCGCTTCCCTACGCCGGTACAAACCGGATCAGGTTCTACGGGTGCATCTCAGCGGCTATTTCATGCCGCGCCCCGAGCGAAGTGCAATGATAGCAGGGTGAGCCTTGGGTGCGATAGCTCCCGTGGCGTCCGGCGAAAAGGCGGTCTGAGCGGTAATTTGTAAAACAGAAAACCCGCCCGGGAACACCCCATTTCTGCCCCCATACACTGCGGCCTCATGCCTCTATCCCGCGAACAAATCACGCAGCGTGCCGCGAAGGAACTTCGGGACGGCTTCATCGTCAACCTCGGCATCGGCATGCCCACCCTGGTGGCCAACTACGTGCCCCCGGGCATGGACGTTTGGCTGCAATCCGAGAACGGACTGCTCGGACTCGGACCATTCCCCAAAGACGCGGATGTCGACCCCGACCTGATCAACGCCGGCAAGCAAACCGTCACGGCACGCGCCGGGGCCAGCTATTTCTCTTCCGCCGACTCATTCGCGATGATCCGCGGCGGGCACGTGGACCTGTGTATCCTGGGGGCGATGCAGATTTCACAGGAAGGCGACCTGGCGAACTGGATGGTGCCGGGAAAAATGGTCAAGGGCATGGGCGGCGCGATGGACTTGGTTGCGGGCGTCAAGCGGGTCCTGGTGACAATGGAGCACACGGCCCGCGGGGCGCCCAAACTCGTCCGCCAATGCACCTTGCCCCTGACCGGTAAGAACTGCATCGATATGGTCATTACCGAACTGTGTGTGTTGGAGATGGACCGCGCCAAGCGCCGCTTCGTCTTGACGGAACTCGCCCCCGATGTCACCGTTGATGAGGTCAAGAGCAAGACCGAGGCCGAGATAATCGTGAACGGTGCTCCTCGGGTTATCTCGATCTGACAGCGAATGCCGCCTATACGGGTGTCGTGGGCCCGAAAATCCGCTTGACCCGGACCGGCTGGCGGCAACGATCCTGTACTCGCGGGGAGTTCATGGGTTCGGCGGCAATCGCCTGTCGATAGATCTCGGTTGCGTTGTGCCGACGGTTCGAGTTCGAGGAGCAATACATGAATCGTTCTATGTCCGCCCGTGCGGGCCTTCTCTGTGGTCTGTGCGCCGCGGCCACGGCCGCCGCTCAGCCGGTGCACGACACCTGCGCCAACGCCATCGACCTCTCGGCGTTCATGCTGCCGTTCGTGAGCGACGCGACGGACATTTCACAGGCCTCCGGGCCGGTGGAAGAGAGCATGTGCGCCGCCGCGGCCTATTCCGTGTGGTACAAGTTCCGCCCTCTGGAAAACTTCACGCTCGAGGTCAGTTCGTGTCCCGACGACGCGCCGGAAAACTCAGTGCCCGATACCGTCCTGGCGTTGTACTCCAGCCCCGACGGCACGTGCAACATGCTCACACCCATCACGTGCAACGACGACGCGTGCACCACGCGTTCATATATCACGGCGCCGGTCGCCGCGAACCGGACCTACTACCTCCAGGTCGCCGAGTACGACTCCGGGCCACCGGCGCCCGGCCGAGAGATGATCCAGTTCCGGCTCAACGTGGCGCCGCCTCCGCCGCCGGACCGCTGGATCGAGGTCGGAGACGCGGCCGACCTGCCCGGCACGGCCCAGGCCGTCATGGGCATCGGCCCGCTCAACGAGATCCGAGGCCTGCTCGCCACGTTCGACGTTGACATGTATCAGATCCGGATCTGCGCGCCTGAGATCTTCAGCGCCACTACCGTGGGCGGGGCCGACTTCGATACTCAGCTGTTCCTGTTCGACGCGTCCGGCTTCGGCGTCGCGTTCAACGACGACTCCAGCGACTCCGCGCAGTCCACGATCACGAACCGATTCGTCGTCAACCCCGGCCTTTACTACCTCGCGATCTCGTACTACGACACCGACCCGCTTGACGGCGATTTCAACCAGATCTGGAACGATCGGCCCTTCGCCGACGAGCGGGCGCCCGACGACCCGCTGGGCCAAGCCCACCCCGTCACTCAATGGGATATTGATATCGACGTCGCGGGCGCGTACATCATCCGCCTCACCGGCGCGGGCTTGACCGACGGGTGCGTGCAGGAAACCGTGTGCCCCACATGCGCGGCGGACTTCAACCAGGACGGCGGGATCGACGGCGGGGACGTCGAGGCGTTCTTTGTCTCCTGGTCGGCCGGCGACCCGTGCGGCGACGTCAGCCAGGACGGCGGCGTGGACGGGGCCGATGTGGAATCGTTCTTCATGCTTTGGGAAGCAGGAGGCTGCTGAACCGACGCGGAACTCGCGGCTCACGACCGAATCCCAACGCCGTCGGGCGGCGAATGATGTAGTCTTGTGAACCAACTCTCCGCCACGACTACAAACACATCCCCTCCACGCACCTTTGTTGTCGGCATATCCGGAGCCTCGGGGGCGGTGTATTCATTGAGGTTGCTCGAACTCCTCCTGCTGCAAGGGCACGAGGTTCACCTGGTGGTGAGCGAGTACGGCCGCCGCCTGTTGTTCGAGGAGGCGGGTGTGAAACACATCACACTGAACGATCTGCTGCCGCTGATCGCCGGGGAGTGTCACGGTCGTCTGATCTGCCATCCGGACAGGGACGTCGGCGCCGTGATCGCGTCAGGCAGCTTCTTGCACGACGGCATGGCCGTGGTGCCGTGCTCGTCGGCGTCGCTTGGCCAGATGGCCAACGGGAGTGGGAGCAACCTGCTCTGCCGCGCCGCGATGGTGACGCTCAAGGAACGTCGCCCACTCATCATCTGCCACCGCGAAATGCCGCTGAGCCTGATCGACATCGAAAACATGCGCCGCCTGTCCCTCGCGGGGGCCACCCTCTGCTCGCCGAACCCGGGCTTCTATCTGAACCCGGCGTCCATCGCCGACATTGTGGACTTCGTCGTCGGGAAGGTGCTCGACCTGCTGAACGTGGGCCACACCAAGGGCGCTGGGCTCAGCCTCCGGGCGGGGATTAACTCGCGGACCGGCCGCGCCACTGCTCCAGCGACTCGTGGCGCGTCAGATCGTACTTCAGCGGCGTCACGGTGATCCCTCCCGCCATCAGGTGCTGCACGTCGCTGATCGGTGATGTGGAAATCAAGCCCGTATCCCGCCGCCCAGTAATACGCGGCCCCGGAGGGGCTCGTCCGCCGCTCGTACTTGTCGACCAATCCGTGCACATTCATCGGGCAGACGTGAACATCGGGCATCGGCGAGTCAACGGTCAGCCGGGTCTTCCACCACCGGGATATTGATCGAGAGGCACTCGTGCGGCTTCGGAGGCCCGGATCGCAGCAATCGCTCGATCGTCCGCCTTGCCCAGGTGGCGGCAACGTCGAAACGCGGTGTGCCGCGTCCCAGCGTCATGCTCACGGCAATCGCCGGAACACCGAGAAACGCGGCTTCGCGCGCCGCTGCGACGGTTCCGGAGTAGATGACGTTGATGCCGCAGTCGGCGCCGGCGTTCATGCCGGAGATCACGAGCTCCGGACGCGACCCGGCGCCGAACTTCTCGGGCCAGATATTCGAGATGGCGAGTTTGACGCAGTCGGCCGGGCGGCCGTCGACACCGACGCCGCTCATCTGATCCGTCACCCGCTCGTCCTTCACCATCAGGGGTGTGTGGAAAGTGACGCCGTGGCTGGTGGCCGATTGGACGGTCAGTGGAGCGACCGGGAAGACAATGCTTCGGGGAGCACGGGAAACTGCGCCGGCGGTGGAGTCGAGCAGAGGTCCACCGAATACGCCGCGGGCGTCGACCAGCGCCTCGTGCATGGCGATGATGCCCGGGGCCCGAATTCCGTCGTCGTTGGTTAGAAGAAGAATTCGCATGGGTGGGTGTCTGAATGCGGTGTGAAAGACCAACCGTATCCGCGAAAAGACGAAGCATCGCGCGCAAGAAAAAACCGGGACGAACACGTTCGCCCCGGCTTGACCACGGTTGGAGTTGAATCACGCCCGACGGCGGCGGGTCGCCGCGGCGGCGGCGTCGACTCCGTTTCTGAACGTACAGCCGCCCGGGGCGGGGGTGGCGGGGAAGTCGGTAGCCTCCAGGGTGAAGCCATAGCGACCGGTGCGGCCGGAGCCCTGCCAGCCTTCGAGCGGGTTGATGCCGCCGGGCCCATCGGGACCCGATATTTCGGTGTCGCTCGCGAAGTTGAAGATCGCTCCCGTGCGGCTGACGGGGAAGTGGCCCGCGGTGGTGACCGCAAGCACGTAGTCACCGGGATACTGCACGATGACCTTGGTGCCGTCTGTGGACATGTTCCGCAGCTTGGGCATATTGGACATATTGCTCTCGTTGTCGTTGCCGAGCAGTCCATAGCCCTCGCCGTTAAGGGTCACATTGAACAGGTACAGCACCGGATCAAAATCGGCGAATGCCGGCCGAATGACAAAGTTCGTCGGGTTGGTGATGCGGATGAAATACAGATCCTCGTAATCCGGGGCGTCGAACGCAGTGGAGAGCGCCCCGGAGATGCTCAGAAGGCCTTCCGCTCCAACCGGACGGGTCGGAATCTGGGCGTTACGGATCGTGGATCCCGCGTCGCCGCTTTCAAGCCAGTCAGGACCGGCGAGCGCCACGCCCGCGCAGCCGATGAGCGCGCACACAACCACCCCAACAGTGTTAGTCTTCATGTCTTGTCTCCATGCCTGCGTAGCGGGAACGAAACCCACGAAACGCACAATCTCCACCTACATGCACCCCGCATCGCAAGGCACTTCCATAATGTACCACACAACGAGGCGATTGCCTAGTGCGTTTTCGGAGCCTCTACAATAAATCTTCTGTGGGCGAACGGATTTTGTACGGCTTTCGCCCAGTTACCAGCCACGTTCCACCATGAACCCCACTTCCACCATCAACATCCCAGCGGCTGTCGTCGTGCTGCAGTTACTGCCCATCGGCGAGCCCGGAGCCGCGTCTCACGAGGTGCCGTCTGTGCGGCCGACGCTGATCGGGCGGCAGTCGCACTGCGCGACATTCAACTCGCCGACCAGAGCGTTTCACGCGAGCACTGCCTCATCGAATGCCGACGCGGCAAGTGGTTCGTGACCGATCGCAACAGCCGGTGGCACGCTGGTGAACGGCGCGCGGTTCACGCCCGGCCAGGGCACGACGCTGGATCAACGACGTCCTGGGTGTCGCGCGGTTCTCGTTTCGGGTGCAGATCGGCGAGGGCCTGGCCGGCGCGCCGATGCCCACGACGGGCGTGACGCAGCGGATGGCCGAGTCCGAGGGGCGTGTCCACACGGTCAAGGCCGAGCAGTTGCTCAGCCGTGCCGAGAGGCAACTGGGGCTGGTCGGCGTGAACCTCGCCGCGGCTCTGCACGAAGTGCGGCGGACGAACGCGCCGCGGCGGCTGATCGTCTGCAAGGGCGGTGGCAGAAGGAACCGGGTTCAGGCGATACCTTCCTGCGTCCGGTGGGCGGGCTGGACGCGGTAAACTTCCTCGCGGCGGTGGACGGGGAGCGTGAATCAACCATGGATTCCCCGTGAGCCGGTCGCTCGTGCGTGCGGCGGCACAGGGCGAAGTCGCGACGCTCACGGCGGACCCGATCCTCCGGCAAGCGGTGAGCATCATCGACGCCGGCGTGCGAACGGCGATCTGCGCACCGGTGATGATGGGCGGCAATGCGGACTCGTTCATCTACGCCGACAACGGCGATCGTGAAGCGACCACGCAGGGCGACGCCGCGGGGTTCATCGCGGCGGTCGCGCACTTCGCGTCCCTCGCGATGGCCGAGCAGGCCCGCAAGCACTTGGACGAGCGCAACCAGCGCCTCGCGGCGGACCTGACCGCGGCTCGCCAGGCTCAGGAACGGTTGATGCCGGCCTCGAGGCTCGTCGGACCGCACTCGCCGGCGTTCCAAGAACGTCCCCGGCCGGCTGGTCGCGGGCGACTTGGCGGACATTATCGATCTCGGCAACGGACGCGTCGCGGCGTGCCTGGGCGACGTATCGGGCAAGGGCGTCGGCGCCGCGATGCTGATGGCGGCCGCACAAACCCAGTTGCGTGCAGCGCTTCGGACAGAGCAAGACTTGGGCGCGGCGGTGCGAACGTTGAACCGCGAGGTGCTCTCCCGCATGACCGCCACGGGCGAGTTTATCTCGCTGTGGGTCGGCGTGATCGACGCGGCGGCGGCGACCCTGTCATATATCGACGCCGGGCACGGCTACTGGCTGCGGCGGTGCGGCTCCGAGACCCGCCAGGGCCCGCAGCCGCAGTACGTACCACTGGGGATCGAGGACGCGGAGGCGTACGAGGCGGTGACCATCAAGCTCCAGCCGGGCGACCGGATTGTGATCATGAGCGACGGCGTCGCGGAACAGACGAACCCGGCCGGCGAGCAGTTCGGAGTCGACCGCGCGCTGGCGGTGGTCACGGCGGCGGCGTCGGAACGAGACGATGTCGCGAACCTTCTGCGTTCGCTGGGTTCCTTCGCGGAGACCGACGCGTGGGGAGATGACGTAACAGTGCTCTCGATCGGGACGGGCGGCTGAACACCGATGCGGACAAAAATGAAAACGCCGCGTCGTCCTTGACCGCGGCGAGGGTTCAGTCCACGGAGAAATGGACCTCGTTCAGTCCTGCTTCGTGACGGTGGTCACCTGCTTGGTCACGGGCGTGCTGTAGAGCTTGCCCGCATGTGCGTGTGCTGCTCAGCTGGGTGTGGCCCTTGGAGTCAACCGAGGTCATGTCGAGGGGGCCGCCGGTGCCGGTGCGGGTGTACGTGATCTCCGCCGTCTTGGTCTCGGTGCCGTTGCTGGAAACCAGGTACATGGTGAAGGTCATCGTGTCCTTGCCCTGGAAGTTGTTGATGGCCTTGATGGTCTTCTTCTCACCGTTGGTGGGGTCGGTGTAGTTGCCGGTCCAGGTGAAGGTGTTGTTGTCACGCGTGCCGGTGAAGAAGGTGATCGCGGTGGTCTGGCTGTCGACCCACACGCTCTCGTAGCGCTTCTCGCCGTTGTTGAAGCCGTAGAAACCGACGCCCTTGAACGGGTTGTTGTTGAACTGCGAATCAAGGGCGGTGGAGACGAAGCGGCCGCCGAAGGACGGCGCGAAGCGGGCGGTGCCGGTGCTCTCGACGGTCTGTCCTTCGTGCGCGCCGTAGCACGTGGCGTTGGTCGTCCAATCGCCGGTGAACAGGTTCGTCAGTTCGATCTGCTCATGGCCGGGAAGGTTCGCGGCGGTGGCGGGATCGAGCTTGGTGGCGCCGGTGGTCTTGGTGACGCCGCCGGTGGTGGTGCCGGGCTGACGGGTCGTCTTGCCGGTCGTGGTCGTGTTGGTGGTGTTGGTTGTGTTCTGCTTACCGGTCGAGTTGGTCGTGTTCTGCTTGACGGTCGTCGCGGGCTGCTTGCCCGTGGTGGTCGTGGTCTGGTGGGTACTCTGCTGCGCGAAGGCCGCGCCCGTCAGACCTGCGGCGACAAGAACGGCGGCGATGCGGGTATTCATGCTTCTTTTCCTTGTTCCAAATGTTCAGCGCCGCGATGTAGAGAGATGGCCCCGACGCCGCACATGCGCCGCCGCCGACCCGCGGCGTGCAAGTCTCATCGAATGAGATTACCGGGCAGGTTGAATTCCAAGGCCTGTAATCGGGCCTGAAATCCCCTTTCCGAACGTACAGCCCCACTCCCCTTCCCCTGATCGGATCAGCGGGGGGCCCGCTCGCGAATTCACATCATCGCCCGGGCGGCTGAGAGCAATAACCCCCTCATCGCGATCGATGATCCATCCTGACGTTCCCCACCACCTCAAGTCCGAAAGCCTCCAGGTTGGGGAGTTCCCGCTTTGAGTTGGTGAGCAATCGCAGCCGTTGAAGGCCCAGACTCCGAAGGATCTGCACACCGATGCCGAACTCGCACAACAGGGCGCGGGCATGGCCAAGTCTTCCTTTTGGAAAAGGTCGGGCGCATCGCGCTCGGCGGCGGTGGAGGGCGTGAGCAGCGTCTGGAGGCGTCCTTCCAGATCCACAGCGGTGTCATGCATACTGGCGGAGTGGCCCGCGGTGCGAAGGTAGACCACAGCGCGCGGCCGGCTCGCTGGATCGTGGCCATCGAGGCGTGCAGTTGATCGCAGGTTGGGCCGTCGGGCGAAGCGTCGAGGTCGCCGAACACATCGCCCAGCAGGTGGCGGCGGTGCATGCGCACGAGCGTGGGCTCAGATTGTGGGCGGGGCGCACCGGCGGGGTCGAGTTCACCCACACCCCCCACCGACAGCACCAGGTGCGGAAGCGCATCAACGACGCTCTCGAACATATAGGCCGTAAATTCGCCGAACTTGGTGCGCAGCGGCCGACCGGAGGTGGGCGCGAGCCGATGCACCAGGCTCTCGCGGCGGAGGCGGTGCTCGATGATCTGTGCGACCGAGCACATCTTGATCTTGTGGTGCTTGCAGAACTCGGCCAGATCGGGGACTCTGGCCATCTCGCCATCGTCCTTCATAATCTCGATGATGAGCGCGGCGGGGGTGAGACCGGCGAGGCGGCAGAGGTCGAGCGAACCCTCCGTCTGGCCGGTGCGGACAAGCACTCCGCCGTTGCGGGAGCGCAGGGGATTGATGTGGCCGGGCCGAACGAAATCAGCGGGGCCGTGCTTGCCGTCGATGAGCATCTGCACGCACTTGGCTCGCTCGTGAGCGGATACGCCGGTGGTAAACCCGTGCCTGGGATGGCCGTCGACCGAGACTGTGAACGCCGTGCCGCGTTTGCTGGTGTTGACGGCGGCCTGGGGAGTCAGGTCGAGCCGATCGCAGTCGGCCTCGGTGAGAGAGAGGCAGAGGTAGCCCTTGGCCTGGGCAAGCATAAAGGTGATCGTCTGGGCGCTTGCGAA
>JBGAMO010000143.1:0-12290 GCA_044222845.1 Phycisphaerales bacterium
CGTTCTTCCCCGCTTCGAGGCTCCCCAGCACGTCGCCCACACCGCCGATCTGGGCGGCCCACAGCGTCACGCTCTTGAGCGCTGTCTCCTGGTCCAGCCCGTAGGCCACCGCCGTCGCCGCCTGGTACGGCAGGTTCCGCTCGTGGGCCGTGTCGTCGTTGTGCGAGATCGCGAACTGCACGCCCGCTTCCTTCAGCCGCAGCGGCAGCGTGAACGGCTCGTCGTACGCCTCATCGTCGCGCCGCGGCAGGTTGTGCGTGCCCATCACGATCACCGGGATGTTGTTCTTCTTGAGCATCGCCCCGCACGCGGGGGCCTCACGCCCGCCCACGATCACGATCTGGATCTTCTGCTGCTCCGCGAACGACACCGCCGCCGTGATCTGGTCGGTGGCGTTGGCGCGGATGTACAGCCGCATCGGGTCCTTGGGCGAAAACAGCGGCCGCATCGCTTCCCAGCGCAGGTCGGCGGGCGCTGCCGGGTCCGCCGCGCGGGCATCGGCGTACGCGCGGGCCGTGTCGAAGACCTTCTGCATGGCCTCCTGGTCGCGCTTGATGTTCTTCTGCTGCTCGTCCTCGTTCTGATCCATCCACCACGCGGTGAACGTCCGCATGTTGGGCCAGTTGAGCACCATCCCGACGCTGCGGCGGACGGTCATGTCGTTGGTGGTCCACCCGTCCAGCCGGATCGCCGAAGCCTGCCCGCTCACCAGCCCGCCCGTGGGGAAGACGATGGCGCTGAGCACGCCGTTGCTCCGCGTGACCGGGATCAGCGTCGAGTCCGGGTTCACCGCCGTCACCGCGACGACCTCGGGGGCCACCCGCGACGCCTCGCTCGTGTCGATCGTCACCGGCACCGCCTGGATCTCGGTGAGACCAAGCTGCGTGTAGGGGCTGACCATGCCCGGGTAGACGTGCTTGCCCTTGGCGTCGATGGTCTTGGTGTTCGCCGGCAGGTTGGCGGGCGCGCCGTCGCCCACCGCCGTGATCCTGCCCTGGTCAAAGACGATGTACCCCTTCGCGATGTCCGCCCCGCTCACCGGGTGGATCGCCGCGTTCACGATCGCGATGGGGGCCTCCTGCGGCGGGGCCTTGATGGTCAGGTCCTGCGCGCTCGCGAAGGAGCCGCAGGCAAAGGTGATCAGCCACAATGGGGTGGGGCGGCGCATCCGGTAGGATAGCCGGTTTCGCCCGGCCGCCCCTGCGCCACGCAGTTCCCAACGCCTCTTAAGGCGCTGACCGCGGTCGGAGGCGAAACGGCATACTCGACCGTCGGCCTCCCGAATGCTCAGCACCCACCCTGCGCCCACCGCACGAAGAAATACTCCACGTCCGCGCCGTCCACGCCCCCGTCTGCGTTCACATCCGCGATGCGCTCGCCATCCGACCACGCAAGGAAGAACGTCTCCACGTCCGCGCCGTCCACGCCCCCATCGGCGTTGAAGTCCGCCGGACAGGCGGGCGTCGTGACGCTGAGCACCGCGATCCCGCGGCTCATGCAACTCATCCACAACTCGTACCCATTGGGAATGATCTTGACTTCCAGATCAAGGATCCCCGCGTGCGGCAACCCGCCCCATCGCCACGCCCCGTTCGGCGGCGCTGGGAATGCACCGATGTTCGTGCCGTCCCACCAGAGCAGCCCGGCGTCGGTGGACGGATACTCGCTGTCGTAAGTCATCCACACCCGGCCATCGGGCGTGACGAGCTGCGGCCGGACGTGCTCGCCCGGGAACGGCCAGCCCAGATCGTGCTGCCACACGCGGTAGCGGCCCGAGTTGGAGTCGATGCGGATCAGCGTGCTGCCCGCGCTGTTGAACTGGCCCCAGGTTCCCACCCACGCGACGCCGTTGTGATCCGCCGCCAGCCCCGTGAAAAAACCGCCCGACGCGGCCGCTTCGGGGAAACTGTCGATCGTCCGCACGAACGCGTACGCGCCGTCGGTTCGCGCGATCTCCCAATCCTGGTTGGCCCACACGGTGCCCGGTCGATCCGGATCAACCTGGAGCGCCAGGCCCCACCCCGCGGTGCGGACGGTCGTGAAATCCCCGCCGCCGAAGTACCCCAGACCGCCGTAGTGCCCGATCGCCCAGAGGCGACCCAGCGAGTCCTCGCGATATTGCCGAACCGAGTCAACGAACCCCGGCACGGCGTTCCACGCTCCCGTCCCGGTGTCGAACTCGTGCGTGAAGTTGAACATCGGGTTGACCGCGACCCGTCCCGTGGAAGGGCGGACACAGATCGCCTCGCTGTTGTCGGTGGGGAAGGGCCAGTCGTTCCCGAGCCCGTACGTGGCCTGGTCCCAGCACGTCCACCGTGCGCCGTCGAACCTGACCATTCCCCCGACGCCGGTGCCCGCGTTGGCGCAGGCGTACACGTCGCCGGTCCGTGCGTCGACGGTGAGGTCGGCGTTGAAGAGGTCGAACTGGCTGGTGTTGGTCACGCGGTAGCGCTGCCAGGCGCCCGTGGCCGCGTCGCGCCGGATCGCCCCGCCCTGCCCCGAACCGCAGACCCAGACCGTCCCGTCGGGCGCAAAGTCCAGGTCGTCGATGAACCCGTTGTGAGGCACCGTGCCCAGATCGCTCCAGGACGAACCATCGAAGAGTTGGAGGTGGTAATCACCGTCGGGCGCGATCGCGATGAGATACGCCCGCGTGTTCCCAAAGGGCTTGATGGCCGCGAACGGCGCGGCGAGCCCCGCAAACGTGGGCGGCAGCGGGGGAGTCATCCACGAGCCGTCGGGCCGCTTGCAGTCGAGCGTCAACCGTCCTTCAACGTCCGCGAGCCGCAGCACCCACATGTTGCCCGCCTCGTCCACGGAGTCTTTCGACACCAGGCCCACCGGGTTGCCGATGGCGTACGGAATGTGGGCCCACGTCTGCGTCGTGCTGTCCCACCTGTCCATGCCCGAAGAGCCTTCGCCCGACGTCCAGAGGTAATAGCCGCCGCCGGGCTTGGCCTGGGCGGCGATCTTGTTCCCGCCGCGTCCATCAAAGTGCGTCCACGTGTTGGTCGCGGGCTGGTACCGTGTCAATCCTCCCCCGCCCCACACCACCGACGCCGTCGAGACCCAGACCGAACCGTCCGGCGCCAGCGACACATTCATCGTGCGACCGCCCGGCAGCAGCGAGTTCTCCGGGCCGAACTTGACGAGCGAACTTGGACCGGTTGCGAGATCCATGCGCAGCAACCCGCGCCAGGTCCCCAGCCACAGGCGGCCCTGACCGTCGGCGACAATGTCGCTCACCCGGGACGTGCCGACGTCGTTGGCGCTCCCGAACGCCGGGTAGTCGATGTTGGAAACATTGATCCAGCGGTTCTCCATCCGGATGAACTTGGCGATCCCGCCCTCTTCCGCAACCGGGTCGTACCCGCCGATCCACGGATCGCCGTCGGCGCCGATGTAGATCGCCTCGTTGTAGTCGCCCTGGATGCCCGTGTTGCCGGGGCGGTAGTAGCGCCACGCGTACTCGGTCTGACCGCCCGCCCATCCGGCCGCGGCACCGACCGCGACGACCACCATCAACCCGACAGCCATTGTCTTGTTCATCAAGGAACCCCTCAGCACACACTGTTCACCGTCACGTCCGAACCTTGGTGGTCAGCACCCACCCTGCGCCCACCGCACGAAGAAATACTCCACGTCCTGCCCATCGACCCCGCCGTCCTGATTCACATCCGCGAGGTTTTCGCCGGTGATCCACGCGAGGAAGAAAGCCTCGACGTCCTGCCCGTCGACGCCGCCATCCTGGTTGAAGTCCGCGACGCACGCGCCGGCTTCCGCCGCCCTGCACGCCGAGAACTCCGACGTGTTTCCCGTGGTCGTATCCGTCGCCGTTGCGGTCACAAACTCGCCCGGAGCGACGCTCACGCTCAACGCCGTGTCGATCCCGGCAATCCCCGCCTCGTCAGTGCTCACATCAACAGCGCCCAGATACCTGGCGCCTTCGCCGTTGCCCGATGCATCGCACGACGGGCTCGCGAAGAACTCCACAACGAAGGCCCGGTTGGGCGTGCTGTTCAGGCTTCCGGTGATGTGCACCGCGCCCGCCTGGGCCACCGCGCCGGCGATGGTGGGGAAGTTCTGCAGGCCGTTGGGCCCGGCGTCAGCGTCGCGAAGGTCGTTGGCGGTCACGCCGGCGGTGCCCAGATCGATCCCCAGGCCGCCGTTTGCGAGAATCCAGTTCCGGGTCATCCTCACACCCGCCGCGGCGTTGAGCACCCGCACTCCCGACGTCTCGCCTGCCGTGATCACATTGCCCTCGATGACCGTGTTGCTCGGCGTGCCGTTGGGGTCGGAGTTCACGGTGATCCCCTGCACGTTCAGGATCGCCGTCACACCGTCCGCGCCCACGCCGATGCGGTTGCCGCGGATCTGAGTCCCTGTCGCCGAGGCGCCCACCCCGATCGCAACGCCGAACCGCTGGCCCTGGTAGTGCCCTCCTCCCGTGCGCTCGATCCCGCCCACGATGTTGCCGATGACCTGCGTTCCCACCGATCCGATCCCGACACCGATCCCGACCGCGCCCACCCGCGTGAACCGTGACAGCCCGTCGCTGGTGGTGCCGACGTAGTTTCCCTGCACCAGCGTGTTCCTGGCGTGGAAGATCTCCAGTTCCGTTCCGCTGGGCAGGCCCTCTTCGCTCGCGTACCCGTGCCCCGCGAAGACGTTCCGCTCCGCGCCCGAAGTCCCGCCGATCCGCGTGTTGTCGCACGTGCCGTTGAGCGTGTCCCCGCTGACGCGAAGCCCGTAGCGGAAGATGTTGCCAATGACGATGTTCCCGCTCGCTCGCGACAGGATGTTCGTCGGACCGTTGAACGTGTTGCCCTCGCCCGGCCCCGTCCCGCCGATGATGTTGTTCGCGCCCCCGCCGTAATCACCCCGGATCGTGAGCCCCGTGGTCGTGCACCCGATCACGCGGCAGTCGTTGCCCGTCACCCACAACCCCTGCTCGAAGTTGTTGCCCAGCAGCCGATCGACGCCCTTGAGCGTGATCCGGTTGCCCGCCAGCCAGATGTTGGGAATGCTCGCCGGCGCTCCGGCGTAATAGAACGCGACCTCGTTGCCGTTTGGGTTCGTGTCGCCCGTGAACGCGGTCTGGGTCGTGAAGTCGATCGTGGTGTCATCGCCGCTCACGTACGCCATCAGCGTGTGCTCGAAGTAGCAGACATCGGTACCGAACAGCGTCCACCAGTCGGCACGCGGCACGGCAAAGGCGATCGTCTGCGCCCCCGGCGTGTTGTTCGCCGCCATCACCGCCTCGGCGAAGGTGATGTGCCCGTCGGGCCCCGGCAGGTTCGCTACCTGCTGAGACCCGCCGAAGTCAACGGAATCATCCTGCGACCAGTTCACCGTGATGGTCTGTGCGTGTGAAAGTGCGCAGAGTGCCGCGAGCGACGCGGGCACCAGGATCGGCTGATTTTTCATGTGAATCCTCGTCAGCAAGGGTGCGAGCCCGCTTCAAGGCAATCCGGGCAGAAGCCCAAACGCCGCACAAACGGGGCGTGCGCCTCGACGGCACCTATCGCACCAATCAACCATGCGGCAAGCAGCGCCGTTCACAGTCAGCAATCGTTGAGTTTCTCGTTCCGTCTCGCCGCGTTGCGAGCAGCCACCAAACACAAGGTGCGCGATCAAGCCCCCTACCCTCCACTCCCCATGTCGCAGCCCTCCGATCAGCCCAGTTTTCGCTATTCCGCCGCGTTCGCTAACGAGATCGAGCAGCGCTGGCAGTCGCTCTGGGAGTCCAACCGCGTCTACAGCGCCCCCAACCCCGGCGAGCCCGGGTTCGACGGCGCCAAGCCCAAGAAGTTCGTGCTCGACATGTTTCCGTACCCCAGCGGCGTGGGCCTGCACGTCGGCCACCCCCTCGGCTACATCGCCACCGACATCTTCGCCCGCTACCTGCGCATGACCGGGCACAACGTGCTCCACGCCATGGGCTTCGACGCCTTCGGCCTCCCCGCCGAGCAGTACGCCGTCCAGACCAACCAGCATCCGCGCAAAACCACCTACGACAACATCGCCAACATGAAGGTGCAACTGCGCCGCCTGGGCCTGGGCCACGACCCCCGCCGCGGCGTGGCCACCACCGACCCGGGATTCTACAAGTGGACGCAGTGGATCTTCCTCCAGATCTACAACAGTTGGTACGACGCCCCCGCCGCCCGCGCCCGCCCCATCAAGGAACTCTTCGCCGCGTTCGAATCCGGCAAAGTCGCCACCAAGTCCGGCCGCCCCTGGTCCGCGCTCAGCGAAGCCGACAAGCGCGATGAAATCGATTCGCGCCGCCTCGCCTTCCTGGCCGAAGTCCCCGTCAACTGGTGCCCCATGCTCGGCACCGTTCTCGCCAACGAGGAAGTCACCGCCGACGGCCGCAGCGAACGCGGCAACTACCCCGTCTACAAGCGCCCGCTCAAGCAGTGGATGATGCGCATCACCGCCTACGCCGACCGCCTCATCGAGGACCTCGCCGAGCTCGACTGGCCCGAGCCCATCAAGCACCTCCAGCGCAACTGGATCGGACGCAGCGAGGGCGCCATCGCGAAGTTCGCCCTGCCCAGTGGTGCAGACATCTCCGTCTTCACCACCCGCCCCGACACCCTCTTCGGCGCCACCTACATGGTCCTGAGCCCCGAGCACCCGCTCGTGGAAGCCGGCCTGACGCCCACCCCCAACGCGCCCGCGCCCACCTTCCGCCCCGCGCTCTTCCCGGGCTACACCCCCGCCATGTCCACGCGCGACGCCGTCGCCGCGTACCGCGCGTACGCCAAGTCCAAGTCCGACGACGACCGCCAGAACGCCAAGGACAAAACCGGCTGCTTCACCGGCGCGTACGCCACCAACCCCGTCACCGGTCAGAACATCCCCATCTTCATCGCCGATTACGTGCTGATGGGCTACGGCACCGGCGCGATCATGGCCGTGCCCGCGCACGACGAACGCGACTTCGAGTTCGCGCAGGCCATGAACCTGCCCATCGTCGACGTCGTCTACCCCCGCCCCGTGCTCGCCATGAGCTACTTCGCCCAGCACGCCTACGCCGGCGAACCCGCCGCCAACTGGCGCGAAGAACTCTCCGACTTCCTGGGCGTCTGCGTGTCCGAGCCCGGCGTTGAGCCCGACGAGGCCATGCGCATCATCCGCGAGCGCCGCCAGCGCCCCGTCTCCGCCAACAGCCCCTCGCCCACGCCCATCGACGCGCCCGGCGAAGTCTGCGATGTCCCCGGCGCCATCGGCCAGCGCCGCGGCCCCACCCGCTCCGTCTGGCTCGAAACCATCGAATCCCTGCGCTTCAGCGACTTCCCGTCCTTCGCCCGCTGCTTCGCCGACCGCGCATACTTCAAGCACATCGGCCAGGCCGGCGTCGAGCAGGGCGTCGCCGTCAACTCGCAGGGCCCCCAATGCTCCATCAACGGCCTGCCCACCGCCGACGCCAAGCGCACCGTGGGCGAATGGCTCCGCGCCAACGGCCGCGGCGAGCCCACCGTCAACTACAAGCTCCGCGACTGGCTCTTCTCCCGCCAGCGCTATTGGGGCGAGCCCTTCCCCATCGTCTTTGATGACCAGGGCGTCGCGCACGACCTGCCCGAGTCGATGCTGCCCGTGCTCCTCCCCGAACTCACCAACTTCCGCCCCGAGAGCAGCGAAGACCCCAACGCCCCCGTTCGCACGCCCCTGGCCCGCGCCACCGACTGGACCACCGTCGAACTCGACCTGGGCCAGGGCCGCAAGAAGTACACGCGCGAGACCAACACCATGCCCAACTGGGCCGGCTCGTGCTGGTACTACCTGCGCTACCTCGACCCCGAGAACAGCAAGCAGTTCTGCGGCCAGGACGCCGAGCGCTACTGGATGGCCGGCCTCTCCCCGCAGTCCGCGGGCGGCCCCGCTCCCTCCCGAGGCGTTGATCTCTACGTCGGCGGCGTCGAGCACGCCGTGCTGCACCTGCTCTACGCCCGCTTCTGGCACAAGGTCCTCTTTGACCTCGGCCACGTCTCCACCAAGGAGCCCTTCCACAAGCTCTTTAACCAAGGCTACATCCAGGCCTACGCCTTCAAGGACGCCCGCGGCGCGTACGTCGAAGCCTCGAAAGTCACGCTCCCCGACGGATCGCTCGCCATGGAGAATCAGGAGCACCCCGGCCCCTACACCTACGAAGGCCAGCCCGTCAAACGCGAGTACGGCAAGATGGGCAAGAGCCTCAAGAACGCCGCGACCCCCGACGACATCTGCGCCGCGTACGGCTGCGACACCCTGCGCGTCTACGAAATGTCCATGGGCCCCCTCGAAGCCAGCAAACCCTGGAACACCCGCGACATCGCCGGCGCCTTCCGCTTCCTCCAGCGCGTCTGGCGCAACCTCGTCGATGAATCAACCGGCGCGAGCCGCGTCACCGACACCCACGCCGACCGCGACACCCAGCGCATCCTGCACAAGACCATCATCGGCGTCCGCAAGGACATGGACACTCTGGGCTTCAACACCGTCGTCTCCAAGCTCATCGAACTCAACAACCATCTCTCCGGCCTCGCGTCGGTCCCGATGGAAGCCGCCAAGCCGCTCATCCTCATGCTCGCGCCCCTGGCCCCGCACTTCGCGGAAGAACTCTTCCACCGCGTCGTCCGCGCCGGCCGCCCGCCCGCCAGCATCGCCCACGAACCCTTCCCCGTCGCCGACGCCGCCCTCGCCGCCGACGACGAGATCGAGATCCCCATCTCCGTCAACGGTCGCCCCAAGCACCGCATCAAGGTCGCCCCCAACCTCCCCGCCGCGGCTCTCGAAGCCGCCGCCCTCGCCGATCCCAAAGTGCAGGAACTCGCCGGCGGCAAAGCCATCAAGAAGATCATCGTGGTGCCGGGCAAGATGGTGAACCTCGTCGTTGGCTGAGCAGTAAGCCATCTGTCGCCGGGAACACCCCGCAACCCCCATCATCGATGGGAGTCGTGATTTGTTCGCCGCGCGTGCCAAACCCAGCCAAACCCAGCCACACCCGAGCGTCAGACGAACAGCGCCAACCCCGCTCAATCAGGCCCCGGGCCCATCCTTCATATAATGTTCGTTCCCCCATGTCCGCCCCCAAAGACCCAACCCCGATGGTCGCCGCCGCGTTCACGGCCAGCCTGCTGCTGCACGCCGGGGCTCTGAGTCTCTTCGCCGCCGCGGACCCGCGCTCCACATCGCTCTCGCTCGCCTCGCGCCGCACTGTTGAAACGCAGCTCGTGCTGCCCCCCGACGCGGCACCCAAGGCCCCCGCGCCCGAGCAACAGCCCGCGCTCCCGCCACCGCCTCCTTCTCAGGAAGAACAACCCAAGCCCCCGCCGCCGCAGACCGAGCCCGATGAAGTCATCGCCGGCATCGATGACGGCATCGCCAACACGCCCGCGTGGCTCGGCTTCCGCGAAGCCACCGAGCACGGCGGCCCCAAGGGCGTCGTCGAACAATCCGCGCTCTCGCCGGAGCCCGGTCTGCCGTTGCCCCCCGGTTCGCCCGACCCCGGCCAGATGGATGCGCCGCCGCTCCCGCCCACACCTCCTTCGCCCCCGAGCGAAGAACCGCCCGCGCAACCCATCAAGCCCACCGACACCCCTCCGCCGCAGGAACTCCCCGCGGAGACCGTCAAGCCCCCCGAAGCGCCCCCGCAGGAACCGCCCGCGGAAGAAAAGCCTCAGCCCCAAACGCCGCCGTCTCCCGAGCAACCGGTCGATCAGCCCGTCGCCCCCGAACAGCCCGACCCCGAAAAGACCCCCGCGCCGCTCCCCGAACCTCAGCCCGCGGCGGACCAGCAGCCCGCCCTCATCGGCCCCCCGCAGCCCGCGCCCGATGATGATGCCGCGCAAACGCTCGAGCACGCCACCGAAGGCCGCGATCTCGCGACCAACGCGCACAGCCCCGATCCCAAGTCCAGCGCCATCCCCGCCGCGCCCGAGCCCGATGCAGTAACGCAGGCCCAGCCCGACGGCATCCTCCCGCTCGCGGCCGATGCCCAGAAGCAACAGCCCGCCGAGGCCGCTCCCAAGCCGATCGCCCCCGCGCTCGCCGTCCCACCCGCCGAGGTGGCGCCCACCCTTCCCACGCCCCCGGCCCCAACACCGCCAAGGCCCAAGCCCCGCCCCGCGATCTCACCCAGCGCCATGCTCGGCGTCCCCTCGCCGCGCACAAGGGGTTGCGCATCACCACCGTCCGCCCGGAGTGGAGCATCACCACCCGACTGATGACCGCTCCCAAGAACCCCGTCGTGCGGATCGTGTTCGGAAAGGACGGCAAGGTGAAGAAGGCCGGCTTCGTCCGCGGTCAGAGCACCGGCTACGAAGAAGTCGACGGCCCCCTCCTGGACGCCCTGTACCGTTGGACCGCCAAGGGCGAATCGCTCGATAAACTCGGCAACGACAAGAACGCGGGCGTCGGCATGAGTTTCCGCATCGTGCTGCGGAGCGACCCGCTCGGAGACTGAATGCGAGCCGCCTTCTTCATCCTCTGCGCCGCCTGCCTCGCGGCACGCGCCGACCCCCCGGGCCTCACCCCCGTCGCCCGCGGCTACGACGACATCAACCCGCTCGCCAAGAGCCTGCGCCCGCAGCCGTACGACCTGCGCATGCCCATGAACTTCGAGCGCGTCTACAAGATCGACCCGAGCATCAAGCTCTTCGGCAACAACGAGGAGTACTTCGCCCGCGTCGGCGGCGGCCTCATGGCCGTCTTCCCGCGCTCGACGTACATCTACACCCAGAAGGGCCGCTACGCGACCATCCCCCCCGGCACGGTCTGGGTCCTGGGCCTGCCGGAAATGCCGCGGAACACCGCCCCAGATCCCAACGACCGCCGCGTGCCCCCGATGGACACCCGCGTCGACACCAGCGTCTCCGCGATGCCGCCGCAGCCCAAGATCAAGGCCGACGACCGAACGATCTGGACCAGCGACATCTACCGCCAGCAGCGCGTCACGCGCCTGCTCGACGATGTGGGCAGTTAATCAAGCCCGGGCACCACTCTTCATTTCCCCATTTCCCACTTTCCCCATTTCCCAATTTGCTTACCCCGCCTTCGGCCCTTCGCCCCCGGCGATCGCCCCGCGCATCGCCGTGTCCGCCTGCATGTTCTTCATGCGGTAGTAGTCCATGATGCCCATGTTGCCCGAGCGGAACGCCTCGGCCATCGCCTTGGGCACCTCGGCCTCGGCCAGCACCACCAGCGCCCGGTTCTTCTGCTCCAGGGCCTTGTATTCCTGCTCTTCGGCCACCGCCAGGGCGCGGCGCTTCTCCGCCTCGGCCTGGGCCATCTGCTTGTTCGACTGCGCCTGGTCGGCCTGCAGTTTCGCGCCGATGTTGTCGCCCACGTCGATATCCGCGATGTCGATCGAGAGGATCTCGTACGCCGTCCCCGCGTCCAGCCCCGCCTCCATCACGGTGCGGCTGATCTGATCGGGGTTCTCCAGCACGTGCTTGTGGTCCTCGGCGCTGCCGATGGTGGACACAATGCCCTGGCCCACGCGCGCGATGATCGTCTCTTCCGTGGCGCCGCCCACCAGCCGCGCGATGTTCGTCCGCACCGTCACCCGCGCCTTGGCCTTGAGCTGAATGCCGTTCTTCGCCACCGCGTCAATCGTCGGCCGCGGCCCTTGCGGCGCGGGGCAATCGATCACCTTGGGGTTCACGCTGGTGTGCACCGCCTCGAGAATGTCGCGCCCGGCCAGGTCGATCGCCGTGGCGATGTTCCACGGCAGGTCGATCTTGGCGCCCCGGGCCGCGATGAGGGCCGAAACCACGTTGCTCACCCGCCCGCCCGCCAGGTAGTGCGTCTCCAGAGCGTTGGTGGGAATGTCCATCCCGCTCTTGACAGCGCGGATCCGGTTGATCACCACCGTGCGGATGTCCACCTTCCGCAGCTTCATGCCCACCATGTCCAGCAGCCCCACGCTGGCGTTGCTCGTCAAAGCCTGGATGTACAGCCCCAGGAACTGAAGCATGTAGATCAGGATGAAGAACCCGATCAGCGCCACTACACCGATGATGATCCACACAATGGCGTCAAACCCCCCCGGCCCGCCGCCGCCACCCTGCGCCAACGCCGGCGACGCGGCGAGAATCACAGCGAGCGGAGCGGTCAGAAGTGCGTTGCGTCGTAGATTGTTCATGACAGTTGTTCCCCTTGGCCCACGCCCCTTGGCGGGCAGGTAGGGCAGTATAGCGGCGACCAAGTCAGGCCTCTTGACCACCCTCCTTTGGCCGGCTCTTGGGTGGCCTCTTGGGTGGCCCGCCGCTTCGCGGCGGCCGTACGGCTCCCACCCCGCC
>JBGAMO010000144.1:0-12242 GCA_044222845.1 Phycisphaerales bacterium
TATTGGCTGTATTCGCCCTGGTTTTCGCGCAGCTCGCCCAGCATCTTGTCGCTCTGGTACAGTCCGCGGAAGTTGTAGTTCAGGTAGCTGGCCAGACGCCACGGATACCGCTGGGCATCCTCGTTATACAGGCGCTCACCATCCTGGTTCTCTACGCGGATCGGGCCGTTCACCCATTCACGAGGCGGGTAGCCGGGCAGAATCAGCCCCTTGCTCTCGTCGGCGTACAGGTTGAACGCCATCATCTGTTGCGCCGCCGCCGCGAGCTCTTTGGTCTGGCGACCCAGGCCGCGGGCACGCCCCAGCGCGGGCAGCATCAACGAGGTGAGCACGCCGATGATCATGATGACCATCAGCAACTCGATCAGCGTGAACGCGTTGGCGTTTCGGGATGCCCGGGCACGGCTCTTGGAGTTTCCCCGGCGAGCGAGGAGGTCGAGGCGGGCGGGAGACACGATACCGGAATTGGTAGTATTCGTATCCATGTGACTAGTCTAGGCCACTAAAGATGACTAGTATATCTGCAAGTCAAGATTTTTTCACTTTTGAATCACTTTCTCGAACACTCCGAGATAAACCAGATATCGCCAAAAAGCTTGCTTTTCTGTGTAAAAATGGAGAATTCGACATGAAGAAAGCCATCTGGACCTCCGCTCTGACTGTTCTTGCGATCTGTGTCGCTACGAATGCACAAACGATGGCTGGGTCGTTTGATAGCCCCATAATCGACCGATGGGACTACCCCTTCGCTTCCCAGCCGGGAACCGAACAAAGCGTACCTGTCTTCGCGGCCCTCCGTCAATCCGGGTTCGATGACCGCGATGGCCTGTTCCTGCTCACCTTCGACAGTTCCAGTTCGGTCCCACCCGGTCTGGGCGATGCTCGCTATGTCGTCCGGCGCGTGTCCGTGACGGTCTGGGTGAGCGTGGACTATCGCTTCGAGTACGACCCTACGTTCGACTCCGTCGTCACCAGCTACGACCCCGCCGATCCCGATTACCGGCCGGATAGCGACGCGGGCAAGCCCGTCGAACTGTTTGGCGCTGCGTACCGAAACGGCTGGAGCGCGACGTCGTACGCCGAGAGCTCCCCATTCAGTCCGTTCGCTCCTTTCCCGCCGCGCGAAGGCGTACGCAACGTCTACGTGGCAACCTTTGATACCGCCGGCGTACCAACCGACATCGGCCGCCAGGTCCGCCAGAAGTTCGAGGCCACGCCGATGGCGATCGGTCGCAACGACACCCTGACGCCGGGCCAACTCGTCCCCGCCGGTACTCCGTTCGTGTTTGAAGTCAATCTCAACGACCCCGCGACCCATGCCTATTGGGCCCGCGCGTTCAACTCCGGCCGCTTGCCCCTCATCATCTCCGGCCTGCACGCCGCCAGCGGCGGCCCCGGCGGCGGGACCGGTGAACCGGCCTATCCGGCCTTCTTCACCAAGGAAAACGCGACCGCCCAGGTTGCCGGGTACATCCCCTCGATGTCCGTTGATGTCACAGTCTACCCGGGCGCCGACTTCAACCTCGATGGCGGGGTTGACGGAGCCGACGTCGAAGCTTTCTTCCTCGCGTGGCAGGCCGGGGCCGACGAAGCCGATTTCAATCTCGACGGCGGGGTCGACGGCGCAGATGTCGAGGCGTTCTTCATCGCCTGGCAGAACGGCTGATCCCTTCCCCAAACAGGACTACTCCAACTCGTGGTGATCCCGCTGCGTTCTGTGGCGGGATCACCGCATTTTTGGAGAGTGCGAAACCGGCGGGACAAGGGCCACCCGTTGCTTCGCGGGCCGGCATTCGCGTGCGGGCAGCCAATGTCGGCGAGCCGGTTCGCTATCATGGGCGCATGCCGACTTCACGTTTCGCCGAAAGATGCCGCTTCGTGCTGGTCTTGTTGGCGGCAATCCGTTTGGGGCCGTCCCTGGTTGCATCTGCCTCTTCCTTGCCATCTCCCCAGGTCCGCATCCATAGCGACGAACCGCTGACCGCCGACGTCGAGGCAGTCGCCTCGGCAGGAATCCCCGGACCGCTTGCCGTGCTCGGTGATCATGCCCGGGTGCTGATCGCCGGGAGGGAAGATTCCAAGCAGTTGCTCCCCGTTGCAGTCGCCGCGGAATGGGAAAAGGGACGAGTCGTCGCGATGGGCCACGGCGGAATGATCGCCGCCGACGCTCTGAAGCACCCCGGCACGTCAAGGTTCGTTCAGAACTCGGCCCGATGGCTCGCCGGCGCTGAAAAAGCCAGAGCAGGGGTACTGAACAACGCGGCGATGATCGGCGTGCTTTCCAAAGCCGGATTCGACGCCCAGCCTCTCCAGGGAGAATGGCAGGATGCGCTCGAGAACTACTCGTTCATCGTCGTGGATTCTCACAGTATCGGTGAGAAGGAACGCCCCGCGATCTCTCGGTTCATCCGAAATGGCGGAGGTCTTCTGACCGCAGGGTTGGGATGGGGATGGCTCCAACTTCACCCCGGCAAGACGATCCACGATCATCCCGGTAACTTGCTGCTGAGCGACTGCGGCATCGCTTGGTGCGATGGGACGCTTGATCCTACCGACAAGAACGCATTCAAAGTCGCAGCTTTCTCTCCGCGACTGTGCGCCCCAGCCGCCATGGACGCTCTCGAAACCGCGGCGAACGCAACGTCAGCGCTCGATCCACAGGCCGGTGTCACGCTCACGGCGGCATTGCGAGTGATCGCTCCCGACCACCCGCTGTTCAAGCGGGCGCTAGCGCTGCTCTCCGCACGCAAGGACAGTCTGTTCGTCTCCAAGGACAAGCCGCTCCGTCGCACCGATGGCGTTTCACGAGTGCTGCTCGCGTTGCAGGTGGAACTCGAACGCCGAACCCCGACCGATCGCATCAAGGCTCACGTCGCCGCCACGTCCTTTCCCGGGTCCGTTCCGGCCGACGCCCCGCGCGTGGACCAGACGATCGAACTGGACATGTCGGTTCCCCAGTGGCACAGCACGGGGCTGTACGCCCCGCCGGGCGCGGTCGTGACGATCACGAACCGCGACGACGCCAAAGGATGCTCACTCCGCATCGGCTGCCACACCGACACTTTGTGGCATCACGAGCGCTGGGATCGTGTGCCCGATATCAGCCGCGAATGGCCTCTGACGCAAGCCGTGACGACGGTTGCGAGCGGCTTCGGCGGCCTTGTGTACATCGAGGTTCCCTCAGGCAAAGCCGGCTCCGCTCATTTCTTGGTGAGCGGCGCGGTGCAGGCTCCGCGGTACGTGCTCGGCAAGACCACCAGCGCAGAGTGGGCTCGTTCCAGGCAGGCGCCCGGCCCGTGGGGGGAACTTGAGAGCGGCAAAGTCATCGTGAGTGTGCCCAGCCAGGTTCTACGCGACCTTGAAGATCCCTCAGCCGTGATGGAGTTCTGGAACAAGATCAGCGATGCACACGCGACCCTCGCCGCCATCGAGACGCAGCCCGATCGCCCGCACCGATTTGTGGCCGACGTGCAGATCAGCGCGGGGTACATGCATAGCGGATACCCCATCATGACGCACCTGGACGCCGCCAACGACATGGTGAGCTTCGAGCGGCTCAGCAAGGGCACATGGGGGTTGCTGCACGAACTGGGCCACAATCACCAACAGGCAGATTGGACCTTTGAGGGCACCGGCGAGGTCACATGCAACCTCTTCGCGCTGCACGCGATCGACACCATCTGCTCCCCCAAGCCCGGCGACCGTGGACACGAGGCGGTGAACAAGCCACCCAAGCTGAGCGAGTACCTCGCCGGCGGCGCCAAGTTCGACGCTTGGAAGCGAAATCCCTTCCTGGCACTCCACATGTACGTTCAACTGCAGCGGGCTTTCGGTTGGGAGACGTTCGAGCGGGTCTTCGCCGAGTATCGCACTTTGCCCAAGAAAGAGCGCCCAAAGAACGACGCCGACAAGCGTGATCAATGGATGGTCCGGTTCAGCCGTGCCTGCGGGAAAAACCTGGGGCCCTTCTTCCAGGCCTGGGGCGTGCCGACCTCGGAGGCGGCTCGCCAATCAATCGCCGGCCTTACTGAATGGATGCCTGAGAATTGGCCGGGCAAGTAGCCCGTCAGGTGACTGCAAGGTGCCTCTCGCCCGCCCATTCCGCCGGCGGGAACCATTCCGAGTCACCACGCCTCTAAGTTCCCGACCAATCCCACTGGTGAAGGAGAATGCCGCATGTTCTTCCGCATGGTGTACGACGACAAACTCGCCCAGGCCGCGTACCTGATCGGATGCCAACGCACCGGACAGGCGATCGTGATCGACCCCGAACGCGACATCGATCGCTACGAATCGCTCGCCGCTGCTAACAAGCTCAAGATCGTCGCGGTCGCCGAGACCCACATCCACGCCGACTTCCTCTCCGGGTCCCGCGAACTGGCCGAGAAGGGCGCCAAGGCCTACCTCTCCGACGAGGGCGACGCCGACTGGAAGTACCAGTGGCTCGATCTCAGAACCGGCGGCGGCAGCTACGACCACCAGTTGCTCAAGGATGGCAGCGAGTTCCTCGTCGGGAACATCGTGTTCAAGGCGCTCCACACCCCCGGCCACACCCCCGAGCACATGTGCTTCATGATCACCGACCGCGGCGGCGGCGCCGACAAGCCCATCGGCGTTGTGACCGGGGATTTCGTCTTTGTAGGAGACGTCGGCAGGCCCGACCTGCTCGAATCCGCCGCGGGCATCGCCGGAAAGGCCGAATCGTCCGCGCACCGCCTCTATCAGACGGTCAAGCAGTTCATGGCATGGCCCGACTACCTGCAGGTGTGGCCGGCGCACGGCGCCGGGAGCGCCTGCGGCAAGGCGTTGGGCGCGGTTCCGCAGAGCACGGTGGGCTACGAGAAGATGTTCAATGCCTCCATTCGCGCCGCCGAGTCCGAGCGGAGTTTCGTAGACTTCATTCTGGAGGGCCAGCCCGAGCCCCCGCTCTATTTCGCCCGGATGAAACGCGACAACAAGTTGGGCCCCCGTGTGCTCGGCGGTGTCCCCAAGCTCCGACAACTGTCTGTCTCGGAGTTGCTCAAACTCGACAACCAGACATGCGCCATCGTCGACACGCGGCCGTGGCCGGACTTCAGGACCGGGCACGCCCCCGGAGCGCTGTCCTTGCCGCTGACGAGCTCGTTCAATACCGACGCGGGATCCATGGTCCGTGAAGACGAGGCGATCTGCCTGATCGCCGAGCCGAGCCGAGTCGATGAAGCGGTACGCGATCTCATCCGCGTGGGTCTCGACAAGTTCGTCGGTTGGTTCGACGCCGCGGCGACGGGGCAACTCGCAGTTCAGGGCGGTACATTGGTTCCTACAGACGAGGTCAGTGTTTCCGGCGCACGCGTAATGCTCGATACCACCCGGCCGTTCGTGCTCGATGCGCGTCGAACGGTCGAGTTCGCGGCGGGGCACATCCCCGGCGCCGCGAACATTGCTCACACCCGCCTTCTCTCCCGCCTCTCGGAGGTACCCCGCGATCGGCACATCCTGGTGAACTGCCAGGGCGGTGCGCGTTCCGCGCGAGCCTGCTCGCTGCTCCAGAAGCACGGATACCGCGTCACCAACCTCGCCGGCGGGATGATGGCCTGGGAGCAGGCCAACGCGCCTTCGGAGCGATAGAAGCATCGTCCTTCTCCGGGGAGTTTTCCCTTGATTCTGGCCTGGCTTGGCGCCCTCTTGGTCGGACTTTCGCTGGGTTTGCTCGGTTCCGGCGGGGCAATTCTGACCGTTCCCATTCTCGTATACCTGGTCGGGCACGACGAAAAATCGGCAATCGTCGAGTCACTGGCGATCGTGGGCGCCATCGCTGTCGCCGGAGCGATCCGCGCCGCGTCGCAGAAACGGCTCGATGTTCGCAGCGCCGCGCTGCTCGCGTTCCCGGGCATCGCGGGCACCCTGGCTGGAGCCCAGGTGGCCCGCCACCTCTCAGGGGCCCTGCAGTTGCTGCTGCTCGCCGGACTCATGATCGCGGCGGCCATCATGATGTTCCGAAAAGACACGACGGCTGCCCCGGTTGAATCGACCATTCACGACGGCGTTGAACCCGCTCCGATCACCCCGAACCCTTGGTCTGTCTCCCGAACTGCCCGGAGTGTTCTGCTGGTGGCGGTTCAGGGCGTTGGTCTCGGGTTCGCGACGGGATTGGTCGGGGTCGGCGGCGGGTTCCTCATCGTGCCCGTGCTCGTTCTGCTGCGAAAGCTCCCCATGCCGGTCGCGGTCGGTACGAGCCTGGCCATTATCTCTGTCAACTGCGTCGCCGGATTCCTGAAGTATTGGTCGGTGGTCGTTGGCTCCGCCGCTCCGAGCCACGCAGAATTTCGGATTGACTGGGGCATCATTGGTGCTTTTGCCGCTCTGGGCATCGCCGGCAGCCTCGCGGGAAACACACTCGCGGGGCGCATCCCGCAGATTATTCTCAAGCGAATGTTCGCGGCATTCCTGGTGGTGATGGCGGCGTACATCTTCGCCCGCCAGTTTCCGCGGCTGGCTCACGAACGAATCGAAAAATCCGCGGCGATCGTCGACTTCTCCGGGAACCAGGTGCGGTCGCGGCGCCTCTAAGGATCGACCGGTGTTGGAATCGAGAACAGCCGTTCGGCCTCCCGAACGCGCAGGAACAGAAAATGTCAACTCCCACCATCCAGAGCAACGCCCCAGCCAATGGAGGCCCTTCCGTCCGGGCCGGCGATGCCAAAACCGTTCAGGAAGTCTCCCCGATCCAGGTCCAGCAATGGCTGCGATCCGGCGAAGCCGTGCTGATCGACGTACGAGAACCTGATGAAAACGCTCGCGAGCGCATCACCGGATCACGCCTGGTCCCGCTCTCACGCTTCGATCCCATCCAGATTGCCGCCGCGGCACGCCCGGGTCAACGCATTGTGATGCACTGTCGCGGCGGTCGTCGATCCGCGGACGCCGTGCGCATGGCGGCGCCAGTCGCGAGTTCCGGCTATTCGCTCTTCAGTATGGCCGGCGGCATCGAGGCTTGGAAGAAGGACAACCTCCCGGTAGAGCTCAACACTCATGTGTCAGGCATCAGTGTGATGCGTCAGGTGCAACTCGTGATCGGCGTGAGCGTTCTGGCGGGTTCGGCCCTCGCGTGGTTCGTCGATCCGCGGTTCATCGGTATCCCCGCGTTTTTCGGCGCCGGATTGACCTTCGCCGGAGCAACCGGCACATGCGCACTCGCCGCGATCATCGCCAAGATGCCCTGGAACCGTGCCGCCGCGTCCTGCGCCGACTGCGATTCGGGTGCCCGCAAGTAAGCCCATCTTTCGATTTTGTCTGTACCCCTCAACAGGAACCAAGTCATGCTTCACGATGCTTCCAAGTTCTACGAGTCCTGGCCCTCCACGATGAACATGGCCAAGAGCAAAGGGCCGGAAATCGGCAAGTCCTTCGGGCCATTCTTCCAAGGCCTGATGAAAGACGGTGGCGAGGGCGGGCTCTCGGTCAAGAGCAAGGAACTGATCGCCCTGGGAATCGGCGTGGCCGTGCGATGCGAGCCCTGCATTTATTCTCACGTGGAAAAGTGCCTGAAGGCCGGCGCGACGTCAAAGGAAGTCATGGACGCGGCGGGCGTCGCCGTCATGATGGGCGGCGGTCCCGTGTACACCTACACGCCGGTAGTCGCCGCCGCGCTCGAGCATTTCGAGAAGGCAGGCGTGGCCGCGGTTCACAGTTGATTCAAAGACGGTGATAATCGAACGGGGCGGACCGCACAGGAAGCGGGGAAATTTGTTCCCCGCACACGACGCTCGTCTCTAGCGAGCCATCGAGTCGCGCAGTCGCTGTTCCGATTCCGCATTCCAATAGCCGCAATCGAGCCGCACAAAGACGGATGTGTACGGCAGCGTCAAGTTGGTCTTGAGAAGCAGGACCTTGAACGTTTGAGAAGTTTCATCGAGCTGCGCGATGATCTTTTCGTGGGGCGCGACTCCGCTCGGTACGCCCTTGATCAAATCGTTGAGCCCGGCCCGGTACGTGGAAATCCCCGGCGCATCAACCTCCGACACGCGCGAGAGTTCGGCATCTGTAAACACCTCCGGCCTGACGTGCCGCTGCGCCGCGATCCCGTCAAGCACCGCCCGCACCACCGTAAGTTGGTCCGCCCCCGTCGAGATCATCTCCACTCCCGGCTTGCTCTGGGCAGGATACGCGGAATCAACGACCGCGATGATATTGCGGTGGCCGAAAGTGGAGAGCCGGTCCGCGAGCACTCGACGCCACGACGAGTCGGCGGCCGCCGCGTGCGTCGGGGCGCACCCCGTCAGCCCGACGAGCAGCGTGGCAACGTAGAACGCAATGGTCAGCAAGCGGACGGCCATCCCCGAGCGTAGCGTCGGTGTCAGTATGCCGCGGCACGCGGATGGGATGCCCCAACCAGACTCGGGCGGATGCCCCGCCTTGGTGCCTTTCGATCCCTCTGCGCATCGATTAGCTCTCCGATTGTCGCATCCCGCACTGTAGAGTGAATGGCCCGTCACACGCTTGGCGGCGCCATCGCCAAAGGCGAGTGCCGACGCTCAGACACACATCGAATTCCTCCGATAGTGATTGGTTATCCCCCGGAGCCAAACATGGACACCGCCGCTTCCCGCATCCGCGACAGCTTCAACTTGCTCGCCCCAAAGGCAGACCTGCTCATGGACACCTTTTATGAGCGTCTGTTCGCGGCGTTCCCGCCCGTGCGGGGGATGTTCCCCAAGGACATGACGCAGCAGAAGAAGCACCTGACCGCCGCGATCGCGCTCGTGGTCAAGTTCGCCGACAACCTCGGCGCCATCGAGAAGCCTCTGCTCGAAATGGGCGCGCGGCACGCCGGCTACGGCGCCAAAGCCGAACATTACGGCCTGGTGCGGGACACCCTGCTGGGGACAATGAAGGACCTCGCCGGCGACGCGTGGACGCAGCAACTCCACTCCGATTGGACCGCAGCGGTGAACGCCGTCGCCGAGACCATGATTCGCGGAGCGGAACAGGCGGCCCGCAAGGCCGCATGACTCTCCGCTGCCAACGGCCCTCGGCCGTCAGTGCTTCAGCGACGCCATGTCGATCACGAAGCGATACTTGACGTCGCTCCGGAGGAGCCGTTCGTAGGCCTCGTTGATCTGCTGCATCTTGATCTTCTCGATGTCGCAGACGATGTTGTGCTTGCCGCAGAAGTCCAGCATTTCCTGCGTCTCCGCGATGCCGCCGATCAGCGAGCCCGCCAGATGCTTGCGGGGAAACAGCAGGCTGAACGCGCTGAGCGCCAGTGGGTTGGGCGGCGCGCCCACGAGCACCAGTGTACCATCCAGTTTCAGCAGCGACATGTACGCGTTGATGTCGTGATCGGCCGACACGGTGTCGAGAATGAAATCGAAGCTGCCGGCGTGCTTCGCCATCTCGTCGGCGTTCTTCGAGATCACCACCTCGTCCGCACCCAGCCGCTTCCCGTCAGCCACTTTGCCCGAGGAGGTGGTGAACAGCACGGTGTGCGCGCCCAGGGACCGAGCGAACTTCACGCCCATGTGCCCCAGTCCGCCCAATCCCACAATGCCGACCTTCTGCCCCTTGGACACCTTCCAGTGACGCAGCGGTGAGTAGGTGGTGATGCCCGCGCACAGCAGCGGGGCGGCCCCCGCCGGGTCGAGATTCCCCGGTACTTTGAGCGTGAACGCCTCGTCGACGACCACCCGCTCGGAGTACCCGCCGAACGTCATGCCGCCCATGTGTTTGTCTTCGCCGTTGTACGTGAACGTCGGCCCGCTCAGGCAGAACTGCTCAAGGCCCCGTTGACAGTGGTTGCACGTCCGGCAGGAGTCCACCAGGCAGCCCACCGCCGCGATGTCGCCCACCTTGAACTTCTTTACATCCCGTCCCACCGCGGTCACTTTCCCGAGAATCTCATGCCCCGGAACGATCGGGTACGCCGACATGCCCCATTCGTTGCGGGCGAAGTGAAGGTCGGAGTGGCAGACGCCGCAGTACAGGATGTCGATCGCGACGTCGGTCGCTTTCGGCTCGCGGCGTTCGATCGTGAACGGGCCCAAAGGTGATGTGGCGGACTCTGCGGCGTAGGCCTTGGTCGGCATCCGATGTTGCTCCGGTGTACGAACTCACCCAGACCCCCTCGCTTGCGCGGATCGGCTGCACAGAACACTCAATGCACGCGATCCCGTCCGGCGCGGAGTAGTTGGTTGAGCAACAGTGTACTCCAATGCCCGCGCGTTGTGGCGATCCGCGTCGTTGTTCGGCCGGCCCCGGCGTTGAGCCCGTGGTGCGCAGTGCTTGATCCGCGCCGACGATCTTCGGTGACTCCATCACGTCTCGGCAACCTCGAGATTCGCGGATAATCTGCAACCAGAGTGCGAACAAGCGATAGATTTGTTGGTTCTTCTGCCGGATTGCCGTCCGGTCCCCTGTAAATCTCGATATTGAAACCTATAATTCCACATGGTCCCGCCCTTGCGGCGGCCCCCGCGGGCGAGACCCTCCCCTGTAAATCTCGATATTGAAACCTATAATTCCACATGGTCCCGCCCTTGCGGCGGCCCCCGCGGGCGAGACCCGGCCTGAAAGGTCTACGCCATGCTTACAGCTTCACCATCCAGCCCCAGCGTCTACCGCCACGGGCACGCTCTTCTCGATAACCCGTTCCGCACCAAGGGCACCGCATTCACCCAGGAGGAACGCACCCAGTTCGGCCTCCACGGACTGCTGCCGCCCCAGATCGAAACCCTCGATCAGCAGACAGACCGCGCCTACGAGGCCTTCCAGACACGCGTGTCACCCCTCGACAAGCACATCTATCTCCGTGCCCTCCAGGATACCAACGAAGTACTCTACTACCGGCTCCTGCTCGATCACGTCGAGGAGACCATGCCGATCGTCTACACGCCCACCGTCGCCGCGGCGTGCGAGCAGTTCTCTCACATCTACCGCCGGCCCCGCGGCCTGTTCGTCTCCTATCCTCTGCGCGACCGGATCCCCGAGATCCTCGCGAACCGTTACGGCAAGCAGATCGACGTCATCGTTGTGACCGACGGCGGGCGCATCCTGGGCATCGGCGACCAGGGCGTCGGTGGCCTGGGCATTCCCATCGGCAAACTCTCGCTGTACACGCTCATCGGCGGCATCCGCCCAGAACGCACGCTGCCCATCGTCCTTGACGTCGGCACCAACAACACCGATCGTCTGCGAGATCCTCTCTACCTGGGCTGGCGTCACGAACGCCTGAGCGGCGCCGAGTATTTCGACTTCGTGGACCAGTTCATCAGCGCCGTCAAGTCCGAACTCCCCGGCACGTGCATCCAGTGGGAGGATTTCCCCAACAGCATCGCCTACACGCTCCTCAACAAGTACCGCGACGAGGTTCTCAGCTTCAACGACGACATCCAGGGCACCGCCGCAGTCACTCTCGGGGCAATCCTGGGGGCCATCGCGGTGACCGGCCGACCGCTGCGCGATCAGACCGTGGTCGTCCTCGGCGCCGGTTCCGCCGGCATCGGCGTGTCGGATTATCTCTGCCGCGCCATGATCAAGGATGGCCTCTCCGAGAAGGAAGCCCGCTCCCGCTTCTGGATCATCAACCGCGGCGGAGTGCTGCACACCGGCCGAACCGATCTCTCGGTCGAACAACGCCAGTTCTCTCAGTCTCCGGAACGCCTCTCCGACATGCCCCGCTCCGCCGCAGGAATCGTCGGCCTCGAGGAGGTCGTAAAGACCACCTCGCCAACCATCCTGATCGGGCTCTCCACACTCCCCAACGCCTTCACCGAGCCGCTGATCCGCGAGATGGCCCGCAAGACCCCGCGGCCGATCATCCTGCCGCTCTCGAACCCCACGGCCAAAGCCGAGGCGACTCCCGCGGATCTCATGAAGTGGACCGAGGGCAGGGCCCTCATCGCCACGGGATCTCCCTTCCCGCCCGTGAGCGACGGCGCCCGCACAGTGCCCATCGCCCAGTGCAACAACGTGTACATCTTCCCGGCCGTGGGCCTCGCCCTCGCCGCGTGCAAAGCCAATCGCGTCTCCGACGCGATGCTCCTCGCCGCTGCGACCGCGCTGGCCGAGAAATCCCCCGCCCTCAAGGACCGCAACGACTCGCTCCTACCCAGCCTCCGTGATCTTCGCGCCGTCGCCCGACACATCGCGGCAGCGGTGGCTGTGCAGGCGCAGACCGAAGGCCTTGCGCCGCCGATGGACCGCGAGGAACTGGCACGACGCATCGCCGCTGCGCAATGGGTCCCCGCGTACGCGTAGGTCTC
>JBGAMO010000145.1:0-12198 GCA_044222845.1 Phycisphaerales bacterium
CATGATCGTGGTCGGATCCCCGGTGAACTCGATCGGCCACCCCGCGTCGATCCGCTCGCGCAGGTTGTACGCCCCGGCCTTGCCTTCCCAGGCCTTGGAAGCAACGTACCCGGTGATCTGCTCCTCCGTCAGGATCCCCATCCGAACGGTCGCCCACTCGGAGAACATGCTCCGCTTCTCAACCCCATCCGCGCGGCTGATGATCGCAACGCCGGTCACGACCTCGTGCCCGCGCCCCATGAATCCACGGATCATGCACTCGGCCTCGCCCGCGTCGCGGGGGGTCCCGATGAGCTTCCCGTCCATCACGCACGCTGTATCGGCGCCGATCACCACGGGCGCGTCGCACTCGCGGCTCTTGGCCCACGCCTTCAGGTACGCCAATGACGCCACCCACTGCTCCGGCCCGACGTTGCCCGGTTGCAGGACGGCATCGTCAAAGCCCGGGTGCTCGGCGATGTGCGTCACTCCGGCTTCATTCAAAAGCGCACGGCGGCGGGGCGAGCGGCTGGCCAGCAGCACGCGCCGATCCGCGGCGACGTTGGTCGATGTCGAACGTTCCACACTTGACTCACAAGTGACTACGAGACACATGATTGCTCCCCCTGCGCCGGACCGCGGTTCCACATCCCCGATCCTCGCAGCCTTTATCGAGTTTTCCTCGCCCGCATCCTCACAAAGAAAGACGGATTCCCGGCCGTGCGGTGCGCCCAGGTTCACCCGGCCCGCGACCGGCCAACGCCTGCGAAACGTCGTTCCAAAGGCCCAACGTGGCTCGCCGCGGCGTGTTGCATTCATGGTCCGCTCCATCACTACCCTTGGGGTGCATGAAAGCCCATCTGGTCCAGCTGGATATCGCGTGGGAAGACGCCCAGGCAAACTTCGAGGCCGTCCGGCGGTTGCTGGACAGGGCCCCCATCTCCAAAGGCGACTTCGTCCTACTCCCTGAGATGTTCGACTCCGGCTTTTCCTTCAACATCAAAAAGACAGCAGATGCATCCGGACGCACGATCGCGTTCCTGGGCCGACTCGCCTCCGATACCGGCTGCGTGGTCCAGGGTGGGCGGACCGTCGACGCCGGCAAGCAATGCGCCGCCCGCAATGTGATGAGTGTCGTGTCCCCGGACGGAAACTTGCTCTGCGAATACACCAAGATCCACCCCTTCCAGCGCGAAGCCGAACGGTTCGAAGCCGGCGGCGAGGTCGCGACGTTCAGCCTCCAGATCGGCGCAGCACAACCGCTCACCTGTTCGCCCGCTATCTGCTATGACCTGCGATTCCCGGAATTGTTCCGGATCGCGATGCTCAAGGGCGCCGAAGTATTCGCCTTGGGCGCCTGCTGGCCGACGGCCCGTTCGCACCACTGGCGGGCACTGCTCATCGCCCGAGCGATCGAGAACCAGGCGTTGGTGCTCGGAGTGAACCGCTGCGGGAAAGACCCGATGTTGCAGTACGCAGGCGGCTCGATCGCCGTGGGCCCCAAGGGCGAAACTCTCGGTGAGTTGAGCGACGCACCCGGCGTACTTTCGATCGACATCGACGCGGACGGAATCCGCCAGTGGCGTTCCGCATTCAGCGCGATCAAGGACGTGCGGTTGCTCTCGCCGGTATCGACGGGCATCTCAAACTAGGCATGTTGGCAGTTACTTGGCAGGAGCCGCCGGTGCCGCAGGTGCCGCCTTGTCCATCCCAGGGCCCATCCGCCGATTCGGTGCGCCCACCTTGGCGGGCTCGTCGGTCGGCGGGGCGGCTTCGGCCGGCACCGCAGTGACCGGCGGGCCGGAGAAGTAGGACATGTAGATCACCACCCCGGCAACCACAATGAGCACGGCCGCGACGATCAGTTTGATCTTCTGGGCATTATCGTTCGAAGACGCCATAGGAGATAATCGTCAACCACCGTCGCGGACCTTCAAGAATGCGGCTGAGAGGACTTGAACCTCCACGGGTGTGACCCCACTAGAACCTGAATCTAGCGCGTCTGCCAATTCCGCCACAGCCGCAACGTTTGGCACCAGAGTATAGCGCGGAGTTGACCGTTTGCCAAATCCAAGCTGCATCGCAAGGTCGCACCGCTCGCCCGCGGGCGTACTGTGAACGAGTTCCCGTCCTTCCCGGCACCGCGCCATGATCGACCCGAGACGTCCCGATTTCTCCGCCGCGCCTTCCACCGCATCGCCGCGTGGAATGTCCTATCCGCAGGCCTCCGCTCCCCCTGTCATCGCGGTGTTCTCCCACGCAGACGCCGTCGCATCGCTCCCTCATCAATCGCTCGCAGCATGGATCAGCCGCGATTCGCTCGAGCAGGCCTCCGAGCCCTTCATTCTGTCGCTCGCCGCCAATACGGTGCTCGAACCCACCGCCTTGGAACAGCTCACTTGGTATTTGTTCACCCATGAGGATGCCGACGCGGTCTCTGCCTTCCATATTCGCATCGGGCGGGCGCCCCTTTTATGCAGTGATCCCCAAGACGTGGGGCCCGCGATCCTGGTGCGGCGGCAATCCCTCCCGCATCTTCCTTTCGACGCGCTCGCCAAACCGGCGGCCGTAGCCAGAGCCCTGGCAGACCGCGGCGCCCGCCGAGGCGTGATTCCCGAGTTCCTCGCCTGGCACGACGGACCGCCCGCGTCCGCTTCCATCGTCTGTCCGACGCCCCGCGCCGATTCCTCCGCGATGGAGGCCGTTCCGCAAACGCCATCCTGGCACGCCGTGCCGGCCTCGCCCGTCAGGAACCGCCGCGCACTGCTGATCGTGCCCTGGTTCACGATGGGCGGCGCCGACAAGTTCAACCTCCGCCTGACCCAGCAACTCTCGTCAAAGGGCTGGGAGGTCACGCTCGCCGCCACCAACCGCGGAGACCAGTCCTGGTTGCCCGATTTCGCGGCGTTGACGCCCGATGTGTTCGTGCTCCCGCACTTCGTGCGGCCCAACGCCGCGCCGCTCTTCCTGCGCCACCTCATCCAAACGCGCCGCCCACAGGTCGTGATGGTCTCCAACAGCGAGTTAGGGTACCTCGCGCTGCCCTACCTGCGACACCATTGCCCCGATCCCGCGTACGTCGACTACTCGCACATGGAGGAACCGCGCTGGAAGAACGGCGGCTGGTCACGCTACGGCGCGGCGTGGCAGGATCATCTCGAACTCAACATCGTCACATCCAACTACCTGCGCAAGTGGATGATCTCGCGTGGAGCCGAGCCCGATCGGGTCGAGGTCTGCACCATCAACGAAGACCCATCGCTCTGGCAAGCCCCACTCGGGGCCAGGGAGTCGCTGCGAAAGCGACTGGAAATTCCCCAGTCGTCTTCCGTCATTCTGTACGCCGCGAGAATCTGCGAGCAGAAGCAGCCCCACGTCTTCGCCCACACGCTCCAACTGCTGGCATCGCGGGGCGTCGACTTCCATGCAATCATCGCTGGCGACGGCCCGGACCGGCACGCTTTGGAAGCCGACCTCCGCGCCCGCGGCGTTTCAAACCGGGCCCACTTCCTCCTCGCCGTTCCCGCGGCTGATATGCCCGCCGTGTACGCCGCGAGCGACCTGCTCTTTCTCCCCTCAGACCGCGAGGGCATCGCGCTGGTCATGTTCGAAGCCATGGCCGCGGGTCTGCCGGTCGTCGGCGCTGCTGTGGGCGGCCAACCAGAACTCGTCACCCCCGAGTGCGGCGTGCTGATCCCCAAGTCCAACCCGACAGCCGAAGCTGCCGCCTACGCGGATGTCATCGCGGCACTGCTGTCAAACCCCGCGAAGCGTGACGCCATGGGCCGCGCGGGCCGCCAACGCATCGCCGAGCACTTCTCACTGGAAGTCATGGGCGACCGCATGGTGGCGCTCTTTGAGCGAGCCCTCACCCTCGCGAAACAGCAGCCCCGACCCGGGGTCAGCGCCCGCACCGCCCAGGAACTGGCCACGTTGGCGGTCGAATACCTGCGCGTCGATCAGTCCGCACCGCCGCCCGCTCTCGCCGTCCCGCTGCGATACCGGCTGGCGGATTCTCTCAACCTCGCCCTCAAGCGATTCGGTCTCTCGGGCCCACTCAAGCGCGCCGTGCTCAAAGTCGCCCGCAACAAGCAGTAGACCCGGCACGTTTACGGACCTTCTTCGAAGCGCTTGGCTGCGCGCCGCTTCGCCGCCAACAGCCCCTCCTCCTTGTCCGATTTGATCGATTCCTCGGGCTCACGTGCAGGCGCGTTCACAATCGGCGCGGCGCCACCCGCCAGCTTCTGCGCTCTCCTCCGGTCCCGCGCGGCTTCCGCCAGCCGCGCCGCTTCTTCAGGCCCCAGAGCCAGAGAAGCCTCCGCCGCCGGAACCGCTTCCACCCGCGTCCTAAGCCCCGAGAGAGTTTTGACGGGTGCCGCGACCGCCTGAACAGTCTCGCCCAGGAACCGCCGACTCACCCACCGGTCCCACGCGATCCGCCGCGTCGCGATATCCAGCAACGCCGCTAGGAGCGCCCACCATGTCAGCGCCGGCCACATCGGCGTCACCGCTTCCCGCGGCGTGATCCCCGTCCGATCGAAGAGCACCTTCGCATCAGGAGCATTGATATCCAGTTCTCTCCCGCCCGTGCGTCTCGCGATCTCACGCAGCAGCGAATCGCTCGATTCCATCACGCGGTACTCCGGCCCCTCCGACACCGTCGCGCCCGCGATCGCAGGCGCGAGTTTCCGGCTCCCGGCCGACGGCTTCACCACCGCCACGTAACTCCCGCTCTCCGTCACGGGCACCCGCGCCTCGTACGCGCCCGGAGCGATCTGCGACAGCGTCATCTCGCGCACCGTCCCGCTGGGTGAATACACCGTCGCCGGCACCGTCAACGCGTCCAGAGGCTTGCCGTCCGCGTCGGACGCATCCAACCGCACCGTCAGCCCGTCGGCATTCGCGACGACGGAAGGCGTCATCCCCTGTCCCGCGGTGGCCGATCGTGCCGCGGCTCTCACCACCCCGCTCCAGAACTTCGCGTACCCATCCCAACCGATCCACCGCTCCGCCCACTTGCTCGCGTCAGAAGTAAACGCCACCACCTGCCCAAGCCCCACCTGCCAGTGCGCCAGCACCGGCTCGCCAGTTGCCGTGGTCATCGCGTTCACCACGGTCGGTTCGGCTCGGGCCTGCGTGAGCGCCAGCCCGCCCAACGGCGGCGGGTCCGCCATCCCCGCCGTCATCACCGACCCCGTCGCCATGAACACAGGTTCGAACGGTTCTTCACGGATCAGCGGCGTGCGGATCACCCGCACAGTCTTAAGCAGCACCTGCGGCAACGTGCTCGGGTCAGCCACGAATCTGTACTCGCCGCCGCCCCTGTCCGCCGTCGCTCGCATTGTCGCAACATCGGCGTCGTTGCCAACCCCGATCGTCGACACCTTGATCCCCTGTTCCGCCGCCTTAGCCGCGATCACCGGCATCCGCTCCGCCCCCCGTGAACGGCCATCCGAAATCACCACCATGTGCTTGATCTTCGCCTTGGCGGCTCCCAACTGCTCCATGGCGATCTCCATCGCCGGTGGCGCAAATGTGCCCCCGCCCGGCATCACGTCGCGCACCTTCCGAACCGTTTCGGCCGGGTTCGTGTTCGGCCCCAGCGGGATCAGCACGTCCGGCACCGAGTTGAACGTAATCACCCCCACCAGGTCACGGGCGTCCAGCGATCGGATCGCCATCGCCGCGGCGTCGTTCGCGAGTTCCTGCTTTGTCCTCAGCGATCCCAGCACCGTCCACGACATCGAACCGCTGTTGTCCGTGACCAGCACGATCGCGATCTCGGGTGTGATGAGCCGTTCCGGCAGGTCCAGCCGCACCGGCATCAGCGGCTCGAGCGTGCTGCCCTTCCATCCGCCCGCGCCAAAGGAGTTCGGTCCTCCCACGAACACGAGCCCGCCGCCAAGGTCCTGCACATACGCCGCGAGCGCCGTCTGCTTGGCCGCATCCACCAGATCCGCCGCCACGTCTTCCAATATGACCAGATCATGTTCCTGCAGAGAAAGCACGTCGCCCGGGAGATTCTCCGGCGGCACGACGTTCACCGTGAACCCGGACTTGCGCAGCGCTCCCGCGAGCGTCAACCCCGCGCCCTCCGCTTCCCCGCGGCTCACCCCATCCACAAGCAGCACCGTGCCCCGCCCCGGCGAGAGCGTGAACGCCTCACCTGTGTTGTTCTCGGCCACCGTGTCGCCGACCAACCGCGGAGCGCCCCGCTCGTCCAGTTCTGTATCGGGCTCGAACACCGCCTTGAAGCGGTGCACCCGTCGATCATCCAGTTGCACCCGCACCTGCTCGACATTGGCCCCCGCCCGCAGTCGCACGCGCCGACCCGACCCCGGAGTCGACCCATCAAGGTCCACGCCGACACCGTCCGCCAACAGACGCAGTGTTCCCTCGGTCGGCTGCGTCGCCCTTAGCAGCACGCGCACCGAAATCGCGGCGCCCGCCTGCGCCGCGGGCGGAGCATCAACTCGCTCTATCGCCACCTCACTATCCAGCCGATACCGAAGCGGCACCACGTCGATCGCGGACGCGACCCCTCCCAACCCCTCCGCCGCCGCCGCCAACCCGTCCCCCGAAGTCTGCTGCCCATCCGAAATCAGCACCAGCCGTCCCGCCGCATCCGGCGGAATCATCGCACGCCCAAGGTGAATGGCGTCCGCGATGTTCGTCCCCTCCGCCATCTTGATATCCAACGCCCGATCCGCCACGTTGGCGCGGCTGGGGTTCGCGATCGCGGCCGCGCGGCCGTCGAACGCCACCACACCCAGTAAATCCTCGGGCCCACGCCCCCGCTCGGCCCCCGATAGGAAGTTCACGGCCCTTTGAATAACAGTGTCATGCCCGCCCTCATAAAATCTCCGCGTCGATCCCGACACGTCCACCAGCGCGATCACCGCGAGGGCATTGGTTTGTTTCACGATGCTCAGGCCGCCGAGCATCGCCGTCAGGATCACGATCAGCGAGCACCGCACCAGAACAGACGTCCACCTCCGGACCGGCGCCATCCCGCCGAACCATCGCAGACCGATCCACGCCGCGGGCACGCAGCACACCAGCAACCACAGCCACTCGGGATGATCGATCCGCCATGTCACTCGAAACTATATTGTGACGCGAACCGGACCCGCGGCGCGCCTGAATACACGCGCATAAATAATTCTCGACAAGGAAATCCAGAGATTTAAAGGAAATCACTTCGTTCTTCGTCTATCATGGCTTCGCTCCATCTGGGAGCCGCCAGGAGTGTTGATAATGAGGCGAGTTTCCGCCATGATTCCCCCACGGGCGTTGATTCTCGGCGCCCTCTGCGCCTCGATCCCCGCGTGCAAGGTCGGCCCCAACTACACAAGCCCCGAAGTGAAGATGAACCCGGGGTGGCTGTCGCCCACGGAGCAATCGCCACAGGCCGCCAACTCCGCCTGGTGGGAGTCCTTCGGTGATCCGACTCTGAACACCCTGATCGACGAGGCGTACAAAAACAACCTCGCGCTCCGCGCCGCCGGTCTGCGCGTCATCGAAGCGCGCGCCGCACGCGGCATCGCCGTTGGCAATTTCTACCCCCAGTTGCAGGAGATCTACGGCAATATCCGCAACAACCGCCAGAGCGCCGCCAGCCCGGCCGCCGGTGAGGATCTCAACTTTGCAGATGCTTCAATCGGGCTCCAGGCCTCGTGGGAACTCGATTTCTGGGGCAAGTTCCGCCGCGGCATCGAAGCCTCGGACGCCGAACTCCTCGCCACCGTCGCCGATTACGATTCCGTCCTCGTCAGCCTTGTTGCAGACATCGCGACCAACTACGTGCTCGCCCGATCCCTCGAAGAACGAATCTCCTTCGCCAAGGCCAACGTCGTCCTTCAGGAAGAAACCCTTCGCCTGACGCAGATCCGTTTCAAAGCCGGCAAAGTTTCCGAACTCGATGTGACCACCGCATCGTCCCTGCTCAGCAACACCCAGGCTCTGATCCCCCAACTCGAGGACGGCCTGCGCCAAGCCACTCTGGCCATCGGCGTTCTCCTGGGCCGCAGTCCGTCCGATCTTGAGAAGGAACTCACACCGGCCGCCGGGCACGAACGCATCGTGCCCGACCCGCCGGCACAAATCGCCACCGGAGTCCCCGCCGACCTGCTCCGTCGACGCCCGGACATCCGCACCGCCGAACGCATCGCCGCGGCCGAGTGCGCACGCATCGGCGTCGCCAAGGCCGATCTCTACCCCTCAATCTCCATCACCGGCGCCACCGGCTTCGCCAGCAGCAACTACGAAGGCGTCCGCGCACCGGACCTCTCCGACCTTTTCAAGTCCTCCTCCTTCACCGGCTTCATCGGCCTCCAGGTCAACTGGCCCATCCTCAACTACGGTCGCATCACCAACAACATCCGCCTCCAGGATGCTCGCTTCGAACGCGCCGCCACTACATATCTCCAGACCGTGCTCGCGGCCTCCGCGGATGTCGAAGCCGGGCTCTCCGCCTTCTTGAAGGCCCGCGAACGAGCCGACAGCCTCGCCCAGAGCGTTTCGTCTCTGCAGCGCAGCGTCGATCTCTCCCTGATCCAGTACCGTGCCGGCGCCACCGATTTCATCCGCGTCAACAACGCCCAGACCGAACTGGTCGTCGCCCAGGACACCCAGGTCGTCGCCCGCGCCGCCGTGGCTCTGGGCGCTATCCGGTCGTACCGCGCGCTGGGCGGCGGCTGGGAAATCCGCCAGAACGCCGAGTTCGTTGACGCCGCCACCGTCGACCGCATGCGGGCCCGAACCAACTGGGGCGATCTGCTCGCCCCCACCACCCCCGACCAACCCACAACGCCCGCTCAACCCACCCAGCCCCAGACCCCCTGGTTCATGCGCCCCGGAGCCGAGGGATGATGAACATGCCTCTACGAACCCGCGCCGACGTCACGACACGCGGCCCTTGGAGATCCACGATGCGACCCCGCGTCCGTTCGTTCTGCACGCTCCGCACCCGCGCCTCGTTCTCGGCGTTGGCCGCGGTGTTGCTCTTGGCCGGTTGCGACCTCAAGAAGGAAGCCAATACCGCTCCGCCGCCCCCGCCCCCGGAGGTCTTTGTCGCCAACCCGGTCGAAAAACCCGTGACGCAGTATCTCACGTACACCGGCACCACGGAAGCCTCCATGACCGTGGAACTCAGGGCTCGCGTGCAGGGCTTCCTCGAAAAAGTTCATTTCAAGCCCGGCCAGCGCGTCGCCAAGGACGACCTGCTCTTCACGATCGACAAGCGTCAGTATCAGAACGCGGTCGATCAGTCCAAGGCCCGGATCGTCAGTCTCACCGCCGCGCTCGCAACGAGCGAGAACGAGGCCAAGCTCGCCCGCGAACTGGCCGACCAGAACGCCGGCCCCGCGATCGACGCCGTCATCAAGGCCGGAAAAGTCGACGAGATCAAGGGCAACATCAGCGCCGCGCAGGCGGCCCTCGCGGACGCCCTCCTCAACCTCGATTACTGCGAGATCCGCTCGCCCATCGCCGGCCACATCACCAAGAACTTCGTCGACGAAGGCAACCTCGTCGGCCGCGGCGAGCCCACGCTCCTGGCCAAGGTCGTCCTCTCCCAACCCCTCTTCGTGTCGGTTGACATCAGCGAGGGCGATGTGCTCGCCCTCCGCCGCAACGAAAAGCCCATGCCCGCCGACACCGCCGCCGCCGACCCCCGCCCCGTGGAGCTCGCGCTGGCGGACCAGAGCGACTTCCCCTACACCGGCAAGATCGACTACGTCGAGCCCGAACTCAACACCAGCACCGGCACCCTGCGCGTGCGGATGCGATTCGAGAATTCCGACGACCGGCTCCTCCCCGGCTTCTTCTCCCGCGTCCGCTGCGCCATCGAAACCACGCCGTCCGTGCTCGTGCCGGACGCCGCGCTCCTCTCCGACCAGGTCGGCCGTTTCGCCTACGTCGTTGAAGACGACGACAAGGTCGCGATGAGACGAGTCAAGATCGGCGCACTCGACGGCGAGATGCGTGTCGTGCAAGAAGGCCTCTCCACCGACGACCGGGTCATTGTCAGCGGCCTGCTGCGTGCCCGCCCCGGTTCGGCCGTCACCGCCAAGACCGCCGAGCCCGCCGAAGCCACCAAGAAGGCCCCCAAGACCAAGAAGCCCGCGGCGGAAAAAACACCCGAAAAGCCCGCGAAGCACTGATCACGCGGCCCCCAAGCAAGAGCACTACGCATGTCACCAGCATTCTTTGTCCGCAGGCCCATTGTCGCCGCGGTGATCTCGATCCTGATCGTGCTCGCCGGGCTGGTCGCCTACCCGAACCTGCCGATCGCGCAGTACCCGGACATCACCCCGCCCGTGGTCCGCGTCACCGCCACCTACCCCGGCGCCAGCGCACAGGTCGTCGCCGACACCGTCGCCGCCCCCATAGAGCAGCAGGTCAACGGCGTCACCGGAATGCTCTACATGGAGAGCACCTCCTCCAGCGACGGCTCCTACACCCTCAACGTCACCTTCGAGCTCGGCATCAACATCGATATCGCCTCGGTGCTCGTGCAGAACCGCGTCGCCATCGCCACCCCCACCCTGCCGGAGGACGTCAAGCGCGTCGGTGTCACCACCAACAAGGTCTCCTCGAACATCGTCACCATCCTCTCTTTGGCCCCGGAAGACCAGGCCAAGCACCCGGAGATGACCGACCTGTTCGTGAGCAACTACCTCACGATCAATGTCCTCGATGAGGTGAAGCGCATCCCCGGCGTCGGCGACGTCACTGTCTTCCCCACCAAAGACTACTCCATGCGGGTCTGGCTCGATCCCGAGCAACTCCGCTCCCGCGGCCTCACCACCACCGATGTCATCAACTCCCTGAAAGAGCAGAACATCCAGGTCGCCGCCGGCGTCATCGGTCAGCCCCCCTCGCCCCCGGGCCTGGCCTACCAGTACAACATCACCACGCTCGGCCGTCTCTCCAGCATCGATGAGTTTGAACGCATCATCGTCCGCGCCGTGGACAACAAAATCGTCCAGCTCCGCGATGTCGCCCGCGTCGAACTCGGCGGCAAATCGTACAGCACCGACGGTCGTTACATGGGCATCCCGGGCGCCGTGATGATCGTCTACCAGGCCCCCGGCGGCAACGCCGTCGCCGTCGCCCAGCAAGTGGGCAAACTGATCGAGGCCAAGACCAAGAGCCTTCCCGAGGGCCTCAAGTTCGACTCGGTGTACGACACCTCCAAGTTCGTGCTTTCCGCCATCGATGAGGTCTACGCAACGTTCTATGAGGCCCTCGTCCTCGTGCTGCTCGTCGTCCTCGCATTCCTCGGCGGCCTGCGCGCCTCGCTCATCCCCATGATCGCGATCCCCGTCGCCATCATCGGCACGTTCTTCATCGCCGCGCTCGCAGGCTTCTCGGTCAACCTTCCCGTGCTCTTCGGCCTGGTGCTCGCGATCGGCATCGTCGTCGACGACGCCATCATCGTCGTCGAGAACGTCGAACGCGTCATGATGGAGAGCCACCTGCCTCCCAAGGAAGCAACGGTCAAGGCGATGGAAGAAGTTGTCGGCGCCGTCGCCAGCATCTCCCTCGTGCTCATGGCCGTCTTCCTCCCCACCGCGTTCCTCCCGGGCATCAACGGCCAGCTCTTCCGCCAGTTCGCACTCACCATCGCCGGCAGCACCGCCCTCAGCGCCGTCTGCGCCCTGACACTCAGCCCCGCCCTCTGCGGCGTCATGCTCAAGGCACACGCCAAAGACTACAAGCCCAACCTGTTCAACCGTGTGTTCAATAAGGTCTTCGAAACCGTCTCCGGCGGGTACGGTCGCATGGTCCGCTTCCTCGTGCACCCCGCGATCATCGTCTTTACCCTCATCGCGTTCGGCATCAGCATCTTCGCCACCGGCTGGAGTTTCACCAAGGTCCCCACCGCCTTCGTGCCGCTCGAAGACCGCGGCCTGATCATGCTCGAAGTCTGGCTCCCTCCCTCCGCCTCGCCCGAGCGCACCCTCAACGCCGTCAAGAAGGTCGAGACCATCCTCGCCAAGACCGAGGGCGTCCGCAACTTCACCGGCGTCCCCGGCTTCTCTCTCATCAACCGCAACGCCTCCAACTACGGCATGTTCTTCATGGGCCTCAAGGACTGGGATGAACGTCTCCCCCTGGGCCGCGACATCAACACGATCATGCGCGAACTCCGCGCGGAGTGCACCAAGGACATCCCCGAAGCGCTCACGATCGTCTTCTCTCTGCCCGCGGTCG
>JBGAMO010000146.1:0-12211 GCA_044222845.1 Phycisphaerales bacterium
GTACGCGTTGCTCTCGCCGGGCAGCACCGCCTCGATCTCGTAGCAGCGGCGGTGGTCGGTCAGTTCCGCGATCGTGCCCTGCGACACGACCTTGCCCTGCACCAGGATGGCCACGCGGTCGCAGACCATCTCCAGTTCGCTGAGCAAGTGCGAGTTGAGGAACACCGTCCGCCCCTCGTCGCGCAGACGCTGGAGCATCACGCGGATGTCCCGCCGGCCCACGGGGTCCACACCGTCGGTGGGCTCATCGAGCACGACCAGCTCGGGGTTGTTCATGAGCGCCTGCGCGATGCCGATGCGCTGGCGCATGCCCTTGCTGTAGCCGCGGACGGCCTTGTCGGCCCACGCCCGCATGCCCACCAGGTCGAGCAGTTCGTCGCGCCGCGTGCGCCGGTCGCGCCGCGCCACGCCGGACATCGCCCCGTAGAACTCCAGCACCTGCGCGCCGGTGAGATACTCCGGGAAGCGGTGGTGCTCGGGCAGGTAGCCCACCCGCCGCAGCACTTCCTTATCGCCCACGCGCCCGCCGAGCATCGTCCCCTGGGCCTGCGTGGCGCGGATCACCGTCATCAGGATCTTGACCAGCGTGCTCTTGCCCGCGCCGTTGGGGCCCAGCAGGCCGAAGATCTCCCCCGAGTGCACCTTCATCTCGATCCCGCGCAGCGCGTGCACCTTGCCCCGGTACATCTTGCTCACGTGCGTGAGGTTTATCGCCCAGGGCGTCATCGATGTCGCCACCGCCCCGCTCATGCGCCCACCCGCTGAAAACTCCCGCGGTGCGCCCGCGAGCGGTGAGGGATGCAGTTGATCGTGTTCTTCGTGCTCATCGGTGCGTGGTTCCGCGTGCGGCCGCCCGTCGCGGCATGCTTTTACAGCCCCCGCCTCAGTTTCTTGCACTTTGCAAAGCAGCCGCCGCCCCCGGCCCGGTCAGATCACCCGCTCGGTCCTGCCCAAGGTCCGCGAAACAGCGTCGTTGAACTTCTCGTAGCCCGCCCGGCCCATCAGCCCGAACGTCGCCTGCTTGCCCAGTTCCACGGCGGGCTGGTCGTAGGCATCTATATTGAGCAGCAGCCCGGCGTACGCCGTGGCGATCTGCCAGAGCGAGATGAACTCGCCCACGTGGTGGGCGTCGAGCTTCGGGAACGTGATCGTGTAGTTGGGCCGCAGCGATTCCACCAGGGCGTACTCGGTGGCCCGCTTCTCCGCCGCGAGCAGCGCCGACATGCTCTTGCCCTCCAGGTAGCGGATGGCCTCCACGCCCAGGCCCGTGGGGATCGCCACGTCCCGCGAGAACTGCTGCACCTCGACCAGGCCGATCACCTTGTCGTTGGGCCCCTCGCGGTAGAGCTGCACCTGGCTGTGCTGGTCGGTGGCGCCCAGCGCCTTGATGGGCGTGAAGCCCGCGTACACCACGTTGCCGGCCAGGTCCTTCTGCTTGCCCAGGCTCTCGGCCCACAACTGGCGGTACCAGTCCGCCAGCAGGTAGAGCGAGTTGGCGTACGGCATCATGACGTGGTTCGACTTGCCCTTGGTCTGCCCCAGCTCCACCAGCAGGTAGGCGAGCATCGCCGCGGGGTTCTTCGTGAACTTCTTTTCGCGGCAGCGCACGTCCATCTCCGCCGCGCCCGTGAGCAGCGCGTCGATGTCAACGCCGCACATCGCGGCGGAGAAGAGCCCCACCGGCGAGAGCACGCTGAACCGCCCGCCCACGCCGTCGGGCACGGGCAGGGTCGCGTACCCCTCGCGCTCGCAGATCTGCCGCATCGTGCCCTTGGCCGGGTCGGTGATGGCCACCACGTGCTTGGCGTGCCCCGCACCGAAGAGCGCCTTGAGCTTGTCGCGGATCACCATGAACTGCGCCGCCGTCTCGGCCGTCTCGCCGCTCTTGCTCACCACGTTGAAGAGCGTGCGCGACAGCCCGCCGGGCTGGCGCTCGCACAGGTCCAGCACGTCGCCGACATACGTGGGATCGACGTTGTCCACCACGAACAGCCGCGGGCCCTTGCGGTCCTTGGCCTCCATCAGGTTGTACGTGTGCGGGTTGAGGGCCGACTGCACGGCGATGTTGCCCAGCGCCGAGCCGCCGATGCCCAGCACCACCAGCGTGTCGAACGAGCCCGCGCACTGGGCCGCGATCTTCTTGACCCCCTCCACGTGCGCCGAACGCATCGGCTCGAAGGGCAGTTCCCGCCACCGCTCCCACCCCTTGCCCCGGGAGGCCTGCAGGCGGTCCGTCAGAGCCTCCATCGCCGAAGCGACGCCGGCGGTGGGGTGCAGCAGCGCCGGATCAAGCCCGTGGGTGCCGACGCGGTCGGCGAGGCAGTTGGCGTAGTTGAGTGTGAGCATGGGGGGGCAGCGTAGCGCGGGAGCCGAAGTTGCCGGAGCAAACCGCGCGGAAAGATGCCCGAAACCGGGTGTAAACCGCTCCTCGCGACGTTGGTTCCGCGTCCCGATGCAGCGCCGCCGACACGCGGACGAGCCCGGCCATATTCCCATCGCCCCCCGGTCCCGATTCCATCCCTATTTAGGCCCAACCCCCTTCCCTTTTCCTACCATCCCTCCCTATGGCTCTCTTCTCCCGCAAGCCCAAGACCGCCCCAGAGAAAATCGTCGTCTCCGGCACCTCCTCCGGCGCGATGTCTCCATCCCCCGCGGCCCCGCACGCCCCCCAATCCCAGCGCGAGCAGAGAATCATCGCGGTGGGCCGCGAACTGCTGGACAAGGCCCGCGCCCACAAGAGCGGCCTGCTCTCCGCCAAGTTCTACAGCGACGCGCTCATGGAATGGTCCATGAAGGACCCCAACTTCAAGGTGCAGGTCTTCCGCTTCGTCGACTGCTTCCCGATGCTCAAGACCCCCGAAGCGGTCTTCGATCATCTCAACGACTACCTCACCCAGCCGGGCGTCACCGTCCCGCCCACCTTCGCGATGCTCCTCAAGGCCGGCAACCTGCTCAAGGGCCCCGCCGCGGCGACGACGTCCTCGCAGATCAAGGGCATGGCCGGCAAGTTCATCGCCGGCACCGATGCCGCGACCGCCCTCCCGGGTCTGCGCGACATGTGGAACGACGGCATCGGCTTCAGCGTCGATCTGCTGGGCGAAACCTGCGTGAGCGACGCCGAGGCCGACGAATACGCCAAGAAGTACATGGACCTGATCGGCAACCTGCCCGACAAGGTCGCGGCGTGGAAATCTCAGCCCCGCCTCGAGACCGATCACCTGGGCGCCATCCCGCGCACCAACGTGTCGATCAAGATCTCGGCGCTCTCGGCCCGCTGCGATCCCATCGACACCGAGGGCTCCATCAACGACCTGATGAAGCGGCTGCGGCCCATCCTGACCACCGCCAAGGCCAAGGGCGTGCACGTGCACTTTGACATGGAGCACCACGCGTTCAAGGACCTCACCATCGAGCTCTTCCAGCGCTGCATGGATGAAGTGAACTTCACCGGCGGCGTCGTGCTCCAGGCGTACCTCAAGAGCGGGGCCGAAGACGCCCGCCGCGTGGCCGACTGGGCCAAGCGCAGCGGCAAGGTCGTCACCATCCGCCTCGTGAAGGGCGCGTACTGGGACGCCGAGACGATCAAGAGCGAGATGAACGGCTGGCCCTGCCCGGTCTGGGGCCAGAAGTGGCAGACGGACGCCTGCTTCGAGGAGATGGCCGGCATCCTGCTCGACGCCTGCCCGGCCAAGGGCGCCACCGGCGGCGGGGTCAAGCTCGCGCTGGGCAGCCACAACGTCCGCAGCATCGCCGCCGCGCTCGTGGGCCTGGAGGAACGCGGCCTGCCCCGCGACGCGATCGAACTCCAGATGCTCCACGGCATGGCCGACCAACTCAAGTACGCCTCGATGGAGATGGGCCTGCGCATCCGCGAGTACGTGCCCGTCGGCGACATGATCCCCGGCATGGCGTACCTGGTCCGCCGCCTGCTCGAGAACACCAGCAACGAGAGCTGGCTCAAGGCCGGCTTCATGGACAACGCCGACCCCGCCGTGCTCCTCGCGGCCCCCGCCGCCAAGCCCGGCGTCGCGCCCCCGCGAGACCTCGCCGCGATCGCGCCCGAGCGCCACGCCCTGAGCCCCGCGCCCCAGGGCGTGGGCGACAGCCGCCCGTTCATCAACGAGCCGATGCGGGACTTCTCGTACCGCCGCCAGCGCGAGGCCTTCGCCGCCGCCGTCTCGCGCGCCAGCGTGCCCAAAATCGCCAACGACCGCACGCCCCAGCACGCCGCCGAGATGGTCGCCGCCGCCGAACGCGCCTTCCCCGCCTGGCGCGACACCGACCCCAAGCAACGCGCCGCCTGCCTCGTGAAGGCCGCGGCACTCATGCGCCAGCAGCGCGACGGCCTGGCCGCCGTCATGATCCGCGAGGCCGGCAAGACCTGGCGTGAAGCCGACGCCGATGTCTGCGAGGCCATCGACTTCTGCGAGTACTACGCGCGCCTCGCCGTGCCCATGTTCTCGCGCTCGCGCCTGGGCCGGTTCATCGGCGAGCTCGATGAAGTCTGGTACCAGCCCCGCGGCGTCGCCGCCGTCATTTCTCCGTGGAACTTCCCGCTGGCCATCTGCTGCGGCATGACCGTCGCCGCGCTTGTCACCGGCAACACCGTGGTGCTCAAGCCCGCCGAGCAGACCCCCGGCATCGCCGCGATCATGAAGGACATCCTGTGGGAGGCCGGCGTGCCGCGCGATGTGCTGCACCTGTGCCCCGGCCCGGGAGAGACCACCGGCGCCGCACTCGTGCGCGATCCGCGCATTGCCCTCATCGCCTTCACCGGCTCGCGCGATGTCGGTCTGGACATCCTCAACGCCGCCGCGCCCCCGACCCCCTTCGGCCCGTACCGTGCGCAGGTCGCGGGACTCACGCACGTGAAGCGCGTGGTCTGCGAGATGGGCGGCAAGAACGCCATCATCATCGATACCAGCGCGGACTTTGACGAGGCCGTCCTCGGCGTCCGCCACAGCGCCTTCGGTTTCCAGGGCCAGAAGTGCTCGGCCTGCTCGCGCGTCATCGTCGTGGACCCCGAAGGAGAGAACGGCCCGGCGATCACCGCCTTCACGCGCCGGCTCGTCGAGGCCACCCGCGCCCTGACCGTGAACGACCCCTGCCTGCCCGGCACCGACGTGGGCCCCGTGATCGATGAAGAAGCCCGCGCCAAGATCCAGGGATACATCGACGACGCGGCCAAGTCGTGCAAGCTGGAACTGGGCCTGCCCGTTCCCCCTGCCGCCGCGGCCACGGGCCGTTCCTTCGTCGGCCCGCACATCTTCTCCGGCGTGAAGCCTCAGCACCGCATCGCCCGCGAAGAGATCTTCGGACCGGTCCTCGCCGTGATGCACGCCCCGACCTTCGCCGACGCCGTCGCTATCGCCAACGACAGCGTCTACAAGCTCACGGGCGCCGTCTTCACCCGCAAGCCCAGCCACATCGAACTCGCCAAACGCGAGTTTCGCGTCGGCAACCTCTACATCAACCGTGGCAGCACCGGAGCCCTCGTCGCCCGCCAGCCCTTCGGCGGCTTCGGCATGAGCGGCGTGGGCAGCAAGGCCGGCGGCGCGGACTACCTCCTCCAGTTCGTCGAGCCCCGCGCCTGCTGCGAGAACACCATGCGCCGCGGCTTCGCGCCCGAACTCTGACCCCTGCGCAGGCCGCGCCCCCTGCCCACGGAAAAAGACGCCGCGCCAAACATCTCGGCGCGGCGTCCGTGGGCGAAGCCTGCGATCAACTCGGGCTCTGTTCCGGGCACACGGCTCGCAGCCGCCGCTCAACTGGGGTGCTCCGGCTCCCGGTCCATTTAGAGAAACTCGTTTGTGCAACGGGAATCATCGGCCGCGAGGCTCGCATTCCCTGATGCCCGATGCCTATCCACTGATGCCTGCCCCCTCAACACCCTCCCGCTTCCCACGCGGCGAAGAAGGTACCGATATCACTGCCGTCCACGCCGCCGTCCAGGTTCACGTCCGCGCTCGCATCGCCGATTTCCCACGCCGCGAAGTACGCGTCCACGTCCGAGCCGTCGATCCCGCCGTCCTGATTGAAGTCGGCCGGGCACACAGCGCCGCACTCCCCGACCGACACGGTGTAGGTGGTGCCCCAGCCGCACCAGTACCCGTCGACGTAGTAACTGAAGTAGTACGTGCCGGCGTCCGCCGCGGTCATCCCGTTGATGGTCAGGCTGAGCGTTCCCTGCCCGCTGAACTCCGAACCGTTCGCGCTCACCCCGTCAACGATGACGCCCGTGGGCCCCTGCCAGATCGCGATCCCCTCGATCCCCGCCGCGATCACGCGAGCGCTGAGCGTCAGGGTCCCGCCGCAGTCGACGGTCGAGGGGTACGGATCGGGGGCGATCGCGGAGATCCACTCGATGATGTGGCTGCGGGGGAACGTCCCGCCCACCGGGTTGCCCGCCGCGAGATCGGCCCACGCCGTTGAATACGTCCCTGTGCTCCGCGTGAGGTGCATGTACTGCTCAGACCCATCGGCGTTGTCCGGCTGGCCCGGGGCCCAGTTCTCGAAGCCCGCCCCGCTGATGGTGTAGAAGTTGCGCCAGAGCCATTCTCCGCCGCCGAGGTAGCTCCCGCCGATCCACGGGCCCACCGTCTGTCCCAGCGAGTTGGTGCGCCAGTATGTCGGATCTGCCGCGAGCGCATCGACCATCACCTGCGTCCGGGGAGTCGTGATCGAGACCAGTTCCCCGCCGTGGGCGATCGCGTCGTTGAACGCATCCCACCAGGAGTACTGCGCATCGGTGTCGATGATCTGATAGACCTTGCAGGTATCTGGATCAACCACCGGCCCCAGCGTTGTCTCCAGGCCCAATCGCGCAGCGCGGCTCTCGAACATCCCGCAGGCGGTGGTGACCCGCACCGAGTAGGCGCCCAGATCTTCGATCGCCGCATTGCTGATCGCCAGGGTCGATGTGGTAGCGCCCTGAATCTCCGAATAGAACGGCGTGAAGCCGTCGGTCAGCGGCACGCCCTCGCGAAGCCACTGGTACGACAGCGCCCCGCCCGCAATCGTCACCGAGAACTCCACGATCCCGCGGGGTCGTACGCGTGCGTCGTGTGGTTGCTGCGTGATCGTGTCGGCGTATTCCACGATGTAGCCGTGCACGCGGCCGAAGCCGGAATCATCGGCGTAGCGCCACGTCGGCGCCGCGGCGTCGGTGGCGAGGTAGTACGACGCGTACAGCTCGCCGATCCCCACCAACCCCTCGGGCGCCCAGTTCGCGTACGACCACGGCGCGCCGTCGATCCACTCCCACCCAATCACCGGATCAGGAAAGTACATGGGCCGCTGCGCGCCGATCCACGGCCCGCGCGTGTCGACAAAGCTCAGGTCGCCGTATGCCCGGTCCCAGATATCCTCGCGTGCCACCAGATTCTCGAACACCAGCGCATTCTCCGCCGGGCCCGACACGGTCGCCAGGATCCCCCCGCGTGCCAGCGCCCCGGCCGCGGCGTCCGCCCGTGAGATCGGATCGGCCGAGTACACCATCTCGTACCGATGGCCGTTCCCGCCCTGATCGCACGGCCATTGCAGCGTCGTCTTGGGCAGCACCGCCGCCGACGAAACTCCGAGCCGCAACTCATCGAGCCCGCACTGGTTTCCGATTGCGTACAACTCGATCTCATTCGGTCCCACGGGTTCCAGATTCCAGTGCGGCAGCACAGCGTTAGGCAAGGGCAAACCGCCTGTGAGCGGCGGATTCAACCACATCGACACCTGACTGCCCCCTCCGTTCGCCGGCTCGATGCGGAAGAGCACCAGCGTGGTGCCTCCCGGATACACGTCGTACGCCCAGGCTATATCGGAACCCGTGCTGATCGCAAACAAGCCACCGCTGACGCCGAAACGAAGGTAGTTGGGATTCGCCGGACTTCGCAGCCCCACCGACGCGGCCCCTGAGCCGTCGTCCGGCGTCTCAATCAGAAAACTCCCCCACATCTCCGCGGCGGATGGGAATGAGCCGATGGGGATCGTCCGATTGCTGCTGTTCGCGCCCGCCACCCCCAGCGTGTTCACCGCCTTCCCCGCAAATGTCGCGAGATCCACCCCGTGGAACTCATCGCGGTAGGTCAATCCCTGCGCGGCAACCGTCAACGAGTCGCCGTACGTGTACCACGCAGACTCGAATCCGCGTCCGCCATCCCATGATGACAGGTACTCCCCGACAGGCTGGTTGAACTGGTCAACCACGATGCCCTGACCGGCCGCCGTTGCTGCCAGGCCGGCGACCGCCGCCGCGAGCGCCCCCCACGCGGTGGCGGGTTGGATGCCCGAGAACTTCGGGCGCTGCACGAGGCCGGGGGTATCGAAAACGGTTGAGTGTACAATCTTCATGGGTTCTCCTCGCGGCAAAAGTGCCGACTCCTGCCCGCTCTAGCGGAGTCCGTCAGAAAACAGCGACACGATTTCCGCGCCATGGACCCGCGCGATGGGCCCGAACCAGCCATCCCCGGATCAGGACCAGCCGACCCCGCCATCGCACGCGGGGTCGGCGCCATCAATTGATGAACTGCTGGAACGCGCCGCCCGGGGGCAGCCCGGGGCCGCGTCGGAGCTACTCCCCCTCGTCTACGACCACCTGCGCTCGCTCGCCCGATCCAAAATGGCCAACGAAGCCCCGGGTCAGTCACTCCCCCCTACCGCCCTCGTGCACGAGGCGTACCTCAAACTGGTCGGGTCGGACCGGCCGTGGAACGACAAGCGGCATTTTCTCGCCGCGGCCGCGTTGGCGATGCGCCGAATCCTCGTCGATCGCGCCCGCGCGAAAAAGGGCCCGAAACGTGGCGTTGCCGGGCGGCAAGTCTCGCTTGAGTTGGCCGAGGGAAGCCCCGATGTGTTGGGCCGGCCCGAGAACCTTTCTCTCGATGAACAGGAGTCGGACTGGTTGGCGCTCGAGAACGCGATGCAGGCGTTGGAAGCGCACGACCCGGCGCTCGCCGAGATCGTGCATCTGCGGTACTTCGCGGGCCTCACGGTCGAGGAAGCGGCGATGGCCCTGGGGGTCTCGGCCAGAACGATCAACCGCGAATGGTTGGTCGCGCGGGCGTGGTTGCTGCGGCGGATGCGTGTTGTCGCCGGATGAGTGGTGCATGGAGAACGAAGCGAAGCAACAACCCCCGACCGCGACCGGCCCGACGTGGGACATGGTCAAGTCCATCACCGGCGAAGCGCTCGAACTGCCGCCCGCCGAACGTGACGCGTTCGTGCGGGATCGCTGCGGCGAGGACCAGGATCTGTTCGCGCAGGTGCTCGAGCTGGTCGCCGCGTCGGACACGCAGACCGATGTGCTCTCGCACGACGGCATCCCCGCCCGAGTGCTCGGCGAAGCTGTGGGGGCCGCGCCGGTGGCCCAGGGAACAGAGGTTGGTCGTTACCTTCTGGGAGCTTCGCTCGGCAGCGGGGGCATGGGCACCGTCTACGAAGCCTTCGACGCGGCACTGAACCGCAAGGTGGCGATCAAGTTCCTCAACCTCGGCGTGGCGTCGGCGCGAGCCCGCCGCCGCTTCGAGACCGAGGCCCGGGCGCTCGCGAAGCTGGAACACCCCGCCATCGCCCGTGTCTTCGAGGCAGGCGTGCACACCGTCGCCGACCAGGTCTTCAGCCTCCCGTACTTCGCGATGGAGTTCGTGCCCGCGGCACGCACGCTCGACGCGTGGGCGCGCGAGCACACGCCCGATGTCCGCCGCCTGCTCGATCTGCTCGCGACCGTCTGCGACGCCGTTCATCACGGCCACCAGAAGGGCGTGCTCCACCGAGACATCAAGCCCTCCAACATCCTGGTGAGCGGCGCGGGCGAGGTGAAGGTGATCGACTTCGGTTTGTCCCGATTGGCGGGCGAATCCGCCGAACCCGGCACGACCAACTCCGGCGACGTGGCCGGAACCCCGGCATACATGGCCCCCGAGGCGTTCGTTCAAGGCATGAACGAGGTCGATACACGCGCCGACGTGTACTCACTGGGCGTCGTCGCCTACCAACTGCTCGCGGGTTGCCACCCGCGGGGCAGCGCGGATCTGACGCCGCACCGGGCCGGGGTTCTGTCGCGAAGCCGACCCGCGCAGCCCCTCTCGCGCCTGAGGCCCGAGTGTCGGGGTGATATCGAAACGATCGTTCTCAAAGCGATGGAGAGCGAGCCGGCTGATCGCTACCAGTCCGCCGCGGAACTCGGCGCCGATCTTCGCCGCGTGCTTCGCTTCGAGCCCATCCTCGCGCGTCCCAGCCCGGTCTGGCGGCACGCGCTCCTGTTCGCGCGCCGACACACCGGCCTCGCCGCGGCGTCCGCGGTCGCGCTCATCGCGGTGGTGGTGGGCATTGCCGGGCTGCAGGTGGGGCTGTCGCACGCCCGCCAGAGCGAGCAGCTCGCGATCCTGCAGGCACAGCGCGCCGACCGCACGTCACGCTTCGTGATGCAGATGCTCCGTTCCGCCAGCCCGTTCCGCGGCGAGAAGTTCGAGGACCGCTTCTCGGCCGCCCAGCTTCCGGGTGAGGGGGACGATCATTGGCCCAGCGCCGCCAGCCCCGGGAGAGCGCCCGCCGTCGGCGATCTCATCATGGTCGCGATGGAACAGTTGGAGGCGTCCTTCCCCGATGATCCGGCGCTGCGCGCCGACATGGCCGCCGCGCTGTCGCAGACCGCCGCGTCCATCTCCGATCCCAGACTCCAGAGCCTGCAGAAGCGGGCCGCGGAACTGCTGCAACAGGCCTACGGAATCAACGATCGCCGCACGCTCATCGCCCGGCACCTGCTTCACTCCACCATGCTGCTCGACGGCGCGGGCGCGGCGTTGCCCGAGATCGAGCGAGACCTCGCCGCGCTCAGAAGTCCTGCCACCGCAACCGACCGCGAACTGCTCTGCCGCGTCGCGACTCTGTACCTCCAGGCCATGAGCCTGAGCGGCAAGTCCGGCAGGGGCGGCCTGCGGTGCTGCGCCAGATCCGCGAAGAACTCGCCGCGGCTGTGCCCGAGGGGGACCGTCCCACCCTCACGCTCGATCTCGCAATCCTGCGCACCTCCGCCACGAAGCAGAACGCCGCGTCTTCGCTGAGCCGCATCACCGAACTGCTCGACCGCGCCGCCCGCCTCGAACAAAGCCCCGGCGAGTTGACGCTCGTCGTCCTTTTCCTGAAGCAGGAACTGCAGCGACTCGCGGGAGACTCTCCGGGTGCGCTCGAAACGCTCCGTCAGGGCGCAGCGCTCTCCACCAGTTACTACGGCGGCATGGACAAGTCGACCTACGAGTGGTGGAGCAACGCCTACTTCGTCTGTCTGCAACTCAAGGACTTCGCCGCGGCCGAGGACGCCGCTCGCAAGCAGGTCGCCGGTGCGCAGGCGATGCTCGGGGCCCACTCGTTCTACACCACCAAGGCGTTCGGGCGGCTCGCCCGCTCCCTGCTGTCGCAGGGAGTCCACTCCGCCGAGGCCGAGCACGCAGCACGCCAGGCGGTGGAGGGCGCGCCCGACCTGCTCGAACGCGGCGACGGCTGGGCGCTCTTCCACGAACTGCTCTGGGCCTGGGTCATCCGCCTTCAAGGTGACAGCGACCGCGCGCTCAACATCATCCGTCGCCGGATGGAGATCGAATCCGCCGCGGGAAGGCCCGAGGCGGTGGCGTGGGTCGAGGTCGTCCGGTACGCGGAACTCGCGCAGGGCGAGATGGACCGCGCCGACCACGCCGGGTCGTGGGTCGCTTCGTTGCCGACGATCGAAGCCCTCGTGCGCAAGTCCGAGGCGTACGCCGCGATGCTCGAACCGGATTGGCCATCACGGCAACTGACCGCCGATACACGCGCTCGGTTCGACGCGGCGGTGGCGGGGCTCGGCCCGGCCGCGAAGTCTCGTTGAACCCTCACGAGCGCGACGGAGCTACGCCAGAGAAACTCCAGCGCTGCCACGCCGCTGCGGGTACGAACAAAATCCAGATATTAGCAAGATCGACCTTGAAAAGCCGACTTTTCAGCCGCGGGACCGTCATTTCGTCATTTTGAAAATTCTTCTGCGTGAATGTGAGCAGCGACCGCCTCCATTCCTGCATAACGGTGGAGCGTAGACACGGCCGCGTGGTCCAGGGCCTGACCAAGCGGCACGCTCGTTTGTGCTCAGCCGTGCGCGAGGTGTGGGATTGGCCCGCCGCTCTTTCACGCGGAGCGGCGGGTCTAGTGAAACTGTGGGGTGCCTTTGTGAAAGCGTGACAGAGGTGTGTGT
>JBGAMO010000147.1:0-12164 GCA_044222845.1 Phycisphaerales bacterium
TGCGGCGGATTCGGCGCTGATGAAGTCGATCATCATCGGCGCGATCCTCATGGTGATCGGCGGCGGGACGATGCTCTACATTTCGCGCGGGATTTCCTCCCGGGTTCGTCGCGCGGCGGGTGCCGCGGATCGGATCGCCCGGGGAGATCTGACGCAGATGGTCGAAGAGATCGCCGTCGGAGACGAGACCGGTCAGTTGATGGGATCCATGCGAGCGATGGACGGAAACCTCAACACACTGGTGGGGAACGTGAAGCAGGCGAGCATCCGGCTGAACTCGACGGCGACAGAGATCGGGGCGACGAGCAAGCAGCAGGAGGCGTCGTCGGCGACGTTCGGGGCGGCGTCGAACCAGATCGCGGCGGCGGTGAAGGAGATCTCGGCGACCGGTCAGGACCTTGTGAGGACGATGGAGTCGGTGAACAAGATGGCCGGGGAGACGACGATGCTGGCGGGGTCCGGCCAGGCGAGCCTGCAGAGCATGGAGCTGGTGATGCGGGACCTGGACGGCGCGACGGTGTCGATCGCGGACAAGCTGAACGCGATCAACGAGCGGTCGCAGAAGATCACGACCGTGGTGACGACGATCACGAAGGTGGCGGACCAGACGAACATCCTGTCGATCAACGCGGCGATCGAGGCGGAGAAGGCGGGGGAGTACGGGGCGGGGTTCCTGGTGATCGCGCGGGAGATCCGGCGGTTGGCGGACCAGACGGCGTCGGCGACGCTGGACATCGAGCAGATGGTGCAGCAGATGCAGGGGGCGGTGTCGTCGGGTGTGATGGAGATGGACCGGTTCGCGGACCAGGTGCGTCGCGGGGTTCGGGAGGTGGCGTCGGCGGGCTCGCAACTGAACGAGATCATCGACCGCGTGAACCGGAGCACGGAGAGCTTCAAGCAGGTGAACGAGTCGATGCAGGCGCAGTCGGAGGGAGCGCAGCAGATCAGCGAGGCGATGGGCTCGCTGGTGAGCAACGCGAACCAGACGGTGCAGTCGATCAAGGAGTTCAGCCGTGCGGCGTCGGACCTTCAATCGGCGATCTCGCTGCTGCGTGAAGCGGTTGCGCAGTTCAAGCTGAGGGAGTCCTGAAGATGTCCACGCTCTGCGTCATATGGCGTGCGGCGGAGCTGCTGTTCGCGACCGAGGCGGATGTGGTCGTTGAGGTGCTTGCGCCGCTGGCGTGGAGACCCGTGCCGGCCGTTCCCGCCTGGGTTCGCGGCCTGTTCGCGCATCGCGGGCAACTGATCCCGCTTGTAGACGTCACCCGCTTGCTGGATGCTCCCGCGCGGGCGGACCGGATGTCGAATCGCGTGTTGGTGGCGAACTGCGCTGCGAGCAGCGATCTCGTCCCTTGGAGAGCAGGCCTGTGGATTGACTGCATTGTGGAGGTTGACCGGCTGGATTTCACGCGGGCGGGCTCTCACCCGGGGTTCGCGGTGGATTCGGGCCGGTTCCTGGGCCCGGTTGTGGAGACGCGGTGGGGGCCCGTGCAGTTGGTGAATCCGGACAGGTTGTTCACCGCTGAGCAGGCCGCGGTGTTGTCGGAGCGATTGAAAGAGGCCGTCGCGTGAAGTACCCCCTGGTTCGCAACTGGTTGATGGCGAATACTCCGCTGGAGCCTGCGCTGTTGGAAGGGGCGGGTTTTGACGCGATGGTGGCGGATCGCGTTGCCGCGGCGGGCGTTTCGAGCGAATCGGAGTACGTAGAGACGCTCCGGGGTTCGGAAGAGGAAGCCGAGCGACTCACGGCGGGTGTGGCCGTTCCGGAGACGTGGTTCTTTCGCTACCAGCAGTCGTACAAGTATCTCGCCGAGTTCCTGGAACGGCGGTTGGCTGCCGGGGGGCGCACGCTGACCATGGCGAGCATCGGCTGCGCGGCGGGAGAAGAGCCGTACGGCATGGCGATGGTGGCGCGGCACGCGGGTTGGTCGGCGGACTCGGTCCGCATCGAGGCGATCGACCGAAGCCGGGAAGCGCTGCGTCGTGCTCGGGCGGGTGAATATGGCGCCGGATCGATCCGCACGGAGATTCCGGTCTGGGCGGCTGACTTTCTGAACCGGACGGATTCGTTGATTACCGTCGATCCGGAGATCCGCGGCAGCGTGCGGTTCGTCAATGACGATGCGACGAGGTTGGGCGCACTGCCGTCCACGCCAACGTTCGACGTGATATTCTGCCGCAACCTGATGATTTATCTGGGCGTCGCGGCGCGGGTGAGGCTGCTGGACGCGATCTGCGCCGCGCTCGTTCCCGGCGGGCTGCTGTTCGTTGGACACGCGGATACGTTCCTGTGCGTTCGAACAGGTTTGAGGGCGGTGAAAGAGGAGCACACGTTCTGCTTCGAGCGGACGGATGGAACAGCACCCGTCGCGGCCGCTTCGGTGGTGACGCCGATCAAGGTGAGTCCTGCGATTCCGAACCGGAGCACGCCGAGAGTGGGCCGGGTCGCGGAGGCACCGGCTCCTGCGAGGTCGGTCGAAATCGCGGCGGCGGCGGAGGCAACGATGGAGAATGCCCGCGACCTGGCCGACGCCGGTCGGTTGCAGGAATGCGAGGAGATGCTCAGGGCCTTACTGGCCAAGACGGGTCCCACCGCCGAGGCGTTGGAACTGCTCGGCATGATCCGGATGGGTGCGAACGATCCGGGCGGAGCAAAGGCGTGCTTCACGCAGGCGCTCTACCTTGAGCCGCAACGGACAGCCAGCATCCTTCAGTTGGCCATGATCTATGAGCAGCAGGGCGACGGGCGGCGGGCCGAGGCGTTCTGGAACCGCGCACGAAGATCCGGCGCCGCCGACACACAGGAGCTGGGACGATGAGCGAGACCCGCACAACAGAGCCGGAATCGGCGGCCGCGCGGGCGGGCGCGATGCTGCGGCTGCTCGATCGACCCGTGTCGGATGATGACCTGGCGTTGGGTGCTCGCCGAGCGGCTCAGGAGGTCGACACCCGGGCGCGTGCCACGGTGGGGGTGCTGATCTTCCGGCTTGACGACGAAATGCTAGCGGTGCCGGCGAAATCGCTGAGGAGGGTCACGACGTACGCGCGGCCCAGTTCGATCCCCCACCGCAGGTCGGGTGTGTTGAAGGGAGTTTGCAGCGTTCGGGGTGAACTCGTGTTGTGCGCGGACTTGCGGCGATTGCTTGGGCTGACGCCGCGTGCCACGCCGCAGTCTCCTCCGGAAACTGGCGGCGATGCCCGGCGCATGGTCGTCATCGGGCCGCCGGAAGCGTCGTGGGTGTTTGAGGTAGATTCACTCGTCGGGATCGAGCGGATCGACACGGCCTTGCTGTTGGCGCCGCCCGTGACCGTTGAGCACGCCCTGGGCGCGTTCGTCGCGGGGTTGGCGGACACGGAGCACGGGCGCGTGACGGTGCTGGATGAGAAACGAGTCCTCTCGGGGCTCGAGGCGGGTCTCACATGAGCGACGACGGCGGATTCGGCGGGGTCTCGCTCCTGGAGCTTTTCAAGCTCGAGGCGGAAGCGCACTGCGCTGCGCTGAGCAGCGGGCTGCTGGCGCTCGAGCAAGCGCCGACGGATGTGACCGTGGTTGAGCCGCTGATGCGGGCGGCGCACTCGATCAAGGGCGCGGCACGCATCGTGGGGCTTGACATCGTCGTGTCCCTGGCCCACGCGATGGAAGAGTGCTTCCTCGCGGCCAAGGCGGGGCGCGAGTCGCTGTCGTCAACGCGGGTGGATCAGTTGCTCAAGGGCGTTGATGTGCTGTCGGAGATCCGGGCGCTTACGGACGCCGAGCTGGAGCCTTGGACACAGGGCCAGTCGCAGCGGATCGCCGCGCTGGTCGCGGAGCTGAAGGCGCCGGCACCCGCTGCGGCAACACCTCCGGCGGCGGCTGTGACGGCTCCGCCTGCTCCGCCAGCGGCACCGGAGACGCCGACGCAGTCCGCGCCCGCGGCGGCGGCACCGGCGGCGGCATCGGCCGAACCAGCCGCGGTTGGTCCGGGTGCTGCGGGTGGTGGGGGTACGGCGCAGGCGCCCGGCGCGGGCGCCGCGCACGTTCGGGTCTCTTCGCAAGCGTTGAATCGAATTCTGTTCCTCGCGGGTGAATCGAGCGTCGAAGCGACGAGGCTCCAGTCGCTCCGCGGGCTGATCGCGTCGCTCCGCACGAGGGAGCGGGCGTTGGAGGCATCGCTGCAAACCCTTCGCGAGACGGTGGTGCTGGAGAACGATCGTGTGCGAGCCGCCGGGAAGGTGTTGGGCGGGCGTGTCAACAAGATTGACGCGGTGATGGCTACGGTGACCGCCGCGGTCGATGGGATGCAGAGCGCCATCCTGGACCAATCAGTTCAGTTTGACGAGATGTTCCGGCGGACGGAAGAGCGGTCCGGGGCGTTGTACAACGAGGTGTTGCGCAGCCGTATGCGGCCGTTCGCCGAGGGCGTGACGGCGTTCCCACGCATGGTGCGCGACATTTCGCGTCAGTTGGGCAAGACGGTCGAACTGCGGATCTTGGGGGAATCGGTTGAAGTCGATCGCGACATTCTCCAGAAGCTGGAATCGCCGCTGACGCACATGATCCGCAACAGCCTGGATCATGGCGTGGAGCCGGGCCCCGAGCGGGTCGCGGCGGGGAAGCCGGAGCGGGCGACGATCAGCCTCACGGCGCGTCACCAGAGCGGGATGCTCGTCATCGAGGTGCGGGACGACGGGCGTGGCATTGATCCGGAAGCGATACGCAGGAAAGTGGTGGAGCGGCGGCTCGTGGATGCGCCGACCGCCGAGCGGCTGACGCGTGCGGAGTTGATGGAGTTTCCGTTCCTTCCCGGATTCTCGACCAAACAGGCGGCGACCGAACTCTCGGGCCGCGGTGTCGGGCTCGATATCGTCCGGTCCATGGTGCAGGAGGTCTCCGGCACGGTGACGCTGGAGACCGAGCCCGGGCGCGGGGCTCGCTTCATTCTGCGGCTCCCCGTCACACGTTCGGTCGTCAGGGCGGCCATCGTGCGGGTCGGGGATCAGATGCTCGCCGTGCCGCTGGCGAGGCTGGAGCGAGTTGTCTGCGTGCGCTCAGAAGAGGTTCAGAACGTTCAGGGCCGGATTCAGTTTGCCCTTGAGAATGAGTCGGTCGGGCTGGTCCATGCTTCGGACATGTTCGGCGAAGAGCCGCCTCCGCTGAATGAAGGAGAACTGACCGTGCTGGTGATCGGCGCGGGCGCCGGAGATACATGCGGCCTCATCGTTGATGAGATCTGCGGCGAGGAGGATCTGGTGGTGCGTCCTCTGGACCCGCGGCTGGGCACTGTGGCGCATATCGCCGCGGCGGCGATACGCTCCGACGGCATGCCGGTCTTCGTGGTGGATGTCGATGATTTGTGGAGATCGCTCAAACGCGCGATCCAGGAGGGTCGGCCGCTGGGGGTTGTCGCCCGGGGTGGGGAGGAAGTTCATCACAGCCGTCGACGGGTGCTGGTCGTGGACGATTCGATCACGGTCCGCGAAGTGGAGCGGCAGTTGCTTCTGCGGCGCGGGTACATCGTGGATGTTGCGGTGGACGGCAAAGAGGGGTACAACGCGCTGCGTGCCGGGCGGTTTGACCTGCTGATTACCGATGTCGACATGCCGCGGATGACGGGGATTGAACTGGTACGAGCCGTTCGGAAGGAGCCGAAGCTGGTAGACCTTCCGATCATCATCGTTTCGTACAAGGATCGGGAGGAGGATCGTCGCGCGGGTCTTGAGGCCGGGGCCAACGCCTATCTGACGAAGGGGAGTTTCCACGACGAATCTCTGATCCGGATGGTGGAGGATCTGATCGGGGGTCCGGTGTGATGCGCATCGGAGTCGTCAACGACCTTCGCCTCGCGGTCGAGGCGGTGAAGCGCGCGCTCGCCACCATGCCGGGGGTGACGATCGCGTGGATCGCGGAGAACGGTGAGCAGGCGGTGGCGCGGTGCCGCGAGGATCGGCCCGATGTCGTGCTCATGGACATGATCATGCCGGTGATGGACGGGGTTGAAGCGACGCGGCGGATCATGAAGGCGACGCCGTGCCCGATCCTGGTGGTGACGGCGACGGTGGAAGGCAACGCGAGCAAGGTCTTCGAGGCGCTGGGTGCGGGTGCGCTTGACGCCGTGGCGACCCCCGGCATCGCCGCCGACGGCGGGGCGGTGAACGCTGAGCCGCTGGTGCGCAAAATCCGGATGATCGCACTTGTCGCGGGTATCGGTGGCTCGACCAGCGCCCAACCCGCGGCGGCGAGCACGGCGCCTGTTCATCACGGCGTCGGCCCGCTGGTCGCGATCGGCGCATCGACGGGAGGTCCACAGGCGCTGGCCGTGGTGCTGCGTGCGATTTCCGCGCCGGCGCCGTGGCCGATCGTGATTGTTCAGCACATCGACACCATGTTCGCGTCGGGGCTGGCGGACTGGCTGGCGCGAGAAACAGGGCACGTAGTCCGGACGGCCCGGGATGGGGACTTGTTCGAGCCGGGGCGGGTGCTGATCGCTGATACGGAAGATCACCTGATCGTGGATAGTGGGGGCCGGTTGCGGTACACCGAGCAGCCGCGTGAACTGCCGTTCAGGCCGTCGGTGGATGTGTTCTTCGATTCTCTTGCCAGCACGGGGGCGGCGGCGGGCGTTGCGGTCATCCTGACGGGCATGGGTCGCGACGGCGCGCAGGGGATGGGAAAACTGAAGGCGGCGGGATGGACGGCGATCGCGCAGGATCAGGCGACGAGCGTGGTGTGGGGCATGCCGGGGGCCGCGGTGGAGATCGGGGCGGCGTCGCGGGTGCTCCCGATCGAGGCGATCGGGAGTGCGGTGCAAGCGTCGATGTTGATGCAGACGATCGGCGTTCGGAGAAACTCATGACCTCGGAACTCACCGAAACGCCGCTCCCTGACGGCCCCGGATCTGCGGTGGTGCTGCTCGTGGATGACCAGTTGATCATCGCGGAGGCGGTGCGCCGCATTCTCGCGGCGGAGGGGGGCATCACGTTTCATTACTGCGCGAAGCCGCAGGACGCGGTGGCTTCCGCGGCGCGCATCAAACCCACGGTGATCCTGCAGGACCTGGTGATGCCGGGCGTCGACGGGCTGGACCTGGTTCGGGCGTACCGGCAGCAGGATACCACGAGCATGACGCCGATCGTCGTGCTGAGTTCGAAGGAGGAGGGGGCGACCAAGGCGCGGGCGTTCGCGGACGGGGCGAACGATTACATCGTGAAGCTGCCCGATCCGGTCGAACTGATCGCGCGGATCCGGTACCACTCCAACAGTTACCACGCGCAGTTGCGATCCCGCGCGTTCGCGGAGTCGGAGCGCAGGCGGTTGGTGGCGGAACGCCGGGCGGAGGCGCTCAACGCGAGGAACACGCTGATCTTCGCGCTCGCGAAGCTCGCCGAGAGCCGCGACACCGACACCGGTGAGCACCTGGAACGCATCGCGGCGTACAGCCGGGTTCTGGCGGAGCAGATGCGGGTGTCGGTCCGCACGCTGACAGATCAGTGGATCGTGAACCTTCAACTGGCTTCTTCGCTGCACGACATCGGCAAAGTTGGAATTCCCGACGCGGTGCTGCTCAAGGCGGGCAAACTGACGCCGGAAGAGCGGGCTGTGATCGAGCGGCATCCGGCCATCGGTGCGGCGGCGTTGAACGCGATCCTGGAACGTCAGCCCGATGACGAACTGCTTCGGATGGCCAGGAACATCGCCGCGAGTCATCACGAGCGTTGGGACGGCAAGGGATATCCAACCGGCCTCAGCGGCGAAGCGATCCCGCTGGAAGCCAGGATCGTGAGCGTGGCGGATGTGTATGACGCGCTGACGTCAAAGCGGGTGTACAAGCCGGCGCTCCCGCACGGCGAGGCGATGGGGATCATCACTTCGGGGCGTGGATCGCAGTTCGATCCGCGTGTCATTGACTCGCTGATCGAGTGCGAACTGGTGTTTCACCAGGCCGGCATTCAGTTCCACGAAGAGACCGCCGGAGAGGCGGGCGGTCCGTCCGCGACCTTCAAACAGGAGAATCCGTGAACGATCAACTGGACAACCCCCGTGTTCTCCTCGTGGACGACCAGCTCATCATCGGCGAAGCGGTGCGGCGGATTCTGGCCGCGCAACCGGGGATCGGGTTTCACTTCTGCCAGAAGGGCCAGGAAGCCCTCGCGACGGCCGCGAGGCTCAAGCCCACCGTGATCCTGCAGGATCTGGTGATGCCGGACGCGGACGGGCTGGATCTGGTCAAGGGCTATCGGCAGCAGGAAGAGACGCGGCTCACGCCGCTGATCGTGCTGAGTTCAAAGGAAGAGGGCGTCACGAAGGCCGAGGCGTTCGCACGCGGGGCCAACGACTACATCGTGAAGCTGCCGGACCCGATCGAACTGGTGGCGCGCATCCGGTATCACTCGCGGGCGTATCTCTCGCTGCTCGAGCGCAACGCGGCGTACGACGCGCTCCACAAGAGCCAGGCGGAGTTGGCCAAGGAACTTTCGAAGGCCGCGACGTACGTGCGGTCGCTGCTGCCAGCGCCGGTGAAGTCGCCGGTGGAAGTGGACTGGCGGTTCGTGCCGTCGGCGTCGCTGGGCGGGGACTGCCTTGACTACTTCTGGATCGATGACGACCACCTGGCGATCTACCTGCTCGATGTGTGCGGTCACGGCGTCGGCCCGGCGCTGCTGGGCGTCTCCGCGATGAACGCGGTCCGCAGCGGCGTGATCGGCGGCTCGGACGCGAGGGATCCATCCGGGGTGTTGCAGCGGCTGAACACGGCGTTCCCGATGGATCATCACAACGGAATGTACTTCACCATGTGGTACGGGGTGTACCAGCGTTCGACGCGCACGTTGGCGTATTCGGGTGGGGGCCACCCGCCGCCGTTTCTGGTGCCCGCTGTCCAAGGGTCGGGGGAGATCCAGGAACTCGAGGGACCGAGCTTGCCCATAGGAGTGGCGACCGACATTGATTTTCCGACGATTCGGACACCGGTGAGTCCCGGTTCGTCGCTGATCGTGTACAGCGACGGGGTGACGGAGATCTTTGTCGAGCCATCGAAGTTGTGGGGCACCAAGGGGCTGATGGGCTTCGTTCGCACGCATGACCCGGCGGATCCGGCGTTCCTGGACCAGCTTCTGGCCGAAGTCAGGGCGATCGACAAGCGAGAGGTTCTCGCGGACGATGCCTCGGCGATGCTCGCGAGATTCCCCTGAGGCGGGCCGGGGCATCGCAGGCACACCGGCCCGCAACCGAACACCGAAGGGCGCGTGCCGGAGTGGCCAATCGGGACAGACTGTAAATCTGTTGGCTTAACGCCTTCGGGGGTTCAAATCCCTCCGCGCCCACTTGAGAAACGCCGCGTACGCGGCGTTTTTTCATGCGCCGGGTCAGACGCGGCGACCGCCGTCGGCGTCGGCGGCGAGCAGGTCCGAATACCCGCAGTCGATGGCTTCACCCAGGACGGGGGAGAGGGCCTTGCGGAGTTCGGTGACGGCGATCCTGGCCTGCTCGGTGGGGTGCTCGCGCGACACCAGGGATTCGAGCTCGAGGAACTGGCCCAGGCCTTCGACCTGGTCCAGGTGGATACGGGTGCTGCCGAGCATGTGGAGCTCGCGGCGCTTCTTGACGACCAGCCATGTGGGCAGGGGCTCGCGGCCGAAGCGTTCTGTGGCCTGACGCTCGCTGTAAATGGTGAAACTGCTGATCTTGGGCCCGGCCTCGTTGGGGCGTTCGTAGAAGATGTACTCGGTCTCCTCGCCCGGGGTTTCGCGGCGTTTGAGGCGTCCGTCGGTGACCTTGTAGTACGTGTCGGTCTGGTCGAACGCGGCGATGAAAGTGGCGCCGGTGGCTCGCAGGATGGCGCGGGCCAGGTTGATGTCCCGCAACTCGCACTTGAACTCGACGTTCTGCATGTTTCTGTGCCCAACTCGGCGGGAGACTGTTCGAGGACGAATGAACCGCGACTGTAGCATGCGCGGCCCGCTATCCTCTGGCCCAATATGGCGCTCAAGCATCTCACCGACGAGCAGATTCGTACCTGGACGCTCGAAGAGAAGGACAACTGGTGGCTCAAGAACGTCTTTCGCGGCGACATGCCGCAGTTGACGTTGCGCTCGGCCGTCACCGGGTTCTTGCTGGGGGGCATTCTGTCGGCCACGAACCTGTATGTGGGGGCCAAGACGGGTTGGACGTTGGGCGTCGGGCTGACAAGCGTGATCCTGGCGTTCGCCGCGTTCCGCGTGCTCTCCAAGCTGGGCGCGAGAGATTTCACGATTCTCGAGAACAACGCGATGCAGTCGACCGCGACGGCGGCGGGGTATATGACCGGGCCGCTGACTTCGGGCATCGCGGCGTGGATGTGGGTTGAGAACAAGACGATGCCGTGGTGGCAGATGATGGGCTTCATGGTGGTGCTGTCGATCCTGGGGGTGCTGGTAGCGTTCCCGCTCAAGCGCCGGTTCATCAACGACGAGCAGCAGCCGTTCCCCGAGGGCCGCGCGTGCGGCGTGGTGCTCGATACGCTGTATACGTCCGACGCCTCGGTGGGGGTGTTCAAGGCCAAAGTGCTCTCGATCGCGGCGGTGTTCGCCGGGTTCGTGAAACTGATCAGCGGCGAAAACCTGATGCACCTGCTCCAGATCAGAGTGATGGGGCGCGAAGTCGCGTGGCGGTTGAGCGAACACCTCGATCAACTCTACTACCAGATGGTGGAGTCGCACGGCTGGCCGATCCCGAAGCTCGCGGGGGTTCCGCTGCGCAACCTGGGGCTGAGTCCGACGCTCGAACTGGCGATGTTCGGCGCGGGCGGTTTGATGGGGATCAAGGCCGCGACGAGCATGATGATCGGCATGTTCCTCAACTTCGTCGTGATCATCCCGATCATGATTTCCAAGGGAGAGATCGTTCCCAAGGCGGGGCAGGCGGTCGACCAGATCACACGGATCTGGGCGTTGAACACGTGGGCGTTGTGGTGGGGGATCGCCATCATGGTCGCGGCGGCGATGACGGGGCTGTTCGCGCGGCCGCAGATCATCGTGGGCGCGTTCGCGGGCTTGTTCAAGAAGCGCAAGAGTTCGGACGTGCTGGCGCACATCGAGTTGCCGCTGTGGATCAGCCTGGTGTTCGGGCCGATCGCGGGGGCGATCGGCGTGTGGATGGCGCACGACTGGTTCGGCGTGCACTGGCTGTTCGGCGGCGGGGCCATCCTGCTCATCGCGCTGCTCACCATCATCGCGGCCAACAGCACCGCCCTGACGGGCATCACGCCCACGGGCTCACTCTCCAAGATCCCGCAGTTCCTGTTCGGGTCGCTCGACCCCAAGCACCCGGCGACCAACCTGATGACGGGGGTGATGTGCATCGAGGTCGCCAGCAACGCGAGCAACCTGCTGATGGACATCAAGCCCGGGTACATGCTGGGCGCCAAGCCGCGGCAGCAGGCGCTGGGGCACTGCATTGGGATCATCGCTGGCGCTCTGGCGAGCACGCCGCTGTTCTTTCTGCTCTTCCTGAACGATTGGACGCCGCAGAGCGCCAAGACAATCCAGGAGACGATGACCGCGGGTCAGTTCACGTTTCCTTCGGCGATGCAGTGGAAGGGCGTCTCGGATCTGGTGGTGAGCCTGCTCGGAGGAGAAGGTCAGTCGATCCTGAAACACTCGGCGATGATCTCGATGCTGATCGCGGCGGCCGCGGGCATCGTCTTGGAAGTGTGGCGTGTGCTGAGCAAGGGGCGGATGTGGCTCTCGCCGTTGGCGGTGGGTCTGGGCGTGGTGGTGCCGGTTGACTCCACGATCGCGATGTTCGCCGGGGCGGCGTTCTTTACGGTCATGCACCGTGTGTACGGCAAGCGAGAGGGCAGCACGGGGCACAAGGTGTGGGTGCAGACGCAGGAGCCGATCTGTGCGGGGCTCATCGCGGGATTCGCGCTCATGGGCATCGCGGATGTGCTCGTCAAGGTCTTCCTGCTGTCTGGCCCGGCCAAGTGATTACGTGTTGGAGACAAGGTGCGGGAGGCGGATGGGGTTGAAAGCGGCTTCGGCGGTGCCAGTTTGGCCCCCCTATCATTTCGCAATGCGGTGCAGGCTGCACCGTTCCAGTTGGTAAAGGCACACGATGAACACTCTCCCGAACATCCCCACGCTGGCGTTCCTCAATAGCTTCGGCACGTGGGACATGATCATCATTCTGGCTCTGGGCCTGCTGTTGT
>JBGAMO010000148.1:0-12228 GCA_044222845.1 Phycisphaerales bacterium
GCCAACTCCACCAACGCCGGTCGCGCGTTGGGAACCCTTCCGGCGACCGTCAAGGCCGATTCGCTGTACATCCACGTTCCATTCTGCTTCCACAAGTGCCATTACTGCGACTTCTACAGCATCGTGGACACCCGCGACAGGCAGGAGGTATTCGTCGCCCGCCTCATCGCCGAACTCGACGCCCTGCGACCGAGGATGGAGACGCTGCGAACGGTTTTTATCGGGGGCGGGACGCCCAGTCTGCTGCGACCCGACCTTTGGAAGATTCTCCTGGCCGCGCTGGAAAGAACAGGCGGGGTCGCCTCCATGCCGTCCCGCGGCGGGGAGTTCACCGTCGAATGCAATCCCGAGACGGTCACACCCGAACTAATGCACATCCTCGCCTCCGGCGGGGTGAACCGGGTGAGCATCGGCGCGCAATCATTCAACCCGGTCCATCTGAAGACCCTCGAACGCTGGCACGATCCCCCCAATGTCTTTCGGGCCGTGGAGTTGGCCCGCGGCGCGGGAATCACCCGGCAGTCCATCGACCTCATCTTCGGCATACCCGGCCAGACGCTGGCTGATTGGGAAAGCGACCTGGAACTGGCCCTCTCCGCCGACACCGAACACCTGTCCTGTTACGGACTTACCTACGAGCCCAACACGGCCATGGCGGTCCGTCTCTCCCGCGGCGAGTTCGCCGCGATCGATGAGGAAGTTGAGACGCACATGTTTGAACTCACTCACCAGGCGCTTGCCCGGCGCGGGCTGTTGCGGTACGAGGTCAGCAACTTTGCCAAGCCCGGGGCCGAGTGCCGGCACAACCTCACCTACTGGCGTCAGGGAAACTGGCTCGCCGCCGGGCCATCCGCGTCGGGGCACATGGCCGGCCTTCGCTGGAAAAACACGCCGCGGCTTGACGATTATCTCAAACCCGCTTCCGGGGACTTCAGTACCTGCGTCGATGTTGAATACCCGCACGCACGCCGCAATCTCACGGAACTGGTGATGACGTCGTTGCGATTGACCGAGGGTGTTGACGCCCACCGGGTGCTCGAAGCGGCAAAGCACATCGATCCAGCCGTTTCAGGCCGGCTCTCAGCAACGGTCGAGTCGCTGGTTTCGCGGGCATGGCTCGCCGTAACCGATGGCCGATGGCGCCTGACGGACGCGGGCTTCCTGGTCACCAACCGCGTCATTATCGAGATGATGGAGGCGATCGATCCGGACGAACGGGCTTGAGTTTCGGCCGCGGGTGACGTCTCACTCGGACGCTTCCTCTTCGGTCTTGACACTCTCGGACTGTTCCATCAGATCAGGCCGCGGAAGTGAAAGCCGCTTGAGAAGACCCTTCAGGTCCGCGGGCCAGGGCGCGTGCACGTCGACGGCGTCGCCGCTGATGGGGTGCTTGAATACCACGCGGTGCGCATGCAGCGCCAGCCGCGGCGAGGCGCTGCGAACGCCGGGCGTGGCGTACAACTCATCGCCCAGGATCGGGCACCCGATGAACTCCATGTGCACCCGCACCTGGTGCAGCCGACCGGTGACGGCCCGGCACTCCACCAGCGACGCCGCGGGGTTCGATGCGATCACCCGGAACGCGGTAATCGCCGGCTTACCCGCGCTCGACACACGGGAGAGCTTCTTCGTGCGAGTGTCGTCCATCGCCTCGCCCATGAACTCGGCGATCGGCCGGTTGATGACCCCCTTGGTAGTGCTCGGCGCTCCCTTCACCACCGCCCAGTAGTACTTGCCGACTTCGCGGGCCTCGAAACTCGCCCGCAGTCCTTCGTACGCCCGCAGAGACAGCGCGGCGATCACCAGCCCGCTGGTCTGCTTGTCGAGCCGGTGCAGGAGCCCGAAGTCGCGCTCGGCGCCCAGATTCTGCAACTTTGACCCATGCTTGGCGAATAGGCCGTTGAGGAGCGAATCCCGCTCGTGCCCCTTGCCCGGCGCCGTGACAACGCCGGCTGGTTTGCCCACCACGATGACGTGGGCATCTTCATACCGAGTCTTGAATGTAATGCGTTCGTTCGGTTCGATCGAGAGATTGGCCATAGATGTGCTTTCGACTAACCCTCGATGCTCAGCCCCGCGTCCTCTTCACGCGGTTTCGCAAGGTACCAGACCAACTCACCGCCGACCGGAGAAACGCCAAACCGCCCTTGGCGGCCCAACGCCGCGAGCCGCGACTGTTCTTCATGCCCGAGCCAATCGCCGCCGTAAATGGCGATCAGCCGAGCGCTGTTCACAAAGCCCAGCGGCACCACCGTACGCGCCGCGTCCGCCGCCTCCACTTCACCCACGCCGCTCACCAGCCCCGCCTCGTCAACCGTCAGCAGCACGCAATCGAGGCGATCCTGGCCCTTTTCACGCCATCCCAGGTGTTCCTGCAGCACCCGCTGGTACTCGGCCTGCTCGCCCACTGCCAGCGGGTGGAACTGGCTCTCCGGCAGGCCGGAGAGCGCGACAATCGTCTCGCTGAGCCGGGTCTGCCGCCGCCGGGAATCCGACTCGTCCACGTCGAGCTCGTCGACCATCCAAACCCGGGTGCGTTGCCACGGAAAGTCTCGGTACGGCAGATCGTACATCAACCGCATCAGCGCGGGTTCGATCTGCGGTGTTGCCGAGACTGCCAGATGGAAATCACCGAACGTCCGAACGCAGTTGTTCGCGTGGATGAAAATATCGGCCAGCAGCGCATCGATCGCGCCATCGGCGCTGGGGCGCAGAGTGACCCGACCGGGGAGCCGCGGCCGGCCGTGTTCAGGCTGTGTGTTCGGGGATGACACCGTTCTAATCGTCAGCACACCGCGGCCCCCGTGCCACCACGCTCGGTACGGTGAATGTCAGCGTTCTCCGCCGTCCCGGGAACAGACGTTGTAGACTCTTCACCCATGTCCGCGTTGCTCCGCATCATCGACGCCAACGCCAATCGCGCGAGGGAGGCTCTGCGCGTGATTGACGATGCCGCCCGGTTCGGGCTTGATGACGCCGGGCTCTGCGAAGCCGCCAAGTCGCTGCGCCACGCCGTCAACGTCTCGTTGGGCCGGATGAAGCCCGATCGGGCCGCTCTGCTAGCGAGCCGCGATACCCAAGGGGATGTGGGGACGGCAGTGACCGGCGCGGGCGAATACGTGCGGGCCGGGCTTCCCGGGATTGTCGCCGCGGCGTGCGGAAGATTGACCGAAGCCCTCAGGAGCATCGAGGAAGCCGCCAAAGCGATCGGAGAAGAAGCCGTCGCCCGGGAGATCGAGTCCGCCAGATACCGCGCATACACCCTGGAACAACGCCTCACGCTCGCTTTGGGCACCGGTCGCACCGAGCAGTGGCGACTGTGCGTGCTCATCACCGAATCGCTCTGCACGCGCCACTCGTGGCAACGCACGGCCGAGTTGGCCGTCGAAGGGGGCGCTGATTGCCTCCAACTCCGCGAGAAGAGCCTGGACTCCGCCGAACTTCTTTCGCGAGCCCAGACCCTCGTGGCCATCGCACGCAACGCCCGCGCAGCGGTGATCATCAACGACCGCGTCGATGTCGCGTTGCTTGCGGAGGCCACCGGGGTGCATATCGGCCAGACTGATTTATCCGTTCGCCATGTGCGGGCGCTGGCAGGCTCTCGGCTGTTGGTGGGAGTCTCCACGCACAATACCGACCAGGCCCTTGAGGCATTCTCTCATGGCGCGGATTACTGCGGCGTGGGCCCGATGTTCTCAACGACCACGAAGGAAATCAGCAACGTGGCCGGTCCCGAGTACCTGCTCGCGTACCTAGATCTGCCGAACCCCCGACCCCATCTGGCCATCGGCGGGATCACCCCGGAAAATATCGGCCAACTCCCCGGCTGCCGTGGCGTCGCTGTGTCATCCGCCGTCTGCTCAGCACCGGACCCCAGGGTGGTCTGCGAACGCCTCAGGGCGGCCCTGCCTGACTGAAAGGCGCGGCACAGGCGATCGCACCGTCCCCGCTATCATCGCCGCCATGTTTCACCCCACGGGGCTCATCGGAGTCTGCGCGTTGCTCCTGATTGCGCTGACGCTCTCCACCAACCGCCGCGCCATCAAACCCAGGATCGTCATCGCCGGGACGCTGATGCAGTTCGTACTGGCGTACCTCTTTTTGAGTTTCCCGCCCGTCGTCAGCGTTTTTCATTATTTCGCCGATGGCGTCACCCGCATCATTTCATTCGCGGATGAGGGAACCGTGTTCTTGTTCGGAAACCTCGCCGACGCCAAAATGCCCTGGGGTTTCGTATTCGCGGTCAAGGTGCTTCCGGTCATTGTGTTCTTCGCCAGTTTCATGGCGGTGCTCTACCACCTGGGGATCATGCAGCGGGTGGTCGCCGCCGTCGCATGGCTGCTGCGCAGGTCGCTGGGTGTGACGGGCGTTGAAGCGCTCTCCGCGTCCGCCAACATCTTTGTGGGCCAGACCGAGGCGCCGCTCACCGTCCGGCCGTATATCGCCAGCATGACCCGCTCACAGATCATGGCGATCATGACCGGGGGCTTCGCGACCATCGCAGGCAGCGTCATGGCCGCGTACGTCGGTATTCTGGGCGGCGAGAGCCATGACTCCAAAGTCCTGTTCGCCACCCATCTCATGACCGCCAGCGTGATGTCCGCTCCCGCGGGGTTCGTGATGGCAAAGATCATGCTGCCCGAGACAGAGACCCCGCGGGACGAGGCCCTCACCTCGCTCACCCGCGATGAACGCACCACGCGCAACGTTCTGGATGCCGCCGCGAGCGGCGCAACCGACGGCATGCGCCTGGCCGCCAACGTCGCCGCAATGCTCGTGGCCTTCGTGGCGCTGCTGGCGATGGTGAACTGGCCGTTGGCGGCATTGAGCGAAATCGCGGCGGTCGCCGATTGGCGTCAGGCACACGGCATACCGGTGCTCACGCTCCAGAACATCCTGGGCTTCATCCTGCGGCCGCTCGCGTGGACGATGGGCGTCCCGTGGGTGGATTGCACCAAGTTCGGCGGGATTCTGGGCCAGCAGATCATCGCCACCGAGTTCAAGGCGTACCTGGACTTGGGCGAGCACATCCGGACTGGCGGAATGAGCTCGCGGGCGTGCCAGATCGCGACCTACGCACTCTGCGGCTTTGCCAACCTCCCATCGATCGCGATCCAGATCGGCGGGCTCTCGGCCATGGCACCCGAACGTCGCTCCGACTTTGCGACCCTGGGCCTGCGTGCCATGACCGCCGGTGCGTTGGCTTGTTGGATGACCGGCGCTATCGCCGGCGTTTTCATTTCCGGTTGATGATTCACACGCCCAATCGGGACGAATCCGCCCGGATCGCATCGATGCAGACGCCGATGTGCGAGGATTCGTCCAACCCCGTCAGTACGCCCAGTTCAGCCGCGCCGGTGGCGATGTCCTCGCGGCTCACCGCCGCGGCGAAGGCCTTGTCCTTGAGTTTCTTCTTGACGCTCTTGGGCTCCAGGTCCGAGATGCCGTTCGGACGCACCTTGGCGCACGCGACGATGAACCCCGCCAGTTCGTCGACCGCGAAGAGGGCCTTGGCCATCGGCGTCACCCGGGCCACGCCTGTCCGCTCGCTGGCGTGCCCCAGAATAGCGTCCAGAATCTCCGCGTCGACGCCGATCGTCTTGAGGTGCGCGACCCCCACCACCGGGTGTTCCGCCGCCGTGGGATGCCGCTCGTAGTCAAAGTCGTGGAGCAATCCTGCCACCGCCCAGCGTTCCGTATTCGCCGGATCGAGTTTCGCCGCGTAGGCCGCCATGCACAGGGCCACAGACTCCATGTGCACGCGCAGGGCGTGGCTGTGCACCCATTCGTTCATCAAGGCACGTGCGTCATCGAGTTTCATGGCCCGTGAGGCTAGGCGGGCTTCACTCCTTGGCGTCCGGCTCGGCGCGACGGCCCCCGCCCGCGGGCGGGAAGAGTGCCCGATCGAACGACAGGGCGCCGGGCCCGCTGAACACCAAGGCCAGACTCGCGCACGCCAGCATCAACTGCCACATCAGGATCGCAAACACCGCATTGCCCGCGGCGTCCGTCGCGTACGCCGGATGGTTCGGCAGGAACCCCAGGAGCGAGTTACCCGACTGAATCGCCGGACCGATCTGGGAGAGCCAAATGGCCGTTACCATCGTGCAGAACAGGAAGAAGGACGAAAGCCGCGTGAGCAGACCCACCGCCACGAACAACCCGCCGAGCAGTTCGCTCATGGTCGCCGTCCACGCCAGGTACACCGGCCAGCGGCCGCTCGCCGCGAATGCCGGAACCAATGGCATCGGCTTGGCCCCATCGGCGCCTGCCGGCGGATTGGCGGATGAGACGAGCAACAGCGAGATGCCGTGAACGTTGCGTACGCGCACTTCATTGGGGAAGTCGCTCGCGACGTACACGCGGGCCGTGGACGGCTCTATTGGAGTGGTGGTTGTCTGCATGAGCGGCGGTATGCCGCCCTTGGGAAGGGCTTCCTTCTTGGGTTCGCTCGCCGGAGCTGGCTTGGTTTCGGGCTTGCTCTCAGGCTTCGTTTCCGGTTTCGTTTCCGGCTTGGATTCCGGCTTCACCGCCGGCTTGGTTTCACTGGGTGCCGCCGGTTTCGCGGACTCGGCGGGGGAAGCCGGCTCGAGCACGCCCAGGTTGGCGAGCGTCGCGGCAGCCTCACCCTTGACCGGAAAAGTCTCGAGCACCTTCCCGAACCCGGCCCACAAAAAGGTGACACCCAGAGCGAAACGGAGGAATATGGGAGCGATCGCGTGACCTGTGCTGCAAGCGGCTGGCATAATGGTTCATCCTTGAGGCGTGCCGACGCGGCAACTTATTGGGAAAACCCTGTCCCGAGTTGATGGTAATCACGCCGCGAGCACCGCTCCCGCGTCAGGCCCCTAGCGGCCAACGCCCTTCCTTGAGCGCCTTGCGGACCTGCAGCAGACTGACCAACGCCTGCTTGGCAGCGCGTTGGCCGCCAGCAGCCCGCCGTTGGCCATTTCCGGGCCTCCCGTGGGATGGTCCGAAAGATCATGCCAGCAAACGCTCTGAACGTACGGCTTGCTGAGAGCGATGCACATGGTCTGAGCGAGCCACTCGGCCTGTTGGGCCTCGCTCCACGGCTGCCGCCAGTACCCCGGCTCGTACGGGTCGGTCGGCTCGGCGGCCCCCCCGTGAGCGGTAGGGCTTGGGGATCATCGGCACCGACGGGGCGCTGGAGGCGCTCACCACGATCGGCTTTTCCAGGCTCCCGAATCGGTCGAGCATCGCGGAAAACGCCATCAGGTCGCGGGTCGCCGTCCCGGGTTCCGCGTTGCCCATCTGCACCCGCAGCGCGATCTCGTCCACCTGTGACGAAGGCCTCGCCGCGCCGGTCTGAACAACCGTTTCGGCGTATACGTAAGGCGCGATCGACCGGCGGTTCATCGCCAGGTACTCGCCCCAAGGCTGCGTGACTTCCAGTTGGATTTTCGCGGCCGGGTGCTCGCGGCGGACCAGTTCGATGCACATCTTCGTCAGGTCGATGATCTGCTCGAAACTGATCTTGAAGTTCGTGTTGACATTCAGCCCACTCGCGACCGTCCATCGCGTCACCGTGCGCCGGTACCGCACCACCAGCGCCCGCACATGCTCGTAGACCAGGTCGCGCAGCGTTTCGTAGTCGTTCTCCCAGATGAACAGCCAATCCGGAGCGCATTGCGGGCGGAAGTCCACCAGCGGCCCCCCCACCACCGGCAGTTTCGCCGTGCGGATCGCCCATTCGATCCAGCGGTCCGTCGCGGTGGTGCTGAGCTTGCCCTCGGTGGGTTCCATGTCGATCCAACGCATCGGCATGGTGATGAAGTCGCACGACGCCACGATCGCTCTCTGCTGCGCTTCGGTGAACTGCCCGGGCGAGACCTTTTCGATCTGCCGCGCATCTTGACCAGCGCAGTGCCCCCAGCACCACCGGCGAGCCCGGCGGCGGGGTTTCCGGTGTCAGACGCTGCAGGTGGGCGTACCTGCCTGCGATGCCGGAGCTTGCCGCCGCTTCCGCGTTGATCAGCGCAAGGCCTTCGCCCGAGGCGATCGCCAGCGAGAGCGCCTTGGTCGCGAGGTTGTCGGCCCTGGGGCAATAACCGCCGCGTGCCGGTTCGGACTCACCCTCGCTGCTGCCCCGCTGCGCCACCAACGCTTCGGTGAACGAGGCCCGCGCCTGCTCGAACTGCTGCATCACCGCGTTGTCCGCCGAAAGATCAAACAGCCCCCAGTCCTCCAGCTTGTTCAGGAAGAACATGATGCGGTGGCGGGCCAGTTCGATGGTCAGCAGATACGGCTGAACGTGATCCGGCAGCAGGCAGGTCTGAACGCTCAGGAGTCCCAGCCCCGTGCCCTTCGCCCCCGCAACCCCGTTCGCCTCGGCGGGCCTTCCCACCACAAGCTGCACCGCCAGCCCCACCGTTGTGTGCACGGCCTTCGCCGCGTCGACCACGCCCGATCGAAACACGATGTCACCCTGGACCGGCGTGTCGTCCGGACCGGCGTGTCGTCCGGCCCAACCAGATAGGCATGACGCGGCGGAAAGTTCCGCCCGTCCACCCCATCCGCATCAAAAACTACGAAGCTGATCATTCAGGGACATCCGGTGCTGCGAAACTCCGGCTCCCGGCGCCGGCGCGAATACGGTCAGAGCCGGGATGATTCGCCGCTCCCGGACGATTGTCGATGATTGTTGGCGGATTCTTGGCCCCCCGCCCGAACAATCTTTCCTCATATCCGTCGCCCGCCCTCCGCTCGTTGTACGCTTGCACAATGACCGATGCCCTGCTCGAATCGGACCTGGCGCTCCCGGGCTTGCGTCGCGGCAAGGTCCGCGATGTCTACGACCTGCCCGGACACACCCCGCCCCGCCTGCTCATCGTCGCTTCAGACCGGATCTCGGCGTTCGACGTTGTCATGCCCACCCCTATCGCGGGCAAAGGGCGGCTCCTGACGGAGTTGTCTACGTTCTGGCTTCGTTTCGTCGAGAAACTGGGAATCTGCCGAACGCACCTCATCTCGACCGACGCGGCCGAGATTCCTCCCGCCGCGTTCAAAGCCGGCGGCACCACCGCCCCGCAGCTCTCCGGGCGGATCACCATCGCGGCACGCGCCGATGTGGTGCCCATCGAGTGCGTCGCCCGCGGGTACTTGGAAGGCTCAGGCTGGAAGGAATATCAGGCCACCGGCTCGGTCTGCGGCGTTCGGCTCCCGCCCGGTCTTCGCCAATGCGACAGGCTGCCCGAGCCGATGTTCACCCCCGCTACCAAAGAGCAACTCGGCAAGCACGACGAGAACATCTCGTTCGAACGAGCTTGCGCCCTGGTAGGCAGCGGCCTCATGGAGCGACTCCGGACGCTCACGCTGTCGATTTATTCGGCCGCGGCGAAGCACGCCGCGTCGCGGGGAATCATCATCGCCGACACCAAGTTCGAGTTTGGAACGCTGCCCGGGAGCGCCGATCCGATCCTGGTCGACGAAGCACTCACGCCCGACAGTTCCCGCTTCTGGCCCGCCGACACGTACTCCCCCGGCCGGGCGCAGGTGAGCTACGACAAGCAGTACCTTCGCGAGTTTCTGGAGTCCCTGGTCGTCTCCGGACGCTGGAACAAGCAGTCCCCCGGTCCGCAACTGCCACCGGAAATCGTCGAAGCGACCGCGGCGAAATACAGGCAGGCGATGGAACGCCTGACCTCGTGACGATCAGCCGTCAGCAGCCTACCGCGGCTTGACGTGCTCGCTCTCGCCGCTTTTGCCGACGCTGGCTCCCTGCGGCGGCGTGTAGTCGATCGGGTACTCCGTCCGCTTGGGGTACATCGAGCGGATCCACTCGACCGTCTTCTGGAACTTCTCGTCCTCGACCGAACGGAACGCGGGCTTCCATCGCGCCTTCGTCCCGCCGCCGACCTCGGGGTGCTTGAACTTGGCGTCATCCCGCGGCAGCCCATACTGCAGCAGCGGAGAGTTCGCCGGTTCGCTGTAATCGATCATCGGCAGCTTGTCATCGATCTTGAATCGTTCCAGGATCAGGAAGTTCGTGTACGCCGCGACATTTGAACTCGGCTTCTTGTCGTACAGGCGCAGCCGCCCAGCTTCTTCGCCGCCGTGGCACCGGGATGTGGCGCACGAGTTGATCAGCCAGCCCCGGTTCACGTTGTCTAGGAACAACTGCATGGACTTGGGGTTTTCCATCACTTTCACACGCCCGTAGAACTCCCGTGCCCGCACATCAAACATGTACGCGAGGATCTCCGCCGGCGCCTTCTTGGCGAAAATCGCACGTTCCTCGGGCGTCGAAGGGATCTTCCCCCGGCCTTCCACGCGGGTCCCGGCGAACTTGTCCATGAACTCGTTGATCGCGTCCCGGGACAGCACCAGTTTGGGCGAGTTCTCCAGATCAATCTCGTACACGCGGATCAGGTTGATCTGCTCATCATTCAGCAACGGGAAGGGCGCCGCCTGCCTGGTTTCCTCCTTCGCCTGTTTGGGCTTGGGGGACGCGTCGGAAGGCTTTGGCTTGGTGGTTGTCCAGAGTTTCTTCTGCTCCTGTATCAGCGTCTTGAGCTGACGCGCTTCGGGCAGCGTGGGTTCCACGGCCAGCGCACGATCGACCTCGTCGAGCGCGGCATCGAGGCGGTCGTGGCTCCGAAGCCATTCCGCCAACCGCGTCAGGCCCTCGGCGTCGCCGGGATCGATCCCGTTCTTGAGTTGCTTGTACTGCTCGTCGATGGTCGGCAGGGTCGACAGCTTCTCGACCGTCTTCGTCGGGATGACCGTACGAAGGCCGGCGATCGTCAACACGACTTCCTCTTCGGTCCGCTCAACCAGGATTCCGATCACCTTCCGGCCGTCCTTGAGCAGCACCTCCGTTTCAATCGGTTCACCCGTCGGCGCGTGCGGCGGCGGAGGCGTCGGCGTCTGAGGTGATGATTCCGGGGCCTTTTCCGGCTTGATAATCGAGGGCTTCTTCGCTGGTTCCTTCGCTTCCGCTGGCGGTGGCGAAGGGTCGGGTTGCTTGGGCGCCGACGCGTCCGGGGGCGGGACCGGCGGTGGCTCTGCCGGCGGGTCGGCCAGACCGATCGAGCACACCGCCGCGAACGCGGCCAGACCGAAACGGAGATGATGCTGCGGTACGAACATGAATCCCTATTGTGGCGGGCTGAGGCGTGGCCTCAAGTTCCGGCCCGTTACTGAGTGTACGCCCAACAGTTCTGATACCCTCCACGCCCCCGACGGTTTCATCCGCCTTTGGAGTGACACATGAATACCCACCTCGCCATTCCCTTTCTTATCGCCGCGACCGGCATTCTTGCCGCGGCGGCCCCGTTCACCACACGCACGGCGCCCGGCCCGACGACCGGCTTCATCGATTTCACCGTCAAAGTCGGCGACGACACCCTTGCGTACGTCGTGTACGTGCCCAAAGACTACGACCCGGCCAGAAAGTGGCCCGTCATCATGTTCCTGCACGGTTCCGGCGAGTGCGGGACCGACGGCCTCAAGCAGGTTGGCCAGGGGATCGGAAACTCCATCCTTCGCGACCGTGGCCGCTGGCCGTGCATCGTCGTCTTCCCCCAGAAACCGAATCAGAAGCAGCAATGGGAGGACTTCGATGCCTATGTGATGGCGAGCCTCTCGGCTGTCGGCGAGAAGTTCAGCACCGATCCGGATCGCCTGTACCTGAGCGGTCTCTCCCAGGGCGGCCATGGCACGTGGACCATCGGCGCAGCGCACCCCAGGACATGGGCCGCCCTCGTGCCGATCTGCGGTTACGGCGATCCCGCGTCGGTCGCGACGCAGATCAAGGACCTGCCCATCTGGTGCTTCCACGGCGGCAAGGACGACGTGGTGCCGCCCCAGCAGTCCCGCGACATGATCGAGGCACTTAAAAAGGCCGGCGCCGACCCCAAGTACACCGAACTTCCCGACGCCAACCACAACTCGTGGGACGCCGCGTACGCCGATCCGGGTTTGCCGCAATGGCTTCTTGCCCAGCGCAAAAAGCGCTGAGTGTTACACCCAGACCTGTACCACCATCTGCGGTTCCTTGATTTTGCCCGTCCATTCACCCACCGCCGTGGTGACAAACTTCACCTCGTACTGCGGGTGAGCGTCCAGCCATTCGTTGATCTGCTGGTCCAGATACGTCAGGCTGTCGTCGCTCATTTTGCAGTGAAAGCTCTTCATGTGGATCGCCCCGGTGCCGGTCAGGTTGGGCGATCGCTTCCAGGTGTCTTCGTGCTTGCGCACCCCCATCTT